>JBEEOW010000007.1:0-138973 GCA_041191405.1 Bacteroidota bacterium
TCTTTTTTTGTACTTTTCATATAACAAAATAAAGGTGTATGAAAACGATTTCATACACCTTCGTGTAATTAATTGATTGTCTTTTTATTACAAAGGTTTTACCAACTATTTTTGACCATTATATCTATTTTAATAAATGGAACTCCAACTAAAATACCCAAACCACAAAATCCATTTCAATTTGATTTCAAAACATACATGCAAAGGCATGGGATTTATTATCAGCATAATATTTTTAATGATAAAATTTTCATTTTCAATACACATGATAAGGATATATTTTACTATGCATATTATTCCAGACATTTTTTTGAATCAAAATTCAACTATTATATATCAGATAAAAATGCCTCAAGTATATTAAATGCAATGGTTTTGGGGATTAGAACAAATCTTGATAGCGAAATTTTTGCTTCATACTCTAATTCTGGAATAATTCATATAATTGCTATTTCGGGATTGCATATTGCTTTATTTTTTACATTTCTAAGTAAAATATTTTTTTGGGTTCCTAATTTTAGAAAAAATCAAATATTAATAGCATCAATTTCAATACTTTTAATGTGGAGTTATACATTTATAGCAGGATTTGGAGCATCAGTAATAAGAGCAAGCATTATGTTTACCTTTATTTTAATTGGGAAATTGAGAAATAAAGGCACAAATCATATTGATATCTATAATTTACTATTCGCTTGCGCTACATTTATGTTAATTTATAATCCTGATTATTTATGGGATATTGGATTTCAACTTTCGTTTGTTGCTGTACTGGGAATACTGTTCTTCAATGATTATTTAAATAATATTTTCAAACCAAGATATATATTAATTAAATGGATTTGGGATATTACCACAGTTACTTTGGCTGCACAATTAGCTACATTCCCACTTACGTTGTTCTATTTTAATAAGTTAACACTTAATTTTTTATTAGCAAACATAATTGTTATTCCAATTTCAAGCATATTACTTTATTTATCTATATTGTTTTTTGCAGTATTACCATTTGAAACACTTGCACAAAAAATTGCTTATTTATTGAAAGATTTAACAAATCTGATGAATTATACCGCATATTTTAATTCAAATATTCCATTAGGTATTTTCGAAAACATTCATTTTAATATTCTACAATTAATACTCTCCTATTTAGTTATTTTGTTAGTATTTTATAATATAATTCATCACTCAAAATTTATCAAATGGATTAATATTTTACTGGTTCTAATTATCGCATTTATTCAATACATGCTTGGTTATGAGAAACATAATTCAAAAGAACAATATATTTTATATCATTATAAGTCGCCAATTTTTTACTTTAGAAATGGTAATAGTGAATTAATATGTGCTAGTAAAAAAATGACTTCACAGCCTACAATAATTGATTATTCACTTCAAAAATTTAGAGCAAATAATTTTATCTCAAAAAGTAATACAATTACAATTGAAAATAATGCAAGTAATTTAAATTATTCTATTTTTGTAATTAATGGTAAAAGGATTGTCTACCTGTTTAATAAGGTAGAAAAAAAAGAATTATCTAAATTGGGGGCAGATTTTATATTTATTCCTGATTATTTAAATAATTATTTAAAGGATTACCTTTCGATTGAGAAGTCGACTATTATTGTAAATAATATTGGTAACAATTTGATTTATAAAAATTTACACTCGCTAAGTAAGCAAGGTGCAATTAAAATTTAACTATGTTAATCACAGAAATAAAAAATAGAATTGGCATTTTAACTCTTAACAGACAAGAAAAAAGAAATGCATTATCCCCAGAATTAATTGAAGCTTTAAAAAGCAAATTAATTGAATGGAAAAACGATGAAAACATTAAAGTAATCATTCTTAAAGCAAATGGAGAAGCTTTTTGTGCTGGTGCTGACCTCGCTTATTTACAAAAACTTCAAACTAATACTTTTGAAGAAAATATCGAAGATTCAACAGAATTGATGGAATTATTTTCAATGATATACCACTATCCTAAAGTGATTATTTCTGAAATTCAAGGTGCTGCTTTGGCAGGTGGTTGTGGATTAGCAACAGTAACAGATTTTTCATTTGCTTCTGAAAAAGCAACATTTGGATATACAGAAGCTAGGATAGGATTTATTCCTGCTATAGTAATGATTTTTTTATTAAGAAAAATAGGTGAAGGTCGTGCAAAGGAACTATTATTAAGTGCAAATATTATCGATGCCGAACAAGCATTTTATTATGGATTAATAAATAAAGTTTTGCCACACGAAAATCTTGAAGAATATGTATTGAATTATGCTCAAAATTTATGTGATCAAAATTCCGCTATATCAATGAAATTGACTAAGTTGATGATCAATAATGTACATGAAATGCCAATTGAAACTGCTTTAAAATATGCAGCCGAAGAGAATGCAAGAGCACGTATGACAATCGATTGTAAAGTTGGTATTGAAAGTTTTTTAAATAAGCAAAAACCAATTTGGTAATAATAAATAACACATATTTCAATAATTTTTAGTATTATTGAATAATAACTTAAAAATCATGAAAAATAAGTTTTTTGAATATTATAATCCTTCAGATCAAGAAATAAATGAAGTTTGGATAAAAGGTACATTTACTTTTGACTCAAATGCTTTGTTAAATTTATATAGATATTCTCCAAAAGCCAGAAGTGCTTTCTTTAAAATTTTGGAAAATATTTCGTACAGAACAAAACTAACCCACGAAGCTGCTTATCGATTTCATAGGTATCGTCAAGGTATTATTCAATCACAAGGTATTGTATATAAAACCATTAGAGATTTCTTAAAGAAGAAAGAAAATGAAATTCACCAAGAATTAAATGGTTATAACCGATATAGTTATCTTGAGATTGATTTAGTAAGAAAACATTTAAATCAATCTCTTGATACAATTTCTACTGAATTAGAAAGAATAGAATCGCAGCAACAAAATTATATTGAATCTGATATCATTTTAGATACTTTATCAAATGTTTTGGATGATTCAAAAATTGGAGAACCTTATACAAACGATAGGTTAGAAGATATTTTCGAAATCGGAAGAGAACGTTTTCAAAAACAAATTGCTCCAGGTTATGTACCTCGTCAAGGTGAAAAAACACACGATGAGCACATAGTTTATAGCGATTTAATTATGTGGTTCCAATTAATTGATGAAGCTAAAAGGCAAAACAAACCTTTAATTTTAGTTACTGACGAACTAAAAGAAGATTGGTGGGAACGTTCGAGCTCAAAGCAACATTCTGTTGCAAAAAGAGAGTTATTAAAAGAATTTTACAATGAAACCAAGCAAAAAATATATTTCTATACCATGGAAAATTTTATAACTTTTGCTATGAATAGATTTGTAAATAATGTTGACGAAGATGTAATTCAGGAAATTATCAACATAAAACAAAAAGACAAAGAATTGAGACACGTAGAAAAAATTATTTCATAAATTTATTTACCATTCAGCAAAAAAGCATTGATAAAAAATATCAATGCTTTTTTGTTTTTTTTCATTTTTCTAGGTGACCTTTTTACATTTTCTTATTAAGTAAGTATAATCAACATTTTATGACAAACGACGAATCTATTTTATTGATGCTCAAAACCGAAGTTTCGGAAAAGAATATCAAAATTTTATACACCTACTTCCCTCCTATTAAAAGGTTTATAATGAACAATGGAGGCTCTACTGACGATGCTTTTGATACTTTTCAAGATGCTTTATTGATTTTAATTAATAAGGTTAAAACAACTGATTTTCAATTGACTTCAAGCTTAAGTACTTATTTGTTTTCAGTTTGTAAATACCAATGGCAAATTAAATTAACCAAACAAAACCGATTTGCTCAATTTGCAAAGCATTTTACTGAAAATGAGGTAATTACAGAACAAGAAGACGACTCAAAATACACCAACGCAAACAAAGCATTTTTGTTATTAGGCGAAAAATGCAAAGCATTATTGACTGCTTTTTACTACCAAAAACTAAACATGGTACAAATTGCTGAAAATTTTGGCTACGATTCAGAAAAAGTAGCTAAAAATCAGAAATACAAGTGTTTAGAAAAAGCCAGATTAGAGTACAGTAAATTGTCAACCTCAAACCAATAATGCCATGTCGAATTTTGAATTAATAGAGCAATACTTGAATAATGAATTGTCGGCTGAAGAAAAAGCAGTTTTTGAACAATCATTAACACAAAATGAAGATTTAAAATCAGATTTTGAATTTCATCAAAACCTTAGAAAAGCAATTGAAAATGAAGCTTATAAATCTGTAATTCAGCAATCAACCAATAATTACAAAAACTGGATTAAATTCAAATCAGGGCTTATTTTCGCTGCAATTATAACATTGTTTGTTGTAGCTGTAGTTGTGCTTTCGTATAGAAAATTGGATGATAAAAGTAAGGAGAAAAGTGAGGATTCAGGTGTTAAAATAGAATCCCCAACACAAATTCAAAAAGCAACCTCAGAAATTGGCGAAATTATAAAATCAATTTTACCTAAACCAATTTTAGATTTATTTGAAAAGGAAAATGTAATTGATAAAATTGGAACAATTACACCTGTAGAAGAAAATATTTGGGCAGAAAAATATTTACCCAAACAAGATTTTTTAATTGATAATCAAAAAGATACAATTATTGAAACTGAAAATGGTTTAGTGTTTTTTATACCAGGAAATACTTCAGTTGATGAAAATTCAAATCCTATTAAGGGAACAATAACGTATCAAATTCAAGAAGCTTTTACTCCAGCAGATATTATTTTGGCAGGGTTAGATACTCGTTCAAATGGTTCTACACTTGAAACAGGTGGAATGTTTAAAATAAACGCATTTCAGAATGGTACAGAGTTAAAAATAGATAATAATAAAGCTATAACTGTTGATGTGCCACAAATTAACGAAAACACAAAAGACTTTAAAATATATGATGGTGAAGTGAAAAATGGAAATATTAATTGGATAAACCCTAAAGATTTAAACAATTATTTAACACCAATTGATATGAGTTTACTTAATTTTTTACCTCCAAACTTTGAGATTACGGCTCAAAATCAAGGGTTAACATGCAATAAAACTATTTTAGATAGCATCTATTTTTCATTTGCAATTGATACAAATAGATTTAAAATATTTTATCACAATTTTGATTATCGTAACGAAAATAGCAATAAATTTAAATTGATCTACAAAAAATATTTAGATTTATGTGAAAAAAATAAAAATGAAAAAACAGAATTGAATTTTCATATATACAAAAAAGAAAATGGAGAGTTTGCGTATGAAGCTGGGATAATTTCCAAACCTAATTTCTCAAAATTCATAAATCCTTCTTCAATAAAAAGTTTTTGGAGTAAAGATTACAATAATACAATTTTTGCAACTAAGGAATTTGAAGAAAGAATGCAGTATATTTTCACTACTTGTAATCCTCAATTAGTAAAACTTTATATTGATAATATAGACAAAAACCTTTGGGAGATTGATGAAATGGCTTCAAATATTTGTACTGTAGAAGTTGAAAAACAAAAATTTAAAGCTTTTGCATCATTAAAACATACAAAAATTAAGAACTCTAATTCAGAGCAAATTCAAGCATTAAAAATGTATTATGATAAAAGATATGCTATCATAATGAACGAGTTAAAGCAAAATGCACTTGCAGAGCAAAAAAGAATTGAAGAATTTAATAAAGCAAAAAAACAACAAAACGATGCAGAAAATGCTAAAATTAGCGATATGCTTAGGCAAGAAATTGCTCAGAATACCTATCAAATTGCAAAACAACAAGGTTTAAATCCTAATATTCCAATATTTAAAAAAATTAGAGAAAATGCTAAAAAACAAAAAGATAGACTAAGTTTTAATATTTCTTTGAGTAAAAATGTAAAATATAAACCCAAAACTATTTCTGTAGCTATAAGCTCTTTTGGATGGAAAAATATTGATAAACTAACTTCTGAAAGAAACACATTTTCAATTACTCAAAATGGTAAAACTGGAACTATTATTTATAATCCTTTTAAAATGATAGTTAATAGAATAAATCAATTTGATAGAACACTTGCATACTTATTACCAAATGAATTAAATAGTTTTATGAGAATGAAAAATCAGGATTCTATTTTTACTGAAAAGTTAAATGCAAATTTTAAGTATAATAGTTTAATTATTGGATTTAAAGATGAAAAACAATATTTCTTTGAGAAATCTGTATCAGATTCTGTAATACCAAATATTAAACTTAATTACATTACAAAAGATGATTTAACTAATTTTTTAAATCAAAAATACCATAAACAAGCCCAGCTAGATTTAAATCAAGATATTAATTATCAGATACTTGATTTAAATTATCAGAAAAAATATAAAGATTATTATAAAATTAATGAAGTCAAAGGCTTTTTAAAGAAAGATGTATTTCCTTGTGATATTTATGATAATGATGTTGAAAAAAGAGGACCAATTCAATTTTAGTAATAATCAATTATAAAACCTATAAGGTTTTCAAAACCTTATAGGTTTAAAAAATCAAACTCAAACTTATGACTCCAAAAAAAGAATCCATAGAACAAACATTTAATCAATATTTTCAAGCAATTGCATTGAATAACAATGCTTTGGTTTTAGAATATATTCATCCAAAAGTATTTGATTTAGTGCCAAAACATGCCATGTTAGCGACAATGAATCAGTTCAGTGAAGACAATCAAAGTATTTCTATCAAAAAACACAAAATCAAAGACATATCTAAAATAATTGAAAATGATGGATTTAGTTTTGCATTTGTGAAATACCAATATAAAATTCAAGTCCAATTCAAAGCTGAATCTGCTGATGAAATTGAAGCTAAAGAGTTTACAATAGCTATGTTAAAAGCCCAATATGGAAAAAGTAATGTGGAACTTGATAAAAACTTAAATTTACTTACCGCTAAGGTTAAAAAATCAATGTTTGCTGTTTATAATGAGTCTTGGTTTAGCTGGAAACTAATTGAAAATAAACCATCTATGAAGGATATTTTGAATGAAATTATTCCTAAAAAGATTATAAAAAAGTTGTGTTAATAAACTATTGCAAGTGTTATCAGCGAAAAATTACCTTTACTTATGCTTCGACAAGCTCAGCAACCGTAAAGTTAATTTTTCGAGTAACTAATACTCGAAAACGGTCACTGAGCCCGTCGAAGTGTAAGTTTTCGCTAATTTTTTTTTATTTAAACAATTACTAATTTACTGTCTATAATTATTTAATAAATTAACAATTCTTGACATAAATCTAATTTTGAGTATTATAGCCATTCATTACTTAACTAATTTTTATTGTACAGCTTTTTATTAGATATTTGTATTAGTACAAAATACAGTACTTGTTAATTTCAAAATAGAATATGTTTACCTACGCCGATATAATTTTACCAGTATTTTTTGGAAACACTTACACTTACAAAGTTCCTTTAGAATGGCAAAATACTAACTTAATTGGTATTAGGGTTTTGGTGCAATTTGGTGCAAAAAAAGTTTATACAGGCATTGTAAAAAACATGCACAATAATGCACCAGAAGCGTATTCAACCAAGGATATTATTGAGGTTTTAGATGTGTTTCCATTTGTAAATAATTTACAATTGGAATTTATCGAGCGAATTTCAACTTATTACATTTGTAATCAAGGTGACGTGTTAAACATCACATTACCCTCAGGTTTTAAGCTTAGTTCAGAGAGTATTATTCAAATAAATCCTTCATTTACAGAAGATTTAAATATAGAACTAAACGAAATTGAATGTCAAGTTATTGACGAACTTAGACTTAAAGAACACATACTAATTAGTGATTTACAAAAGTTAATTAATCAAAAATCAACACATAAGTTAATTGCTTCACTCATTGACAAAAGAGCCATTCTTTTACTTGAACATGTAAAAGATAAGTACACCCCTTTGGTTGTAAAAAAGATAAAATTGAATGATGAATTTAGCTCAAACGAGGCCCTTTCTGGTTTAATGAATTCACTTTCTAAAACACCTTTACAACAAGATGTTTTTATGAAGTATTTGCACATTGAGCGACAAAATACCAAACAAGCAAACACATTTAAAGGTATCTCAAAAAAAGAACTTGAAAACGTAAGTCCGTCGTCATTAAAAACATTAATTAAAAACAAAGTTTTTGTTGAAGTTGAAGAAGTAATTTCAAGAGTTGCAGTAAGCGATGATTATCGTCCGGAATTTTACCCAACACTCTCTCCTATTCAAACTGATGCCTTACAAAGTATTAATAATCAATTATTACAAAAAGATGCTTTACTTTTTCATGGAATTACAGGGAGTGGTAAAACCGAAATATATATTTCTTTGATAAAACAAACGCTTGAAGCAGGAAACCAAGCATTGTTATTATTGCCCGAAATTGCACTTACAACTCAAATTGTAAACCGACTTACACCCTATTTCGGAAATAGTATGGCAATTTATCATTCTAAATTCTCCGACCACGAACGTGCAGAAGTGTACGAAGGTGTGTTAAAAGGGAAATTCAATTTTGTGGTTGGTGTACGTTCATCTATATTTTTACCCTTTGAAAACTTAGGTTTAATAATAATCGACGAAGAGCACGAATCATCTTACAAACAAAACGACCCATCGCCACGATACCATGCCCGTGAAACAGCCTTAATGTTGGCACAACTCCATAAAGCAAAAGTTGTATTAGGCTCGGCAACACCTTCAATAGAAAGCTATTACTTAGCTACAGTTGCAAAACGTTGGGGCTACGTATTTTTAAATCAGCGATTTGGAAATGCAGAATTGCCAGAAATTTTTACCATAAATACAGCCGAAGAAACTAGAAATAAAACCATGAAAGGCGAATTTGCAAGTGTGGTTTTAGAGAAGTTACAAGCGGTAAAAGATGCCAAACAACAATCTATTTTATTTCAAAACCGAAGAGGTTATTCGCCTTGTATTCAATGTGATGACTGCCAATGGATACCCTATTGTAAAAGTTGCGATGTGCGTTTAACCTACCATTTGGGAGCCCAAGAAATGCGTTGTCACTATTGTGGCTACCACGAAAAAGTGAGTAAAAATTGTCAAACTTGTGGCTCCCCAAGATTACGAACCATTGGTACAGGTACTCAAAAAGTAGAAGATGAATTAAGTATTCACTTGCCAGATTTACGCTTAAAACGTATGGATTTGGACACAACCAGAAGCAAAAATGCTTACCAACAAATTATTCAAGCATTTGAAGACCAAGAAATTGATGTATTAATTGGTACTCAAATGATTACCAAAGGTTTAGATTTTGAAAATGTAAGTTATGTGTTGGTTATTGATGCCGACCATTTATTGCACTTTCCTGATTTTAGGGCTCAAGAACGTACTTTTCAATTGATAACTCAAGTAAGCGGACGAGCAGGTAGAGGAAATGAAAAAGGTTTAGTACATATTCAAACTAAAGAACCTCAGCGTCAAATATTTAAACATATAATCAATTACGATTATACCACATTTTTTGAGGAAGAAATCAAAGAACGTGAATTGTTTTCGTACCCACCTTTTGTTCGATTAATTAAAATAACTTTCAAAGCAAACAGTAGAGAAACTTCAATAAAAGTGGCGAATCTATTTAAGGAAGCATTAAGCAGTAGTTTGGGGAACAGAGTTTTAGGTCCGGAAGCACCAGGAATTGAAAGAGTGCGAGATATGTACCTCCAAAACTTAATGATTAAACTTGACCGAACAGGAATGAATATCGCAGCAATTAAAGAGCATATTCGTACAGCAAATATAAAAGTAAACCAAATCTACCCACGAGTTCAGATTCATATTGATGTTGATCCAGCCTAAAATATTAATATCAAGTTTTTATTGTAAATCTGGTATTACTAATACTAACCATTTCAATTTTATTGATTTAAATAAAACATAATTTCTTTCGTAATTTCAAATTAGGAATTTGAATCTTTAACATTTAGATTTGTTAGTAAAGAATTTTTTATGCTATAAATACTACAAAAATGAAAGTTTCAATAATAGTTGCACAAGCCTCAAATAGAGGAATTGGTTATGATAATAAACTCATGTGGCGTCAATCAGATGATTTAAAAAGGTTTAAACAATTAACAACTGGTCACACAGTTATTATGGGTAGAAAAACTTTTGACTCAATTGGCAAACCACTACCTAATAGAAAAAATATTATTATTTCAAGAAAAACCGATCTTCAAATTGATGGTTGTATTGTAGTAAATTCAATCGAAGCTGCTTTGCAATTAGCTCAAAATGAGTCAGCATCAGAAGTTTTTATTATTGGTGGTGGAGAGATTTATGCGTTAACTTTACCAATTTCTAACACACTTTATGTAACTGAAATTAATACAGATTTAAAAGAAGCAGATGCATTTTTCCCTGAAATTGATAAAAAAATCTGGAAAATTGATTCAACAGAATCATTCAAGGCAGATGAAAAAAACCAATTTGATTACCAATTTATAAATTATTCTAAAATATAATTATGCTAAGCAATAACTCAACTGTAGCTTATTTCAGTATGGAATACGCCATTGATCAAGCTTTAAAAATATATTCGGGTGGTTTAGGATTTTTAGCAGGTTCTCATTTAAGAAGTGCTCATGCTTTAAATAAAAATTTAATAGGTATTGGTATTTTATGGAAACATGGTTATTACGACCAAGATAGAAACGAAAACCAAGAAATGGTTTGTACTTTTAGAAATAAATCATATCATTTTTTAGAAGATACCCTTATTAAATTTACAGTAAATATTCACGATAAAGAGGTTTGGGTAAAAGCATTTCTATTAAAACCTGAAACTTTTGGTTCCGCTCCTCTTTATTTATTAAGTACTGATGTTCCTGAAAATGATTTTTTATCGCAAACAATTACGCATAATTTGTACGATAAAAATGAAGCTACAAGAATAGCACAAAGCATCATTTTAGGTATTGGAGGAGGAAAATTAATAGATATTCTAAATCTTAATATTCAAACCTATCACCTAAATGAAGCACATGCTTTACCATTAGCATTTTATTTATTTAAAAAATATGATGAGGATAAAGAAAAAGTTAAACAGAAGCTGGTTTTCACTACACATACTCCAGAAGTAGCTGGAAATGAAGAAAGAAATAAGGATTTATTAGCAGAGATGCATTTTTTCGGAGAACTCAATATTCAGCAAGTAGAGCAAATAACCAATCAATTTGGGCTAAATTTAAATTATACTTTAGCGGCTTTACAACTTTCACGTAAAGCAAATGCTGTTTCACAAATTCATGGTAATGTATCTCGTGAAATGTGGAAAGGCAATAACAATATTTGTGAAATAACGCATATTACAAATGCTCAAAACCAGGCTTATTGGCAAGATAATATATTGAAATCTGCTTTAGATAATAATGATTTTCAATTACTTGAATTAAGGAAAAAAGAGCTAAAATCTGAGCTTTTTCAAACTGTTGCAAACCAAACAGGTAAATTATTTGATAAAAATATACTTACAATTGTTTGGGCTCGACGATTTGCTGGTTATAAACGTGCCGATCTATTATTGCGTGATTTAGAACAATTTAATGAATTAATTCACGACCAAAAGTCTCCAATTCAAATTATTTGGGCAGGTAAACCATACCCATTTGCGCAAGCTGATTTGGAATTATTCCATTCAATTCAACAACAAACCTCTCATCTTAAAAATGTTGCAGTGCTAACAGGATATGAATTAGCTCTTTCTGCACAACTTAAAAAAGGTGCTGATATTTGGTTAAATACACCTCGTTTTACAAGAGAAGCTTCAGGCACTAGTGGTATGTCGGCAGCAATGAATGGAGCTATAAACTTTTCAATACCAGATGGTTGGGTTGCTGAATTTGCAAAACATAACTATAATTCGTTTGTAATTCCTGTTGCAGATGAATTGAGAGATAATCCAATTTTGCAAGAAATTGAAGAAGGTAAAAGAATGTATGCAATTTTAAATCAAGAAGTTAAGCCAACATATTATCAAAATAAAACCAAATGGCTTGAGATAATGAAAAATAGTATGCTTGATGTTACTCCTCAATTTGATTCGGATAGAATGGTAAATGAGTATTTTGAAAAAATGTATTGATAGGTAGATGTTAGATTTTAGATAATAGATTTTAGACTTTTAATTTATAATTATTTACAAATCTAAAGTCTAAAATCAATTATCTATAATCTAAAAACTATTTTCCTCTTATATTTTTTTCTATTTCTAACCAATCAGCTTTACTTAACTCACTTAAGTGATTAAATTCGCCAGCACCTTTTAGCCACTCTCCACCATCAAAAGTAACTACTTCTCCATTCATGTACGAAGAATAATCACTCATTAAGTAAGAAGCTAAATTCATTAATTCTCTATGATCACCAACCCTACCCAAAGGAATTCTTTGTTCAGGATTAAATTTTTCTTCTAAATGTGCAGGAAATAATCTTTGCCAAGCACCATCAGTTGGGAATGGTCCTGGTGCAATTGCATTCAAACGAATAGCTCTATTTCCCCACTCAACTGCTAACGAACGAGTTAATGCAATCACACCAGCTTTTGCTGTTGCTGAAGGCACTACAAAACCAGAACCTGTACTTGCGTAAGTTGTTACAATACTCATCACTTTGCCAGGCAATTGATTTGATAACCAATATTTGCCCATTGCTAAAGTAAAATTATAACTTCCTTTTAAAACAATATCTACAATTATATCAAAAGCCCTGTTACTTAATCTTTCAGTCGGACTAATAAAATTACCAGCAGCATTATTTACTAAACCTGTAATTGGACCTAACTTTTCAATAGTTTCTTTTATAACTTTCTCTATTTCATCGTATTTTCGCACATCACAAACCATAGCTAACACTTCACCTCCAGTTAGTTCTGTCAATTCTTTTGCTGTTGCCAATAAAACATCTTCTTTTCTACTGCAAATACAAACCTTAGCTCCTAATTCCAAAAATGACTGAGCCATAGACTTCCCTAAGCCAGTTCCGCCACCTGTTACAATGATAACTTCATTTTTGAAACTATCTTTAGGTAACATATTTTTCTGAATAATATTCGACATTTTGCTTCGTTTATTGGTTAGATACTTTGAAATGAGTATTTTTGGAAAATATACGATTTTATTTGAGCAATGATTAAGAATTTCATAAAAATATCAATAGCAACTTATGCACTTACTAGTTGTGTAACCGCTAAAAAATACGACCGTTTGATGGCTGAAAAAGTAAAACTTGAAGGAGAAAAAGCACAATGTGCTGATTCTTTGAGTCTTTATAAAAATAAATCTATCAAATGTGACGAACTTTCTAGGGCTTTATCTAAAGAAGTTAATGTATTAAAGGAAGATACGGCATTAAATAATTCATCTTTTAGACGAATTAAATCATTATATGATGAAGAAGTAAGAGTAAATGATCGTTTGAAAAAAGATTATAAGTTATTATTAGATAATAGCTCAGCAGAAAGTTCAACAATGAGTAAATCATTATTGAAAAAAGAAGAAGAATTACAGCTAACTTCAACTAAAAATGCACAATTAAGTGAAGAGTTGAATAAACTTAGTGCTGATTTAAAACAAAGAGAAGCTCGTTTGAAAGAACTTGAAACCATTTTAGCCAATAAAGATAAAGCTGTTAATGACCTAAAAAACAAAGTGAGCGAAGCCTTACTTGCATTTAATGGTACTGATTTAACAGTGAATGTTAAAAATGGCAAAGTGTATGTATCTCTTTCTGAGCAACTTTTATTTAAATCTGGTTCTAGAGAAGTTGATAAAAAAGGAGTTGAAGCTTTAAAGAAATTAGCTGGTGTATTAAAAGAACAAAAAGATATCAATGTGAATGTTGAAGGTCACACTGATGATGTTCCAATGAAAGGTAACGGAGCAATTGCAGACAACTGGGATTTATCTGTATTAAGAGCAACTTCAATTGTTAAATTAATTTTAGCAGAAGGAGTTGATCCTAAAAAACTTATCCCAAGTGGTAGAAGCGAATTTGCTCCTATTGCAGATGGTAAAACTGCAGAATCTCGTCAAAAAAATAGAAGAACTGAAATTATATTAACTCCTAAATTAGATGAGTTATTTAAAATTTTAGAGAATAATTAATAATACAAATTATATTATCAACAAAAAAGCAACTCAATTTTGAGTTGCTTTTTTGTTGATAATTTATGTATAAATATACTTATGCTAATTTCAAATCCTTTTCATAAGATTTAAACAAAGTATTTAATTCATATGAGAATTTTTCTGGAATATCAAAGTACACTAATTTGATAGTAGAATCTTTTCTTTTTATAAAAGTTTCAATTATACCTTTAAACTGATGAAAAATAGGCATTGATTCATGACGCATCATACAGAATTGAGTAATTCGTAACTTTGCAGCATTTAACTGAATACAAATATCAATTACATCATTAGTTAATTTAGCGGCCTCATCATGCCCAAAAAAAGTAAATCTTTCAACGAAAGGGCTCAATAATAAATGTAAATTATTATTACTTAAAACTCCAATAGTTTGCGTTTCATTCGCTTGATTACAAGCATTTTTTAACACTTCTTTATCTAAACTATAAAGTTGATTAGCAATAGAAAATTCTACAGGGCGAGCAGCGCAACTAATAGCATCAAAAGTATATTCATCATCTTCATGTACTTTAGTGATAACAGCTTTAGCTTCATCGTAGGCAATGTTACCAGTTTCAATAACCATTTCTACACCAGCAATGTTAAACTTATAATTCATAATTAAAACTTTAATATTTTTAATTTAAATATTAGAAATGTTTGATTGGAAAACAAAATCAAAATTGTTTAACCATTCGTACTTCAAATCTATACATTTTTTTTAACGCACAAAACAACTTTTAGGTTTTATTACATTTTTTAATGAATTATTTTATGAATAAATTTTAGTAAAATATAATTACTTTTTTTTCACTAATTAAATTTAAGTATTGACAGTTTTAAAATTCTATTCTTGCTCCAAATTTCTTATCTTAGCAAACCAGTTACCTTACTGAAAATTGATTTAAACTTCAATAAAATGCAATTCTCTCATTTACATAATCATACACAATATTCTCTGTTGGATGGTGCATCTGATATTGGTAAGCTTTACAAAAAAGCTGCCGATGATGGTATGCCTGGACTTGCTATTACCGACCATGGAAATATGTATGGAGTTTTTGAATTTGTTGCAGAAGCATCTAAACATAAAAATGCTGACGGTTCTTTAAAGGTTAAACCTATTGTTGGTTGTGAATTTTATGTGGTTGAAGATAGATTTCAAAAAACGTTTACCAAGGAGTCAAAAGATGTTCGTAGACATCAATTATTACTTGCCAAAAATGCCGAAGGTTATAAAAACTTAACAAAACTTTGCTCAATGGGTTTTGTGGAAGGTATGTATGGTAAATATCCTCGTATTGATAAATCATTGATTCTTAAATATCACGAAGGATTAATTGCAACTACTTGTTGTATAGGTGCTGAGGTTCCGCAAACTATTCTAAAAAAAGGCGAAGAAGAAGGCGAAAAAGCTTTTAAATGGTGGTTAGATATTTTTGGAGATGATTATTATGTTGAGTTACAGCGTCACGATATTCCAGAGCAATTAATTGTAAACGAAATACTTATCAAGTTTGCCCTTAAACACAATGTGAAAATTATTGCTTCAAACGATTCGCATTATGTAGATCAACAAGACTCAAATGCACATGATATTTTATTGTGTATCAATACTGGCGAAAAGCAATCTACTCCAACCATGAAGGATTTTTCTGACGATCCTTCAACTATGAAAGGGAAAAGATTTGCTTTTTATAATGACCAATTTTACTTTAAAACCACGCAAGAGATGTCAACGCTCTTTAGTGATTTGCCTCAAGCAATAGATAATACAAATGAAATTGTTGACAAAATTGATGTTCTCAAATTAAAAAGAGACATCATGCTCCCTAACTTTCCTATACCTGATGAATTTAAAATTCATGAAGATTCGGTAATGAATCAATGGGAATATTTGAAATTTTTAACTTTTGAAGGAGCAAAAATGCGTTGGGGCGAAATTTCAGCTGAAGCAGAAGAACGTCTTAATTTTGAGTTATTTACCATTAAATCTATGGGATTTTCTGGTTACTTTTTAATTGTAATGGATTTTATCAAAGCTGGACGAGATATGGGCGTTTTGATTGGCCCTGGTCGTGGTTCGGCAGCTGGTTCGGCGGTAGCTTATTGTATAGGAATTACCAATATTGACCCTATTAAATACGATTTACTGTTCGAGCGTTTCTTAAACCCTGACCGTAAGTCAATGCCCGATATTGATACTGACTTCGACGATGAAGGTCGCCAGAAAGTAATTGATTATGTAGTAAAAAAATATGGTCGTTCGCAAGTAGCACATATTGTAACTTATGGTACAATGGCTGCCAAAATGAGTATCAAAGACGTTGCTCGTGTTCTTGACTTACCTCTCCCCGATTCAAATGCATTGGCAAAAATGGTTCCTGATAAACCAGGAATTTCACTAAACCGTGTAATGAAAGCTCCGATTACTGGTGAAAAAAGCTTGACAGAAAAAGAAGGTTTAGGTCCAGATGAATTAGAAGGTGTAAAAAACCTTAGAGAAATTGCCGAAGGCAACGACCTACGTGCAGCTGTAATGAAAGAGGCTGTAATTTTAGAAGGTTCAGTACGTGGTACGGGTATTCACGCAGCGGGAATCATTATTGCCCCATGTGATTTATCAGATATTGTTCCTGTTTGTACTTCAAAGGATATTGACTTGTATATTACTCAATATCAAGGAAAAGTAATTGAAGATGCAGGTGTAATTAAAATGGACTTTTTGGGTTTAAAAACCCTTACCATCATTCGAGATGCCATGCGAATGATTACAAAAAATCATGGACATACTTTTGATATTGATAGTGTAGATTTAACTGATACAAAAACTTTAGAATTATATCAAAGAGGTGAAACTAACGGTACATTCCAGTTCGAGTCACCCGGAATGCAAAAACACTTAAAAGACTTAAAACCCGACGTTTTTGCAGACTTAATTGCAATGAACGCCTTGTATCGTCCAGGTCCAATTGCATATATTCCTAATTATATAGCTCGTAAACACGGTAAAGAACCTATAGTATATGATATTCCAGAAATGGAAGAATACTTAAAAGATACATACGGAATTACTGTTTATCAGGAGCAAGTTATGCTTTTGTCTCAAAGTATTGGAGGTTTCTCTAAAGGTGATGCCGACGTACTTCGTAAAGCAATGGGTAAAAAAGACCGTGCTACCCTAGACAAAATGAAAACAAAATTTGTTGAAGGTGCCATGGCAAAAGGTCACCCCGAAGACAAATTAAACAAAGTATGGACCGACTGGGAAGCGTTTGCTCAATACGCATTTAACAAATCTCACTCAACTTGTTATGCCTTCGTTGCATTTCAAACGGGTTGGTTAAAAGCACATTACCCATCTGAATATATGGCTTCGGTACTTACTCATAACCAGAGTAATATCGAAAAAATGACATTCTTCCTTGAAGAGTGTAAACAAATGGGAATAACTGTACTTGGGCCTGATGTAAATGAAAGTACGCAATACTTTACGGTAAATAAAGAAGGTCATATTCGTTTCGGACTTGGTGCAATAAAAGGTTCTGGTGATGCCGCTGTTGAAGCTTTAATTATTGAACGTGATACCAATGGTCCATTTAAGGATATTTACGATTTTGTAAAACGAGTAAACCTTAGAACTGTTAACAAAAAAACGCTTGAGTGTTTTGCACAAGCTGGAGCATTTGATAGTTTTGGAGATCATCGTGCAGCTTATATGACACCTGTTGAAGGTGGAACTTTTGTTGAAAAACTTATCAAATTTGGAAATGCTTACCAACAAGATATAGTTCAGGCACAAAACACACTTTTTGGTGCATCAACTTCTACTGAAATGGGCGTTACTCCTCCCAAAATTCCTGTTTGTGACCCTTGGGATGAATTAACTCGTTTACGTATTGAAAAAGAGTTAATTGGACTTTACCTATCAGGACACCCACTTGACCAATATCGTCTTGAATTAGATAATTTTTGTTCTTGTCCTGTAAATCAAGTATTGCAAGACCCACGTTTTCAGAATCAAAATGTTAATATTGGAGGTATTATTACAGCTGTTAGAATCGCTAAAACTGCTCGTGGAGATGACTTTGCAATTTGTCAGTTTGAGGATTATTCAGGCGGAATTGACTTAGCTTTATTCGGAAACGATTACATAAAATTTGCTCCTTTCCTATCTGTAGGAAGTTTCTTATATATTTCAGGAAAAGTAGAGAAAAAATGGAAATCCGAAACTGAATGGCAATTTAAACCAGCAGTGTTTAAATTACTATCTGAAATTAAAAATGAAAAAGCCAGGGGTTTAAAAATTGAAATTGATTTAGATTTCCTTAAAGAACCATTGGTTGATTATATTGCTAATTTAGTTGAAGAATATCCAGGAAAACATGAATTAAGAGTACTGGCTTCATTTAATGGGCAAAGTGTTGAACTTTTTTCAAGAACAAAACGAATTGACCCAGCCTACGAATTAATTAATGAGTTACAGAAAAATGAAGGTGTAAAATGTAGGTTGATTACTTAAGTACAAGGTATTAAGTACAAGGTACTAGGTAAATAGTAATTATTATTAAGCAAAAATTATTACAATACTTAATACCTAATACTCAATACCTAATACTTTACACCAAAACAAAAAGTAACATTTAGTGAACTATTATTTGAAAAAATGGTTTACATTTGAAATATCAACGGAAAATTAACTAGATAAAATTAATATGGGACATCACGCAATCGAAATTACCGACGCAAACTTAGAAGAGATTTTACAATCTAAAGAACCAGTTTTGATAGATTTTTGGGCAGAATGGTGTGGTCCATGTAAAATTATAGGTACAGTAGTAGAGCAATTAGCTGGCGAATATGAAGGAAAAGCTGTTATTGGAAAAGTAAATGTAGATACAAATCCAAATGCTGCTGCTAAATTTGGTATTCGTAGTATTCCTACTTTATTATTCTTCAAAAATGGAGAATTAGTTGACAAACACATTGGAAATGCTCCAAAAGCTGCTTTAGTTTCAAAATTAGAAGCACAATTGAACTAAATTACAATTAATATTATCCTATATAAAAAAGCCGTTTTCTATTTAAGAAAACGGCTTTTTTATTGTCTTTTCACTTTTAATATCAAAAATTTACAGTTTATAATGTATATTTAACACTACATTTGTATATTGGCAAAACAATTTTGACAATATACATTGAAAAAGTACGAAGCTATTATTATACATCCTGAAGTAAAAGGAGGTAGATGTTCAGGCGAATTAGAAATATCGTTTTCTGATATAATTTTTACATCTGAAGAAATTTCCTACAAATTCTCTTTAAATAACCTAGCTATTAATGCGGGTGGTGCTGGCAACAGATATATTTTTTTAAAAGATTTGAATCAGGATATTATATCAATTTATACTTCTGATAAATCAATCTTTAAAGATTCAAACATTATTTCTAATGAAAAATTAGCTAATGAAATTAAAAAATCAAAAAATACTATTAACAAACCATTAATTATAGTTGGAATAGTATTGATGATAATTATTTTAGGAATAACAAGTTTGTTTTTTTTCAAAGATAAAATGGTAGAAGGTATTGCCAATCAAGTGCCTAAAGAATGGGAAAAAACTGCTGGTGATAAACTATTCAATACTATGTCATTGCAGTATCACTTCATCAAAAACGATTCATTAAAAAAAGAATTTTTAAAAGTTGCTGCTCCCCTATTTAAACAAGTTGAAAAAGACGGGACTAAAATTGAAATTTATTTTGTAAAAGACCCTACCATAAATGCATTTGCTTTACCTGGTGGCAAAGTTATTATCCAAACGGGATTAATTCAAAATGCTGAAACATGGGAAGAAGTATTGGGTGTTTTAGGTCATGAATTAGCACATGTTACTCGTCGCCACCATGTTAGAGGAATCATAAACAACATTGGTATTTTTGCAATTTTATCAGCAGCTTTTGGAGATGTAAGTGCTTTGGCAGGAACTTTTGCTAACATGGGTGGAGAATTAGCATCACTTTCAAATAGCCGAGATTTCGAAAATGAAGCAGATGAAACTGGATTAAAATATCTCGAAAATGCCCAAATTAATCCTCAAGGAATGGTTACATTTTTTGAGACTTTAAAGAAAGAACATCAAACAGAATTAGACTCAACCTTGAATAAAACTGTTGATTTATCATTTTTATCAACACACCCAAATACCCAAGATAGAATTGATAATCTGAAAAAACAGATAAAGAATTATCCTAACAAAAACTATATTACTCTAGCTAACAATTTTAAATCTTTTAAAGAGGCATTGTTGAAAAAGGAAGATTAAGAGTTGAGTGTTTTCGGCAATCTGTTTTAAGAAGAAATAAAAGTGTTCAAACCTAATATTAATACTTTGTACTCAGTACTCAAAACTTAGTTATAAAAACTAAAAATATGAATATAAAAATTGAAGGAAAACCAGTATTTGCCTACTTAGTAGTAGAGCTTGAGCCTGGTGAAACATTTGTTGCTGAAGCCGATGCAATGTCGAGCATGTCAGCTGAGTTGGATATGACCGCCAAATTTAATGGTGGTTTTTTGGGAGGAATTGTTAGAAAGTTTTTAGGTAGTGAAAGTATGTTTGTAAATCACTTTACAAATAATACTAACAAAACTTTAACAGTTCATTTAACTCAACCAACACCCGGAGATGTAGAAATTATAGAGTTAAATAACGAAAGTTATTGTCTAGAAAGTGGTGCATATATTGCTTCAGATGCAGGTGTAAAATTAGGGATAAGATGGGCTGGTTTTGGTTCATTAATCGGTGGAGAAGGTTTATTTAAATTGATAGTTTCAGGAAAAGGCAAAGTTGCTTTTGGTGGTTACGGTGGTTTACTTCACAAAGAGATTAATGGTGAATATATAGTTGATACCGGACATTTGGTTGGTTATGAACCAAATATGAAATTAAAACCTCAATTAGCAGGTGGAATATTTAGCAGCTTGTTTGGTGGAGAGGGATTTGTAACCAGAATTGAAGGTAAAGGAAAAATTTGGATACAGTCAAGAAATGTATCAGGTTTAGCATCTTGGATAAATAGACACTTATAATTTTTAAAAGATATGGAAAATCAATTTGAAGATATAAAACCAAAAGGTAGTTTAGATGTAACTATAAAATTAAGACCAGGTTCCTCAGCTGCTGAAATAAAACTTTTACCCGGACAGGAATTTACAGCAGAAGCTGGTGCTATGATTGCTATGAGTCCTTCTATTCAAATGCAAACTACCACATACAAAAAAAATTCTGGAGGAATAATGAAAGGCTTAAAAAGAATGCTTTCAGGCGAAAGTTTCTTCTTGAATCATTATTCAGCTGGATATGAAGAAGGTACAGTTTGGCTTGGTGCTACTCAAGCAGGTGATATGATGGTAAAAGAATTAAATGGTGAAGGTTTAATTGTTCAGGGAGGTTCATATGTTGCAAGTTCACCCAATATAGAAATCAATACAAATTGGCAAGGGTTTAAATCCTTAATTTCTAAAGAAAGCTTATTTTGGTTAAATTTAAAAGGAAGGGGAACTGTTGTATTTAATTCATTTGGAGCTATTTACCCAATTCAAATAAATGGAGAATATATTGTAGATACTGGTCATATAGTAGCTTTTGAAGAAAGCTTAAATTTCACATTAACAAAAGCTGGCAAAAGTTGGTTAAGTTCAATTTTAGGAGGTGAAGGTTTGGTATGTAAATTTAGTGGCACTGGTACGGTTTGGATTCAATCTCACAATACATCAACTTTTGGATATATTTTAGGACCTAGATTAAAACCAAGAAAATAATGGAAACACAAGATATAAAAGGTTTTAAATTCAGTATGGATTGTAAACCAGATTACGGAATAGTAACTGTTGAAATACCATCAGGTAAAAAATTAAAAGTTGAGGCCGCTGCAATGGCTACAATGGATACTAATATTGAAATGAAATCAAAACTTAAAGGTGGATTTTCAAGATTTTTATCAGGAGAATCGTTGTTTATCAATGAATTTACTGCAAAAAATGGAAATGGTTCAATTCAAATTGCACCAGCTTGTCCGGGTGATGTTGAGCATATATATCTTGATAATCAAATGATTTATTTGCAAAACACTGCTTTTCTTGCTTCGGATGATAATATTTATGTAGAAACTAAATTTCAAGGATTTACAAAAGGATTTTTCTCTGGAGAAAGTTTTTTTCTAATTCAATGTTCAGGCACTGGTGATTTATGGTTTAATTCATTCGGTGGAATTATTGAAATTGAAGTTGATAAAGGATATGTAATTGATACTGGGCACATTGTAGCATTTACTGATGGATTAGAATATGAGATTTCTAGAATTGGAGGTTATAAATCGTTATTCTTTTCAGGAGAAGGTTTAGTTTGTAAATTCTCAGGAAAAGGAAAAGTATGGATCCAAACCCGAAAAATAACTCCATTTTTAAATTGGATAAATCCATTTAGACCAACTAAAAATAATTAATTTAAAAAATACCAAACAATAGACTGATGTTCTATTGTTTGGTATATTAATGAATATGAACAACTTAAATATTGAAGTAATAACATTTTTAGATAAACTTAACCATCCATTTAGGTCTGAAATTGAAGTATTAAGACAAATAATACTAAACTCAAATTCAGATATTATTGAAAACATTAAATGGAACGGACCTAATTATATTTTCAATAATGAAGACAGAATTACAATAAAAATCAATCCACCAAAACTTATCCAAATCATTTTTCATTGTTGAGCAAAGGTAAAGGAACAACCACAAAATAAGTTGATAGATAATGATTTTGGTTTGCTACAATGGAAAGAAAACAACAGAGCTGTGGCTTCATTTAAATCAATGAATGATATTGAAATAAATAAAGAACAAATTCAATCTATTGTAAAGCAATGGTTAATAAAATAGGACGTTGAAGCCCCATTTTATTATTTTGACATAGCAACAGATGAAGTATTTAACTGTAATTTTTGAGGGATAAATATCTCACTAAGTTCATTTGCAGTATTAACTAGCTTACTTAACTGTGACTTATTCAAAGCGACTAAAGTTGTAAGTAAAGTAATTATTACATAGTAGGTAACATATAAATATTTTAGTAAATATGAAGTTTTCATAGCTCAAATATTTAGGTTTGGAGATTTGATACATTACCGAAGATGTATGATAAAAAGTAACCATGAAAAAGTGTTTTTTTTAAAATTATTTATCTAATTCACTTTGGAAGTCTAATTGATGAGAAAAATTATGTGGTTTTATCAGTTCATTTAAAAATCTCCTGAATGACTTACTCATACCATTTAAAGTATAATAAACATAACCTTCAGATTCTTGTTTACCTTGTAATTGTGCTGGGATTTTAAAACTTGCATTTAATCTATTACAATCTAGACAAATATCAATGTAGGCATTTATATAACCATCTTTGTAAAATAGTACTCCAATATGAGGCTCAAAACAAGACATTGTACCTAATCCAAAAGAAAATTTATCATTTAGTTTTTGAATAAAATCTTTAGACTGAATAGAATCTAATTGAAACTTTTTTTTTATTTTATCTTTAATTCTAGTATATTCTAAAATTATAGAAGCTCCCTTTTGAGATGGATTTATGTTAAAATTACAAAATACAATACTATCAGCTTTAAAATATTTAATATCAATTGAATACCTTGAACTATCAATATTTTGTGAATAAAGATTGAGTCCTAAAAATGTAAATAATATTGTATATAAAATCTTCAATAGCTTATAAATTACCTAAAAAACAACCTATAAACAATCACCACAAAGCACACCAAAAACATCAAAATTGATATTTTATTGATAGTATGCATAGCTCTGGTATTAAAATTCGCAGGGCGATTTGGGTCTTTTTTTCTGAAGAAATATGTAAATACCTCTCCTATTCCGAAATAATCTTTTAATGACACGTTTTTAGAATTAATAATTAGTAATTGATATTATCTCTACTTTGTCACATTACAATTACAAAATAATTGCATATAATTTTGAGTTGTCTCTGTCATTCCGAGGAACGAGGAATATTATATATTATACATAATTTTAAGATTCCTCGTGCCTCGGAATGACAAAACGCACTTTCCCTTATTAATATGACAAAGTAGAGCTATTTATTTTATTAGAATAAGAGTTAAAACCCTTAACTCTGAGCAACAACTGGTTCAAGCCAAACTCCATCTTCTTTGATAATTTCAATCAATTCATCAACAGCTTGTGAAGCAGGTACTGCTTTTTTCACCACTGTTTGTCCACGATACAAGGCAATTTTATCTTTACCTACTCCTACATAACCGTAATCTGCATCTGCCATTTCACCCGGACCATTTACTATACAACCCATAATGCCGATTTTTACACCTTTTAAATGGTCTGTACGTTTACGAATCATGGCTGTGGTTTCTTGTAAATCAAAAAGTGTTCTTCCACACGATGGACAAGAAATATACTCAGTTTTTGACATACGAGTACGGGCAGCTTGCAAAATTCCAAACGATGTATCGTTGTATAATTTTGCATTTTTCAACAATTCTTCTTTTGATAAATCACTTAATTTCTGTGTGTTAAGTAACACTCCATCACCAAATCCATCAACTAATAATCCACCAACATCTGTTGAAGCATACAACTGCAATGTATCTGCGTTTAACTTTTCAAAAGTTCTTTCAATAATTACAGGATTATGAATTTCATTTTCAAACAAATAAACAAAAAGCCTTCTAATGGCAGCCATTGCATGTGAATTTTCTGTAGAAAGTACAATAACAACAGTTTTGTCATTTTTAACTTTGTTGTAAAATTCAGCTGAAAAATCTTTGTAACTAGCTCTTACAAAATTCAAAGATTCATGTAATTTTTCTGTATTTTTTACATAAACCTCAGCTTGAAGTAAAGGGTATTTATTATTCTTATCTTCAATGGTTTGCCAAGTTTCAAAATTCAAAATTTCCTTGCAACCATTTGGCAACATAAATGGAATTGGATTATTGGCAGTGTAGATATAATCTGCACCTAAATCTGTCATACTCCATTTATCTGTTGGTTCAAAATAATGCAATCCAGCTGGTTTTAAATCAGGCATTTCGATATTTTGTACCAAACTGAAATCAGTAATTACACGAGGTACATTTTTACCACCAATATTCTGTACTTCAAAGGTTTCTCTTCTCTGGTATTGATAAGGATTGTATGGAAGAGATTCAATATCTTTAATTGGTTTATGACTAGCTCTGTCATTGTATCTATCAACCAATGCACGAGCCACAGGAATCTCAAATTCAGGGTCTTCGGTTAACGAAACTCTAATAGTATCACCCAAACCATCTTCAAGTAAAGTACCAATTCCTACTGCTGATTTTATTCTTCCATCTTCAGCCTCCCCTGCTTCAGTTACACCTAAATGTAAAGGATAAGCTTTCAGGTTTTGTTTCTTTAATTCTTCAACTAAAAGTCTGTAAGCCTGTACCATAACTTGTGTGTTACTGGCTTTCATTGAAATAACTATATTGTAATAATTTAGGTCTTCGCAAATTCTTAAAAATTCCAATGCCGATTCAACCATTCCGTGAGGCGTATCACCATAACGACTTAATATTCTGTCGGATAATGAACCATGATTGGTTCCAATTCGCATGGCTGTACCATATTCTTTACAGATATTTACCAAAGGCGTAAACTTTTCTCTGATTCTGTCTAGCTCTTCTTGGTACGAAGCATCTGTATATTCTATGGTTTCAAATTTTTTCTTGTCAGCGTAATTTCCTGGATTAATGCGTACTTTTTCAACAATACGTGCAGCTAATTCAGCGGCATTGGGTGTAAAATGAATATCAGCTACAATGGGAACATAAATCCCAGCTTTATTCATTTCAGTTTTGATATTAGCCAAATTTTCGGCTTCTTTTACACTAGGTGCAGTTATTCTAACATATTCACAACCAGCATCAACCATTCGTTTTATTTGTTGAACAGAACCGAGGGTATCCATTGTGTCAACAGTAGTCATAGATTGTACTCTGATAGGATTTTTACCTCCCATTGGTACATCACCTATTTTAACTTCAATAGTTTCTCTTCTGCTGTAACTTGTTAATGAATTGCTATAATTATATGAATGCATTGCGAACGGAAATTTGACTAAACAATTAACTGTAAAAATAAGAAATTGTTAAGAATCACAAGCTATTTATTGATTTAAAAGTTAGTTATCACGGTTATTTATGATGGGTATGTATAAAAATATTTTGAATTGATACTTTAATAAATAATTTAAACAACCACAAATAATAATAACCAATAAAAAAGCCTCGAATTTTCGAGGCTTTTCAATTTATTTAACTAACTTTTTGTATTTAATCCTTTGTGGACCAGTATCTCCAAGTCGTTTCTTTCTATTTTCTTCGTAATCAGAGTAGTTACCTTCAAACCAATACACTGATGAATCTCCTTCGAAAGCTAAAATATGCGTAGCTACACGGTCAAGGAACCATCTATCATGGGAAATAATAACTGCACAACCTCCAAAGTTTTCTAAAGCTTCCTCTAATGCTCTCAATGTATTCACATCCAAATCATTGGTAGGCTCATCGAGTAACAGTAAGTTTGCACCTTCTTTTAACGTAACAGCCAAATGAACTCTATTTCTCTCACCACCTGAAAGTGTACCCAATTTCTTCTCTTGGTCGCCACCTGCAAAGTTAAACTTACTTACATAAGCTCTTGAGTTTACTTGTTTGCCACCTAAAAGCATATTTTCAGTTCCACCTGTAATGGTTTCAAAAACTGTTTTATTTGGGTCAAGATTATCGTGCTCTTGGTCAACATAACCAATTTTAACAGTTTCACCAACAGTAAATGTTCCTGAATCAGGTTGTAAAGCTCCTGTAATCATTTTGAATAAAGTTGTTTTACCAGCACCATTTGGTCCGATAATACCAACTATACCACCTTGAGGAAGGTTAAAATTCAAATTATCATACAATAATTTATCGCCAAATGCTTTAGCTACGTTTTCAGCTAAGATTACATTTGTACCCAAACGTGGACCAGCTGGAATAAATAACTCTAATTTGCTTTCTTTTTCTCCACCTTCATCGCTCAACATTTTCTCATAAGCACCTAAACGTGCTTTTGATTTAGCCTGACGAGCTTTTGGTGCCATTCTCGACCATTCTAACTCTCTTTGTAAAGTTTTTTGGCGTTTCGATTCAGTTTTTTCTTCTTCAGCTAAACGAGTTTGTTTTTGATCTAACCAAGATGAATAATTTCCTTTCCACGGAATTCCATGTCCACGGTCAAGTTCAAGAATCCAACCAGCTACATTATCTAAGAAATATCTATCGTGCGTTACTGCAATTACAGTTCCTTTATATTGTTGTAAATGTTGCTCTAACCAATCAACTGATTCAGCATCTAAATGGTTGGTAGGCTCATCAAGTAAAAGAACATCAGGCTCTTGCAATAACAATCTACATAATGCAACCCTACGTTTTTCACCACCTGATAAATTAGCTATACTTGCATCAGAAGGTGGACAACGCAATGCATCCATTGCTCTTTCTAATTTAGAATCTAAATCCCAAGCGTTAACATGGTCTAATTTTTCTTGTACTTCACCTTGACGCTCAATTAATTTGGTCATCTCGTCATCGGTCATTTCTTCACCGAATTTCAAGTTAATTTCGTCAAATTCTTGCAACAAAGCTACCACTTCAGCACAGCCTTCTTGTACTATTTCAAGCACAGTTTTGGTTGGGTCAAGTTTAGGCTCTTGCTCTAAATAGCCTACAGAATAGCCTTTTGAGAATGCAATATCACCTTGAAAATCTTTATCAACACCTGCAATTAAACGCAATAAAGTAGATTTACCCGAACCGTTTAAACCTAAAACACCAATTTTAGCTCCGTAAAAAAACGATAAGTAGATATTTTTTAAGATTTGTTTATTTCCTGGAGGAACAAATTTGCTCACTCCCGCCATAGAAAATATAATGGTTTCGTTACTCATTTATAAATGAAGTTATGGGACTAATGAATTATTTAATTAAAGTAATAGAATTTTAAAAAATCTATCAGATTCAAATTTAATCAAAAACTAATTTAATTCTAGTTGATTTTGATTTTTTGTTAGATTTTATTGGTAAAAAAGTCAAATTCAATGTATAATATTGATAATTTCAAATATTGATTAAGGAATTTGAATTAATGTTTGATTTATTTGATCATAATTTTGAAAAGAGTTAAAAGTTATACTTTAAAGTTGAACCTATAATTTAACTCAAATCAATGAACCTAATTTAACTGATTTTTATCAGAAAGACCTCTCTTATTTCTTTGTATAGTTGATATTTTATAGGAACTTTGTAGATATGTTATCTTTAATTAAAGTTTATGTTGAAAGCTTTAATCTACTAAAGATACTTTATTGATTATTAAACTACTATCATCTACTGATGAAAAAGAAAATAGAAATATTAGCACCTGCAAAAGATTTAGTTCATGGAATTGCTGCCATTAATAGTGGCGCAGATGCTGTTTACATTGGGGCTCCACAATTTGGTGCTCGTTCAAATGCACACAATCCCATTGAAGATGTTGAAGCTTTGGTGCAATATGCCCATTTATTTAATGCTCAAGTTTTTGTAGTAATCAATACTATTTTGTACGACAATGAGTTGGAAACTTGTCGCCTAATGATTTGGGATTTGTATAAAATTGGTGTTGATGCGCTCATTATTCAAGATATGGCCATTTTAGAAATGGACCTACCTCCTATTGTTTTACATGCAAGTACACAAGCTAACAACCGTGATGCTAACAAGATTAAATTCTTGAAAGATGCTGGTATTAAACGTGTTGTATTGGCTCGTGAGTTAAACTTACACCAAATTAAAGAAATTAGTGATACAGCCGATGTTGAACTTGAGTTTTTTGTAACGGGTGCATTGTGCGTTTCATTCAGTGGAAATTGCTACATGAGTGTTGCCAATGGCGAACGTAGTGCTAACCGTGGTTCTTGTGCTCAAAATTGTAGATTACCCTATAATTTGATTGACGGAAATGGGGATGTTTTAATCAAAAATAGCCATTTACTTTCTATCAAAGATTTTGATGTTTCTGATCAAATACCTAATTTAATTGAGGCTGGTATTTGTTCATTTAAAATTGAAGGAAGATTGAAAGACATTGTTTATGTGAAAAACAATGTTTCCTATCTTAGAAAAAAACTAGATGCATTTTTAGAAAATAACGACAAATACACTAAAGCATCGTCGGGGAAATGTACTTATACTTTTGAATCAGCTTTAGATAAAAGTTTTAACAGAGGCTACACTGATTACTTTGTAAATGAGCGACATGCAACTATTGGTTCGTGGGAAAGTCCAAAATCAAAAGGGCAATATATTGGTAAATTGATCAGAACGGTTGGTAATAGTTATGAAATAGAAAACGGTCATTTATTAAACAATGGCGACGGTTTGTGTTTTATAAATAGCGAAAATGTAGCTGATGGAATTCATGTAAATAGAGCTGAAAATGGATTTGTGTTCCCAAATGTATTGAAAGAAATTGCTGATGGAACTGAAATTTATAGAAACAATGATGCTGCATTTATTAAAATTGTTGAAAGAGAAGACAGTGCAGTTAGAAAAATCAGTACATCTTTAGTTTTAAAAGAAATCGAATCAGGTTTTGAATTAGTTGTTACTGATGAAGATGGAAATACAACTTCTGTTCAACTTGAATCTGCAAAAGAGAAAACCAAAAACGACCAATCAATTGAAGAAAATATCAAATCACAATTAGCAAAAACTGGTTTTACACCTTACACTGCTGATGAAATTGTAATTGAATTTTCAGAAAATTGGTTTATGCCTATTTCAAAAGTAAACGAAATGCGTAGAGCTGTTTACGAACAATTGTCGTTAACTCGTTTGGCAAATTACAAACGTGAAGAACATCAAATTGTAAAAACATCACATCCTTATCCAGAAACCAAGCTGGATTTTATGTACAATGTTTCTAATAAATTGGCTCGTAAGTTTTATGAACGTCACGGAGTTACAGAAATAGAAAAAGCATTTGAATTACAATGGGATCCTGGAAAATCTCGAGTGATGACAACCAAATATTGTATTAAATACGAATTAGGTAAATGCCCAAAATATCATCGTGATTCAAGAGATTCGAAAGTAAAAGAACCGTTAGTACTTAAACAAGGCGAATTAGAATATAAACTCAAATTCAATTGCAAACCTTGTGAAATGGAAATCTGGGAAAAAGATGCAGAGTTTGAAATAGAAGAAGAGTGGTAAACTCAATTGTAATTATTTAATAATTAGCGAAAACTAACACTTCGACAAGCTCAGTGACCGTTTTCAAGTATCTGTTACTCAAAAAATTAACTTTACGGTTGCTGAGCTTGTCGAAGCATTAGTAAAGCTAATTTTTCGCTAATATAAATCTGACTTAATTCAATTTATATTAAGATCAAGAAATTTTTAAACATCTCAATTATTCTATATTTTTAATACTCAAATAATACTGTTTAAATTACATTTTAAATCGTCCTAGATTAAATATTTAAATTTTTATACTTTTTGGTATGGTTTTAGATATGGCAGTTTTTATTATTTGATTACATTTACAAAAAGTATTTACAATTGTTATGCAAAAATTAGGTTTATCATTCAATCTTTCACAAAAGCTTTCTCCACAACAGATTCAATTTATTAAGTTATTGCAAATTCCTACTGCTGAACTTGAGGCTCGTATTGAAGAAGAGTTAGAAATTAATCCTGCATTGGAAGAAGGAGAATTTACTGAAGGTCCTGCTGATGAAGTAGATAATAATGATGACAATTTTGACGAAGAGTATGACAATTCATCAGAAAATGATGATTATGAAGACAGTAAAGAAGATTCTTATGACGAAGAAATTCCTTTAACTGATTATTTAGACGAAGATTACGCTGGTTATAAAATGCAAGGCGACGGAAACGGTAATGATGAAGAAGATAGAGATATTCCGTTTACTTCTGATGTCACATTGTCTGAATTATTGCAAAACCAACTAGGATTTTTAAAACTGAGTGAACGAGAAACCATAATTGGCGAGCAATTGATTGGTACTATTGATAATGATGGTTACATAAGAAGAGATTTGGAAGCTATTGCAAATGACTTAGCTTTTCAACAATCATTTGAAACTGATATTGACGAAATAGAATCAGTACTTTTTAAAATTCAAACTTTTGAGCCTGCTGGTGTTGGTGCTCGTAATTTACAAGAGTGTTTGTTGTTACAATTAAAACGCCGACACGACCATCAAGAATTACTTGATATCGCAATTGATATCATTGAACATTCTTTTGAAGAGTTTACAAAAAAACATTATGAGAAAATTCAAAAGAAATACAATATTGATGATGAGCAATTTAAGGAAGTAATTGATATTATTACCCATTTAAATCCAAAACCAGGCGGAAGTGAAGGTGGTGATGTAAAATCGCAATACATTATTCCTGATTATATTTTAACCAATAACAATGGTAAATTAGAATTGTCGCTAAATTCAAAAAACGCACCCGACCTTAAAATAAGTAGAGCATACATGGAAATGTTTGAAACTTATGATAAAAGCGACAAAAAAGACAAAAAAATGCGTGAGGCTGTAACGTTTGTAAAACACAAATTAGACTCCGCAAAATGGTTTATTGATGCAATTTATCAGCGTCAACTAACTTTGTTACGCACCATGGAAGCTATATTAAAAATGCAATATGATTTCTTTTTAGAAGGTGATGAAACTAAACTTAAACCAATGATTTTGAAAGATATAGCTACAGTAATTGATATGGATATTTCAACTGTATCAAGGGTGGCAAGTAGCAAAACTATTTTAACCGAGTTTGGTTTGTATCCATTAAAATACTTCTTCTCAGAAGGTATTACAACTGATTCTGGAGAAGATGTTTCGAGTAGAGAAGTGAAACAGCTTATTAAAGAAATTATTGACAAAGAAGAAAAACAAAAACCTCTTTCTGATGATAAATTAGATGAGATTTTAAGAGAAAAAGGGTATAACATTGCCCGTAGAACTGTTGCCAAATACCGTGAGCAAATGGGTATTCCGGTTGCGAGGTTGAGAAAGGAAGTATAGGTAGTTTAGAGTTAAGGGTTTAGAGTTAGATATGAGTTCAGGAAATAAAACTGTGTATTGGTGTTCAAAAATCATCTCCTACTTTGCTCAACCATTGTTGATGCCAAGTTTAGGATATGCAATTATGCTATTTGGTTTCCCTCATATTTTTGCTCAAATTCCAATAATAACTAAATTATATCTTTGGGTATTTGTAATGGTAATCACTCTTGTAATGCCTGTTGTTGGAATATTGATTCTGAGATTTTTAAATGTAATTCATTCATTAGAAATGCATTCTCGTTCTGAGAGACAAATGCCATTACTTTTAACAGCTTTTATATATTTAGCTTATGGATATTTACTTTATACTAAATACAATTTCGACCCATTTTTTTCGGGTGTAATGTTGGGGATGGCAATTTTGGTTTTATTAGTTGGATTTATAAACTTGTTTTGGAAAATAAGTGCTCATAGTGCTGGCGTGAGTGCTTTGGTTATGATGTTGTTTGTAATGAATATTTTTGATTTTAATAGACCTATGTTTCTTTTACTTTTAGCAGCAATTGTATTTGCTGGTTTTGTAATGGCTGCTCGTTTGTATTTAAAAGAACATAATTTAATACAAATTATAGCTGGCTCATTATTAGGTGGTTTGGTAAGTACTTGTACTGTTTGGTATTTTTATTAGGGATGTATTACAATTTAGATGTTAGTTTTCTCAATTTTAATTTCATTTAAATATCTCTGTAAATTTTCAAATAATTTTATACTCTTAGCTTGAGAAAAATGGCAACTATCATTTGATAAAATTTTATTTTTTTCATCTCTGATATCTTCAAAATTTTCAATTAACTCAAATTTTTCATTAAAAAATTTAATACTTGTTTGATAAGTTATTGATTCTTCATCAACGCAATTTCCATTGAAAAAACTTGTTAAATTCTCGAAAGCATATGTTTTTCCATGATTATCAAAATAATGAGTCAAAGAAATATCCCAATCACCACTTTCACTATATGGAAATGCAGAAATTGCTACTATTTTTTTTGAATTGTCTCTAATTATATTGTATGTTATTTCTATATTTTCAGGGAATTGATCATTTAAGACTTTTACAGGTTTTTCTGAATTATGCAATTTAACATATACTTCAATATTGTTTTGTTGTTTATCTGCAATCTTTTTTTGTTGTTTTAGTTTCGATAAGACAATTCTTTTTTTTGCATTTGATTCAGAATTATTTTTTTTCTCACAAGCAGAAATAATTAACAAAAGTATAGCTATTTTATAAAATACATTTTTCATAATGCTCAGTTTAAAGTCAATTATCAAAAATACAGATTTGGTTAACATTTCAAAACTCATCAAGATTAAATTTCAGAAACTTAGCCATACTTTTAAATGATTCTTGAAAAGGCGCTTTAATAGAAACAGGTTCATTTGTAAATGGATGAGTAAATTCAAGTTTATAAGCATGTAACATCATGTCATAAAATCCATGATTTTTCTCGAAATAATTGTTCTGTGTATTGTCTCCATGTTTTTTGTCGCCCAAAATATAATGCCTTAAATGAGCAGCATGGCGACGTAATTGATGCATTCGTCCGGTTTTGGGTAAAAATAATGCCAAAGAATATCTACTAGTTGGATAGCGTGAAACTTCAATATCTAATTCGCTGGTTTGTAAACATTTGTAAGTTGTGTAAGCATCTTGAAGTTTACCATTTTCTTTCGCTAATGGTTTGTCAACAATACCCTCTTCGGGTAAATAACCTCTAACAATTGCAATATATTCTTTATGAGGTGTATGATTCATAAATTGTTTTTGCATGGCAGCATCTGCTTCACTCGAAAGTGCAAATAGCAACACACCTGCAGTTTTACTATCAATTCTGTGACAAGGATAAACTCTTTGGTCTAATTGTTTATGTAAATATTGTAATGCAAATGCTTCCTTCTCTTCTGATATTTTAGTTCTATGAACCAATAAGTTATGTGGCTTATTGATTGCAACATAATGTTCGTCTTGGTATAATATTTCTAATTGCATATTCAATAATTAATAACTCTATTTTGTCAAATTAAATTCTATTTCCCTAAGTTTTCTACCCCTTTAACTTAAAAGAAAATCATTACAATAAGTTTTTAAATCATTAACAATTTCAATTAATGCATTTTCTGGTTTTAATTGACTATAAATCTTCCTTTCTTCATTTGGTAAATTATTTAAAAATATATCAATTTTAGAATTATTATCTTGTAATTTCAAAGAAATTCCATCAAATAAATCATAATGATGCATACAAAAACTTAAAATAATATTTTTTTCATTTTTATTAAAAACAACTTCATAAGAACCAATATTCTCTATTATAGTTTTATGTAAAAAATGAAATCCATATTCTTTAAGAAAAGGCAATAATTTTATTTGCATTAATGTATCAAATGATTCTATTTCCTTACTTCCCATTGTTTTTAAAATTGTTGAAAGTTAATATAATTAATAATTAATAAAGTTAAAGTATTTAATAAAAATGTATTAAATCTTTTATTACAAATATTTTTTCTGGTTCAAGTTTAATATAAGCAAAAAAGCCCATTAAGGGCTTTTTTGAAATCTTAAATCTTAAATCTTAAATCTTAAGTCTAAAATCTTCTATCTTAATCTATCAGCAGCATTTACTAATTTTTCATCACGTCTAATAAAACGACTAGCTAATGTATTTAAAACCATTGCCCCTACTGGCAACATAAATCCTGCACCAAATTTAGGCGCACCTTCAACAATAGAGCCACTTGTATAACCTTGGTATGCAACACAAACAAACAATGCCATGATTAAAAAGCTGTTCGCCAAACCAAGTAATAGTTGTAACGGACGTTTTTTGTATTGTAAAATAATATAAACAGATAAACCAATGATAATCAATGCTAATGCTTGAATATACCAAAGATTAGTATTTTCAACTGAACCTGCTTTAGTAACTGTTTTATAAGCAGTTGTAACAATTACTGAATCGCCTGTTTTTTCATTATTTACAGTTGCAACAGTTGCTCTTAAGAAAAAGCCTAAAACGCCAACTACTGCAATTAAACATAAAGTTTGTATTCTCTGAATCATTGTAATTACTTTTTGATATTAAAATTTTTGTAAATATAATCAATTAGTGCAATTCCACCACGATTTGTAATTTCATAAACTTCATTAAATCCCTCCATATTTCCATAATATGGGTCAGGTACATCTTTACCTTCAAAACCTTTGTCAAAATCTCTAAACAAGAAAACCTTTTTACTTGATTCATTATCAGGAGATACGGCTAAAATATCTTGAAAATTTGAATTGTCCATTGCCAAAATAATATCAAAATCTTGAAAATCTTTTTTTGATATTTGTCGGCCAAGATGCGATAATTTTATTCCATTATTTGCTAAAACTCTTAAAGTTCTTGGGTCGGCCAATTCACCAATATGATAAGCAGCAGTTCCTGCAGAATCACACTGAATTTTACTTGATAAACCCTCTTTTTCAACTAGATGCCTGAAAACGCCTTCTGCCATTGTAGATCTACAAATGTTACCAAGGCACACAAATAATACTTTAACCATGTTATTAATCTTCTAAATATTCTTGAATATCAGAATAGTTTGCTTCTAAAGTTTTTTTGATTTCTTTTTTACTTAAATCTTGTGGCCATACTACATTCATATCATTGGTTGTAGCATCGTTTGAATTATTGTTTCCTCCAGCATCGTAGTTATTATTCATACCTTGTAATTCAATATATGGACTCATGGTGCCGTTGTAAGTTGGTTTTCCAAAATAATAACTAAACGAAAAACCTATAAACCCAGCATCTTGAATTTGAATATCTCTTCCTGCTCCTCTAAATACATTTGGTCCCCCAATTCCTGAAAGTCTTTGTGTTGAGTTTAAATTAACAACTCTGTTAGTAACAACACCTAAATTGAAAGAGAAATATAAGTTAGGTGTAAATGATTTGTTAATCATTAAACCTGTTAGCCATTCTGTTCTATTAAGTACTAATTCTGTTCCATCAATACCCGACCTAAAAATATTTTGGTTTGATTTGTCAATAACAAATTTATAAACTCCTCCATTTGGTCGAGTAAAAAGTCCAAAATAAGTTTTTTTAGAGATTCGAATATTGTAACTTATATTTCTTGGAATTTGAATTAATAGAAAACTCTTGGTATAATCTCCAATCCTTACTCCTAATGTTGGCATAAATCTACCACCACCTAGTCTAAAATTATAACTTAAACCTAATTGATAACTAAATCTGTTGTTTACACTTCTATTGTAAACCAAATCATACATATATCTCCATTTTGCTTTACCCACACTAAATCTATCTTCAGCAAAAAAACTATTTACATTCCACATAAGTATTCCTTTTTTGCCATCAAAATGAAATCCTCTTAAGCCAACTGACAGTTTTTTAAAATTTGGTTTTGATTCGTAAAATGAGAATTGTGGATTAGAGGTTAGGATATTTCCTGTGAATAGTAATGTGAAAAATTTAGTTCTATCGTCTTTTTGAGTATATGAATTATAAAATGGCAAAAATCCACTTAAACTTCGTTCCGAAAATCTATATTCTACTTCATTTAATAAAGGTGATTGAGTTTTTAATTTGGAAACTCCTGTTCCCCAAACATTTAAAGAAATAGTTGGTCGTAATTTGAATTTTTCAGGTGTTTTTGGGATTGAATCTTGGGCATTTGCAAAGCCCATTGAAGCCATTAATAATGTAAAAATGGCTATATATTTAAAGGTAATAGTTCGCAAGTTGATGTCAGTTTTTGTTTTTGACAATTATATATTCCAAAAGTTTAATTGGGAATCTAAATTTAGTAATAATTTTGTAAAAACCTTTTCAATTATGATTACTAACAGACAACTATTTCAACAAAATCTTGCTCAAACATCAGACTTCCCGTTAGCCTTAGAAATTCATAAAGCTGAAGGAGTGTATTTATATGGAGAAAATGACAAAAAATATGTTGATTTAATTTCAGGAATTGCTGTTAGTAATGTTGGGCACCGAAACCCAAAAGTAGTTGAAGCTATAAAAAATCAAGTTGACCAATATATGCACTTATTGGTGTATGGCGAGTTCATACAAGCTCCTCAGGTTCAATTAGCTAATGCTATTTGTAAAACTTTACCTTCAACGCTTGACAATGTTTATTTTGTAAATTCTGGCACCGAAGCTATTGAAGGTGCAATGAAATTAGCCAAACGATATACTGGTAAATCTGAAATCATTTCATGTTTTGATGCCTATCACGGTTCGTCACAAGGTGCATTGTCGATAATGGGAAGTGAGGTTTTTAAAAATGCTTTCAGACCATTACTTCCAGGAGTTAAAAATATTCGATACGGTGCTTTTGATGATTTAAACCAAATCACTACTAATACTGCATGTATTATTATTGAAACTATTCAAGGTGAAGCAGGTGTTAGAGTTGCGAGTAAAGATTATTTTAAGGCGCTGCGAAAGAAATGTGATGAAACTGGCACTTTATTAATTTTGGATGAAATTCAATCAGGTTTTGGTAGAACAGGTACTTTTTGGGCATTTGAACAGTTTGATATTGTACCTGATATTTTTGTTACTGCCAAAGGTATGGGCGGAGGAATGCCAATTGGGGCATTTGTTTCTTCAAATAAAATAATGTCGGCATTGAAAAATAACCCAATTTTGGGACATATTACCACATTTGGCGGACATCCAGTTTGTTGTGCAGCTTCATTGGCTACTTTAAATTATATACTTGATGAAAAACTTTGTGAGTCGGTTAAAGAGAAAGAACAATTATTTAAAACCTTATTAGTTCACGAAAAAATAAAGGAATTTAGAAGTGCAGGTTTAATGATGGCTGTTGAATTTGATTCCTTTGAAACTTTAAAAGCTATTATAGATAAAGCTATAGAATTTGGAGTAATTACAGATTGGTTTTTATTTTGTGATAATTCAATGCGTATTGCACCACCTTTAACTATTACCACTGAAGAAATTGCTTATTCTTGTAAAATTATTTTAAAAGCAATTGATATTATTTAAATAATAAATATATGAAAATCAAATATATAAATACATTATATTTAAGTATTACTTTATTGTTATTTTTATCTTTAAATAACTGTAAGGTAAACAAAGAACAAAGTAAAATTTCTGAATACAAAACTGAAAATATCATCGTTTTGGTAATGGATGGACCTCGATATTCAGAAACTTGGGGAGATTCTACTCACCAGTATATTCCATTTATGGCTAATAAAATGGCAAAATCTGGGGTAATATTTACAAATTTTTTCAACGATGGGTTTACTTATACTAGCTCTGGGCACACTGCTATTTGTACAGGATTTAAGCAAGAAGTTGAAAATTCCAAAGGAAATCAACTTCCAAGTTATCCTTCGTATTTTCAATATTATCTTAAAAAAACGAATGCACCAAGCGAAAGTGCTTACATTATTACTTCAAAAGATAAATTACAGATTTTAGCAAATTGCGAAAATGTTGACTTTAAAAACAAGTATAATCCAATTGCTGATTGTGGTATAAACGGACTTGGTTCTGGTTATAGAAATGACACAACAACTTTCAGAAAAACAATTGAAATCTTAAATATAAAACAGCCTAAACTGCTATTAGTCAACTTTAAAGAGCCAGATGTATCAGGGCATGCAAACAAGTGGAACGATTATTTGAAAGGAATAAAAACCTCAGATAGTTTGATTTATGAAATTTGGAAATTCATACAAAATGACCCAAAATATAAAAACAAAACTACCCTATTTGTTACCAATGATCATGGTCGTCATTTAAATGGAATAAAAGACGGATTCGTAAATCATGGTTGCCCATGCGATGGTTGCCGACATATTAATTTATTTGTCATGGGACCTGATTTTAAGAAAAATTTAATCATAAAAAACACTTATAATCAAGTAGATATCACAGCAACCATTGCTGAGTTACTATCCATTGAAATGCCTTTTGCACAAGGAAAATCAATAGATGAATTGTTTATTGAGGATTAACTATACTATTATGAATATTCAATATATTATAATATTTACAAGTCTATTATATTTTTTATTAACGTGGTATATCTTTGGTAAAGATGTTAAAATCAAAGATTTAAATACCATAAATAAAGATTCTAAATTCAATTTTACTCCAGCTTTTGCTGAATATTTAAAAACACAATTTGTAAACCCTAAAATATTGTTTTTTACAATATTGAATTTAGCATACAAAAAAGCGTTAATAATTACTGATAATCAGAAAGAATCATGGAAAGATAGCTATGTGTATATTTTAAGAAAATCAAATACATTACCAGATGGTTTAGAGGAAGAAGAGCAAACAGTCTTAAATAACTTATTTTCAAGTAGAAATGAAATAATATTTAATAGATTAAATGCGAGAACATTGTTTTTGCAACAATACGCTTTTATTGAAAATATATACAAAAAGAAGTATCCTTTAAAAAAGTATGTAACTAGCAATTGGCTACTAATATTTACTAACATTGTAGTGTTTATTGCATCAATATATTTGCTAAAGTTTGTTGGGATGAAGTTTGAATTATGGTTGTACTATTTTCTGTTTATATTTTTAGTTATTCCTTTACTTATTGGCGAGTATATTTGGGGTACTTTAAAAACTAAAAAAGGATTGGTTGGATTAATATTCATTTTCCCTTTATGGACATTTGTAACTTTTGTTGCTTTTCAAGGTTATAGAGCAATATTTCTTAATTTAAACGCATTTGATTCCTTGTTAATGACCATTTTAACATTGGGCTTTTACTTTAATTTGAGATTTATAAAGCGAAAAACCAATATTGGAGAGTTGGCACAAACCGAAATTAACAATCATAGAAAATTTTTAATGAATTATAAAATGTCAACAAATAATGCTGAAAATCAATTGTTTTACGAGCAAAATATAGCATTTGCACTACATTTTGAAATAGAAAAAGAATGGGTTCAAAAATTTAAACCAATTTTGGATTCATTTGATAATTATAATACTAGTTTTCAAGTTTTTGGTGGACACACAGCTTTTGCTAAAGATAATTATTTTAAGTTCATAAAAACATTTGAAATAATTACAAAGCCTAAAAATAATAATTAGGGAATAGCTATTAATTCAAATTCAGCGGATTCATTTTTTAGTAAATCTATAAGTAAGTAAGCCATATCATGTTTTTCAATTATAAAATTATCAAAAGGAAGTTGTTTAATATTTTCTTTAAATTGCTTTATTGAATATCTTTTCATTGATTTATAAAACTCATCTCCAACTTTTTCAACTAATAGATATGTTGGATTATATTGCATATTTGTATCTAAAAATATTTGCTGTTTTATAATTTTTAATAAATATATACTATAATGATTATCAATTTGATACGAAGGTATTTTATTTCTAATTACTGATTCTGCATCAATTCGATTTCTTAAATCATTAATTGCATTTTGTAATTCAAATCCAGAATTATAAACAAACACTCTCCTATCTTTTTTATAAATGATATGATAACCAAACCCGACAGGTAATTTTGTAATGTCTTTTGAATTTATGTACTTTTTTGATTGTATTGTAAAACAGTAAAAGTTTTCTAAATCTTGGAAATTATTTAAAGTAAATTCATCACCGTAATTACTTAAAATATAATCGTTTGCTATGATTTTGAAATCTATTTTTTGAATTAAGTTATTCATCTGAAGTTCTTGAAATTTTTTCATATAAATACTTAGTTTTTTCTACTAAGATGGAATCTGATTTTATTACTTTTTTATCAAACTTTATATTATCAAGATTGTACTTTTCAAAAGATTTAGTGTGTAAAAATCTATTTAATGAAACAGTATTTTGTTGATTAAAAGTATAAATATTTTCTTCGGCTTTATATATGGTATTTTTATTTTCTGTTCCAAAATCTAAGATATCTAAATTCTCTTTTCTGTAATAAATTAACTTACTGTTTTTTAGAACAAATTGATCATTACTATATCCATAATCTCCACAATCATGTAAAAATATATATAATTCTACCATTTCTTGTTCATTAAAAAGTTTAATCATTGAAAAACAACAATCTCCGCCACAAATATCAAACAGATAACTTTTTTGTGTTGATGATTTAGATTCTAATTCGCTTCTTAAGCTATCTATATAACTATTAAAATTGACATTAAAATACGAACTATCAGAACTTGAAAACTCATAATCATTTTCATTATTTATATTATCGGTTTTGATTGAATCATTATTTTGATTGCTATTCTTAACATCTTTATTTTTTTCATTACAACTTGAAAGTAAGAACAGAAAAATTATAACCAACTTAATTTTTTTATTCATTATATTTTTTTGCCAAATTATAAAAATATTATTCAATTAACACCAAAAACTCGCAAATTCCCCACTTTCATATTAGTTTTATTTAACAAAAAACATTTTCTTTGTTTATACTTGTAATATAGTTTTTAATCATTGATTCGCATGGCAATTTCGGCAGAAGAGCAAACTCGTATTTATCTCGAAAAAATTCAAAATATACAGAATGAACTTTCAAAAGTAGTTGTTGGTCAGCAATATATGGTTAACAGGTTGTTAATTGGCTTGTTTACTAACGGACATATTTTGCTTGAAGGTGTTCCGGGTTTGGCTAAAACGCTTACTGTAAATACCTTAGCAAAAGTACTTGCTTTGAAGTTTAACAGAATTCAGTTTACTCCCGATTTGTTACCTTCTGATTTGGTTGGAACAATGATTTACAATCAAAAAGAAGGCATTTTTGAAGTTAAAAAAGGTCCAATTTTCGCCAATATTATACTTGCCGATGAGGTAAACCGTTCGCCAGCAAAAGTACAATCTGCCCTACTTGAATGTATGCAAGAAAAGCAAGTTACACTTGGCGAAACTACCTATATGCTTGAGCAACCTTTCTTGGTTTTGGCTACTCAAAATCCTGTAGATCAGGAAGGTACATATCCCCTACCTGAAGCTCAAATGGATAGGTTTATGATGAAAGTGTATGTAGATTACCTAAGCAAAGAAGATGAATTGGAGGTAATGCGTAGAATGGCAAACATGAGCTATGCACCAACAATTAACGCTTGGGTTACAAGAGAAGATATTCAAGGAATTAGAAAAGAAATAAATCAAGTAAATATTTCAGAACAGCTTGAAAAATACATTATTGAGTTGATTTTTGCTACTCGTCGCCCACAAGAATATGGCTTAAAAGACGAGGCAAATTATATTCAATTTGGTGCATCGCCTCGTGCAAGTATCAGTATGAATTTAGCTGCAAAAGCTATTGCATACTTCGGTGGACGAGATTATGTATTACCCGAAGATATTAAAGATGTGGCAATGGATGTACTGAATCACAGGGTTTTACTGAATTACGAAGCCGAAGCTGATGGAGTAACTAGTCGCCAAATTATAGATAGTATTTTGAAAAAAGTAGCAATTAATAAGTAATTAAAATTTTTATATATGGACAATAAAGCATTGATTGATAGTTTATTAAATGCACTTTCATTTTCGCCTAATAATGTACCTTTGCGTTTACAAATTGCTGATTTGTTGGTAAAAGACGGTGAATTTGACAAGGCCATTGAGCAATACACTAAAATAATTGAAATTGAGCCAAGTAATGCGCCAGCTAAATTTTTATTAGCACAGCAATATTACAATGTTGGTAAAATTTCGGTAGCAGCAGTTTTGCTTGATGAATTGTTGGCAATAAATGATTCGGTGCCTGATTTTTTACTGTTACTTGCTAAAATTCAACACAAGGAAGGCAATAAAGAAGAATGTTTAAATACATATCAAAAACTACTGTCAATCAATCCATTATATACTGACGAAGAGCTTGACAATGTGTATCGCACGCCCTCAAATGATGCATTGTTTAATATAGTTGAGGAAATTGAAGATGGTTTTTCGGATTATATGATTTCAAAACCAGATGTTAATTTTTCGCATGTTGGTGGATTAGAGGATATTAAAAAAGAGGTTAACTTAAAAATAATTGCGCCATTCAAAAATCCTGATTTGTTCAAGATGTATGGCAAAAAAGCTGGAGGTGGGATTTTGTTATACGGTCCTCCAGGTTGTGGAAAAACATTTTTAGCCAAAGCTACAGCTGGAGAAATCAATGCAAACTTCTTTAATGTTGGCATAAGCGATATTTTAGATATGTGGATTGGTAACAGCGAAAAAAACTTACACAATATTTTTGAGTTAGCTCGTAGAAAAAAACCTTGTGTACTGTTTTTTGACGAAGTAGATGCACTTGGAGCCAATAGAAATGACATGAAAAACTCAGCTGGTCGCCAAGTGATTAATCAATTTTTGGCAGAACTTGATGGTGTAGATACTGATAATGAAGGTGTTTTGATTTTAGCTGCAACCAATGCTCCTTGGCATTTAGACCCAGCTTTTCGTCGCCCAGGCAGGTTTGATAGAATTCTGTTTGTAGCTCCACCTGATGCTCCTGCAAGAGTTGAAATGTTTAAATCAATGTTGGCAGACAAACCAATTACTGATATTGATTATAATGCTTTGGCTAAAATTACTGATGGCTATTCAGGAGCTGATATTAAATCAATTATCGACAAAGCAATTGAAGGTGTACTTGAACAAGTAATGTTAACAGGCAACCCAATACCTTTGACAACCAATATGTTACTTGCTGCAGCTAAAAAGTCTGTCCCTTCAACTGCTGAATGGTTAAGTACTGCAAAAAACTATGCTGTATATTCAAATGAAGCTGGTCAATATGATGAAATATTGAAATATTTAAAGTTGAAAAAATAGATATCATAGGATTTTCAAAGAAAATCAAAACTTATATGGTTTAAAGAATAAAATTATACTTCATTAAGTACATATAAGAGGATTTATTCTAAATCCGTTATTACCATTAAACTATAAAAAATGAGTGCCCAATTAGATTACGTTATCTTACTTTACAAACAAGAAAAATATGCTCAAGCGGCTGAACAATGTAAAAAATTGTTACAAGAAGACCCTGAGGATGTTTATGTAATCTATTTATTATCAACTATTTTACTTGAGCAACGCAAACTTGACGAAGCTTTAAAAACCATACAAAGTGGTATGGCTATTGCACCTGAATTTGCGCTTTTTCATTATGCACAAGCCATATATTTTTATTATAAAAACAAAACCAAAGATGCATTAAAATCACTTGCAGAAGCATTAAAACTGAATCCTTTTGATGATGATTTTTATACTTTAAAAGCACAAATTTTAATGCACGACAAAGAGTTTTCAAAGGCATTAATTGCTGCCAATGAAGCACTTAAATTTAATCCTGAAAATACAACTGCATTAAATCATCGTTCAAAATGCTTGGCAAGGTTAGGTAACAAAACCGAAGCTTTAGATTCGCTACATAAGTCATTAGAACTTGACCCAAATAACGAAGCAACATTTACTAACCTCGGATACAGAGCATTAGAAGATGGAAACCATATACAAGCATTAGAGAGTTTTAAAGAAGCATTAAAACTACAACCTAACAATGTGGTAGCTCAGGAAGGAATGAAAGAAGCATTAAAATCAAAATATTGGTTTTACAGAAAATACTTATCATTTGAGTTTTGGTTAGAAGAGCATAGAAGAAACATTTTTTATGTAGTAATTGCAATAAATGTATTGATAAAAGCTGCTGGTGCTTACAGTATGCTGCTTTCTATTTTGCTAATTATGAGCTTTTTAGCTATTAGATTAATCAAACCACTTTCAAATGTATATTTACTTTTACATCCATTTGGTAAATTGATACTCGATAAAAGAGAAAAACTAACCGCTAGAGTAATTGGTTCAGGATTTGGACTAGCTACCTTATTAGGAATCACCTATTTAATTACTCAAAACACTACTTTTGCAGGCATTTCATTTGGTTTGTTTTTAATGTTAGTTCCACTATCAGTTAGTTTAGGAAATGTATTCGTAAACAAACTTTGGACAGGCATTAGCTGGACAATTTCTATTGTAGCTATTATTTTAATGTTACTTTCAAGTACAGTTTCAATAGCAACAGGTATTGTAATCAATGATTTTAGTGTTTGGTTGTTAGTTTTGGTTTGCTTGTTTACTTGGGTGTTTTAAGTCAAATGTGTGATTTATGTGGGGGTTGAGTGTAAAAAGTTTGAATTGGTATTTTTTTATAATAACCTTTATAAGTCTATTGATTTGTATATTTAGTATTGGTATTGGACTACTATTCTATTTTCTTAGTTATCCATTTTTTATTTTTTTATTCTACAAATCAATGTATAAACTTAGTAAACAAACGGAAATTCTTTATCCAGAAATATTCAATAAACATAAAACATTAGATAGAAGTAATAAATACATTATACAAGTTGATAATGATATTTTACTAGGAAATAGTTCACTTAGTGAATCTTATAATAGTATTGACAATTTAGAATTAAAAAACTTATTTCATTTCTCAAAAAGATGTTCTTTATTGACTATAATTTCTTTGCCATTAGGTGTCTTTATAAGTATTATTATTTTTATATTTCAAAGGTATTTATAAAAAAATACCTAACAGGTTTTAAAAACCTGTCAGGTATTTGTAAAATTACTCTTCAGTTACTACCATTTTTAAGCGGTGAATTTTTTCACTTATTACTTCAACAGTGTACACTCCTGGTGGCAAACTATGATTAATCATTACTGAAGTTTCAGTGCTTGTTTTTTCTTTAGCAAAAATCAAATTTCCACTAAAGTCATAAATATTAATTTTATCAATTGGATATTTACTTTGAGCAATTGAAACCTTACCATCATTTGATGGATTTGGATACAATTTAATTAAATCAGGATTTTCAATTAAATCATTATCCAAATTTGTAAGAATTGATTTAATTTTAAAATATACTCTGTTTGAAATTTCGTTGTAGGAGTCATTTGTAAAAAACACTACAAAATATTCACCATCTAATTTGGGTACATTATCAGCTTGGAATGTAGCTGTGCCTTTTGGTAATCCACCTACATAAGCATAATTGATTAAAGGATCAATGTTCGGGTTTGCGTTTTTATTGAAAATCCCAAGCCAGTCTTTTGCTACACCTGGTCCATCTTGAAAATCTACAGATATTAAATCTCCTAGATTGTATTCAATTTTATCAGTTTTAATTGTAGCAATTGTATCTCCATAGGAGAAATATAATTTATTACCAACACCAGTGTAACCATCTGTTAATAAGTATTGTGCGTAATAATACCCTTTTGTTAATCCTGTAAATTTAAGAGTTCCATTCGTTCCTGTTGTGTAGCTCCATTTATCAGCAGGCGAACTTGCACCTGGGGTTTTTCCTACTCTATAAATACCTATCCAATCTTTTGCATTTGCGGGTGCATTCGAATAATTTATTTGTACTGTATCTTTGTTTTTGTAGGTGTTTTTATTTGATGTTAAAACTGGTATTGAACCAACATAAATATTTATTCTTGTTGCTAATTCAGTATAACCATCATTTGAAAAATAAGCTATGTAATACTCTCCAGCAGTTGAAACAGTAAAATTAAGTACTCCACTAGCCCCTGTTACATACTTCCAAGTTGTTGAAGTAGTACCTGAACCTGGAGTTTGTCCTTTTTTATAAATACCAATCCAATCTTTTAAGTTACCCGAACCATTGGTATAAGTTACTTGAATAGATTCACTGTTAATATACTCAATTTTATCTGTAACTATTTTTGGGGTCGAAACTGTACTACCAGTAATAACCAAGGTTTGTACAGTTGACCAAGCCGACCAATTCATGTTTCTATCTCTATGTCTAACTCTTACATAATGAGTACCATTAGGTATTTCGCCTGAGTTTATTGTGTATTTAAAAATATCAACACCAGCACCAATATCTTTGGTTTTATAAACTACCCCATCTTTACCAAATAAATTTTCATAATCTCTTAAAATATCCTTTTCTAAAGTTGAAAATGAATTTGTTTGTGAAATTTGGAATTGAGTAGAATTGTAAGGCTCTGATGTTGTAGTGCTATATGTCGAACTTACCAAGGTAAACGGTAATGTGGTACTACTAGGAAATGTGTTTGTAAATGAAGGTGTTGCTGGAGATGCTTGTCCCGTTTTACGATAAAATTGATCAATTAACCTACTTTCTTCCCAAACAAATTTTGTGGTTGTATTTGTCCAATCATTAATTGAAGTAGTGTAACCAATTGAATATGATTCTATATTTACAGCATTCGTAACTAAATCAACTTCCATAATTTGGTAATTCCAATTACAAATAGTTTTCTGACAATCATCGTAATCAGCCTCTGTTGACATACCCCAATATTGGTCCCAAGCCGAACCACCAGAAATGATATTATAAACTGGTTTGTTTTTATCTTGTCCACGAGCATATAGATGGTGATGAGCACCAACATTCATCAAATATTTCGATGAAGTAATCAATTTTGGATACATTGTATTTCTGATCCAAGTTGAAACGTCTCCAATATATTGTTCAGCTTGGTATGGTCTGTGCGCTAAAGAAACAATCCATTTTACATTAGGGTCAACATTGGCAGAATCTAAAACTTTTGCACCCCAAGTATATTGAGCTGCATTTAAAGTTGAACTTCCTTCTGTTGTGAAATTCATAAATAACACATTTCCAGCTAAAAAAGCATAATATTCTTCTGTACCCGAATTTATACCTTTATAATTTATTCCATCATAATGAAAATGATTTTTGTATGCGGTTAAATTTAAAGAGCCATACGTTTCATGATTTCCAACTATTGTTGATATACCAATATATGGTGAAATTGCTTTTATCTTATTAAAATGTACATTTTCATAATGGTCTAGTGTTCCAACATCTACTTGGTCACCAACCATTACAACCATATCCACTGCCTCATTTAACGGAACACCATATTTAGCTTCAACTTTGCGTTTAGCTCTGATTACCAATGAATCATAACGAGGTTCGTTTTTTAATTGGTTATCGCCCATAATTAAAAAACGCATTTTTTTATTACTTACCTCTGCCCCACCTGGCGAAGGCATGGTTCTAAATGAATAAACTGGAGAAACATACGCTCCAGTTTGTACTTTGTAATAATACTTGGTATAAGGCTGTAAACCAGTTAAATGTACAGAGTGATAGTAGTAATTGTTACTATAGCCAGCATCTGTCCAGATATTATTTGTACCTGTGGTTGTTAAATTCAGGTTTGATGAACTTTTACCATAAAGTACTTTACTTTCGGTACCTGATGAAGTTTTCCAGTTTATAAAAACCGAATTTGGTGTCATTACCTCGAGGTAAGGCACAGTAGTTTGAGCTTTAAGGCTTGTTAATACTACAAAAAATAGCATTAAACTTAGTAATTTTGCTTTCATTATTAGGGTTTTGTAAATTATTAAATATTCTGAAACAACATTATTTCAGAGTAATAATCACTAGTCGATTTTAAATAAAAAGGTAACTTTTATATTTAGAGGTTAAAAATAAGTATAATGTTGATAATCTAATAGTTAATGTTATTTTACAATAAAATGATTACCCTTTAATAATATTGAATGATATCTATTAAATTTTGAAAAATTATAAAGAAACATCTGAGTAATACTAAGAGTTGGATATTAAAAAAATTACCTAACAGGTTTTTAAAACCTGTCAGGTTTGATAAATTTAATTATCTACTTGTTTTTATTCTGAAAACGAATTGTTTTGCATTTTCAATTTTAGATAATTTGTAGTTATTATTTGTTTTTGATTTGTTTGAAAGTTTAATTTTTACTTCCGATTTATTAATTGCTTCAATGATTTCTTTTGATTTTAAGGCATACACAGCACCCTCATTTTCAGTATTTTTGGCTGTAATCACTCCTATCACATTTCCTTGTTCGTTAAATAATGCTCCACCGCTATTTCCTGGATTTACCCAAATTCCAATTTGATATGCCAAGGTATCATCTTCGTAGCCATTTGCCGAACTTACATAACCTTCACCATAAACGATACTTTTTTGTGGATAACCAAGCGTATAAACTTTTTGTCCTAATGGCGCTTGATTGGTTTCAAATTTAAATGGAATATTTCCAAAACCTTCATTACTAGAATCTTCAATGGCTAAGATGGCGAAATCAAGTTTTTCGTTACTGTATATCAGTTTAGTTTTTATTGAACCAAACTTGTCATTTTCTGCAAAAATCTTGTTTGCATCTTTAATAACATGATAATCAGTCAATATCATATTATTATTAATTGCAAAACCAGTTCCACCTGAAAGCATTTCTTCTGTTTTTTCTTCTTCTTCTTCGCTTACTACTTGCCACAATTTACTTTGCGATTTTTTAACTTTTTCTAAATCAAGTTTTAAAGCTTGGTAATGTGATTTTGTTTGGTTCGATTTCATACCAATAAATGCAAAAGTCCCAATCACAAAAGCCAATGAAGCCGCAGCCATTATTGGCGTCCAGTTTTGATACCAAGGTATAATTTTGGTTTGTGGAGTTTGCGAAATTATATCTTTAGGCATTTCAGCATGAAACTGATTAAGTTTTGATTTTAATTCTAATCTATCTTTAAATACATCAAAACCATTCCTTAACTTTTGATAATCAGCTACATCTTGCGCAAATATTGTTTCGTTTTTAAATCTATAATTGTATAATTCTATTTCTTCAGGAGTGGCAGTTCCTTCAAAATATTTTTCTATTAGTTCAAATGTTAATCCTTTATCGTTCATAACCTTATTTATTCGAAGATGGATACTTTTTGATTTTGTTGTGATGCAAAGAACAGTTTTTTGAGTCTTTGCAAACACTTATATTTCTGATTTTTAGCATTATCAGCATTGGTATAGCCAAATTTATCTGCGATTGCATTCATTGATAAATTATGGATATAATAGTCTTCAATAATCGTTTTACAGGGTTCGCCCAAACCAAGTAACGCAGTATTCATTTGTTGAAATTGAATTTCATTTTCAGTTTGGGTATTTAACTCCACTTCTTCATACTTTTCATTTTCGTATAAATCAGCTACATATTTTGATTTTGCACTTAATTTCCTAAGCCATAGTCTTTTACAAATAGCATATAGATAAGTGGCTATACTACAAGTTAATTCAAATGAATTATCCCTAATTTTTTCATAAAACAAAATCACAGCTTCTTGATAAATATCTTTGGCTTCGTCTTCAGTACCGTTGTTATTCAGTACCAAAAAGTTAATTGGTTTAAAATGAGACTTATAAAGCAATTCTAATGCTTTATTATCACCATTTTTTATCCCTGAAATGAGTAATTGATCTGTTTGATATTGCATAGACTCAAATTTGGTGTCTTTTATGCAATAATGCGTTATAGGTAACCCAAAAAAATGAAAATATTTTAAAATTATCTTACATCCTTTTATACCTTTACCACAAATAGTTAAGTATGCTAAAAGAATATTTTAAATCATTCAATATATTTTCTGAAAGTGAAATAAATGAAATTGAAAATATTGCCAAATTTAAATCTTTACATAAAAACGATTATTTAATTAAAGAAAACGAAGTTTGTAAAAATGTAGCATTTATAGTTTCGGGAACATTAAGGTCGTTTTATATTGCTAACAATGGAGATGAAATGAGCTATTGTATATCCTTTCCAAATCAATTTATTACTGCGTATTCATCGTTTATAACTGGTGCTGTTTCAAAAGAAAATATTCAGGCAATTACACCAGTTGAAATGTATTTGATTAGTAAAGAAGATATTGAATCAATTAGTGCCAATAATTTAAACTGGATTAAATTTCAAAAAATTATGGCTGAATTTCAGTATCTTGAATTAGAAAATAGAATTTTTCAATTACAAAGAGATTCTGCAACTGAAAGATATTTAAATTTAAAAACTTCTCATCCTGAGTATTTTAGCAAAATTCCATTACAATATATTGCCTCCTATTTAGGAATTACACAACGACATTTAAGTAGAATTAGAAAAGAATGTAATTGATAGACATTTGTCCTATTTGATAAGTATCATTTAAAGTAGTTTTGTATATAATTAAATGATATTCAGATGAAAAAAATACTAATCATAAACGGACATCCAAATCTAGAGTCATACAATAAAGCATTGGCTGAATCATATAAAAATGGAGCTTTGGCTTCAAATGCTGAAGTAAAAGAAATCCATATTGGTAGTTTAAATTTTAATCCTAATTTGGCATTTGGTTACCAAAAAAGAACAGAATTAGAACCTGATTTATTAGATGCTTGGGATAAAATTTTGTGGGCAAATCATCTAGTTTGGATTCATCCTGTATGGTGGGGAGGTTTGCCAGCCATTACCAAAGGTTTTATAGATAGATTATTTTTACCTGGATTTGCTTTTCAATACCGTGAAAATTCTGTTTGGTGGGATAAACTTCTAAAAGGTAAAACTGCACACATTATCACCACTTTAGATCAACCAAGTTGTTATTATAAAATTATTTATGGCAACCCTAGTGTAAATCAACTTAAAAAATCAACTTTGGAATTTTGTGGTATAAAGCCAGTAAAAGTAACCTATGTTGGGATTATTAAAAATTCGAGCCTAGAAAATAGACACAAATGGATTGATAAGGTTAAGCAGTTAGGAATAAGATTGTTATAAAAATAAAAAGGTTCTTCAAAACTAATTGAAGAACCTTTAACAAATTGCTTAATCAAAATTATAATAGTTGTTTTACAACCAAATAACCAGTTACAACTACAGTTGAAATCATTATTGTTGAGAATAAATACAATAATGTATTAAATCCAACAATACTTAAGTTTTGGTGTTCTCTCCACAATTGGGCTATACTTTTTTTTCCTCTATTGCGTAACCATAAATACATTGCTCCAATACAAGAGTCAATACCTTCAGAATTTAATAAATCAAAAATCATTGTTATTGGTGTGTTTTGTGATTCAAAATTAGGTTTTAACTAGTTTATCTGCAATTTTATTCCCAAGAATTTTGCTTAATATTCAAAAAATACAAGGAAATATACACTAAATACAACAATAAAATGAAAGGTAACCGATAATCGGAAAAAGAAGTAAATATTTTTATTATAAATTAAATATTAATTTAAAATAACATCTTTCATGGTCCATTTTCGCACATCTACATACTGCATTCCAGCGGCAATGGCAGCATCTATCCCTGGCTGACCGTCTTCAAAAACGATACAATCCTTTGGCTCTACTCCCATTAATTGTGCAGCTAATAAAAAAGTATCAGGTGCAGGTTTGCCATTTTTAACCATGTCACAACCAACAATAGCTTGAAAATAATTTTCCATACCGATAGTTTTTATAGTTTGTTTTCCCACTTCAGTAGTTGCACCTGTACCTAAAGCCATTGGTAATTTACCTAAGTAAACTTCTGCAACTTCGGCAGCAGGATTTAATGGTTTTACTTGTGGTATAAGTGTTTGAAAAATTGCTTCTTTTTCATCAGCAAGTGCATACCCATCAAAGGGTAAATTTAAATCAACCATAAGCATTTGAAATACTTTATGCGTTGGAATACCTGCTTTTGCATAAAAATACTCCAAAGGGAAATCAAAACCTTTGGCATTACAAACAATTTGCGATGCTTGATAATGTAAAGGCATGGTATCAGCAATGGTTCCGTCGATATCAAAAATAATTCCTTTGATATTTGCTGGAATTAATGGATGAAATTGATTGTTCATAGTTATATTTCTTTATTTAATGTCAGCCAGTTATTGGAGAAATGAATTATGTTTTATTGTATTTTTAGATTAAATTATTACAATATATCCACCATTTGTTTTAGGTAAAAAGAACTATTCAAAACTAACCACCTCCTTAAATTTTCATTTAAAGAGGTGGGATGAAATATTACTTAAACTTATTTTTCAAGGCTTGTAATTGGTCTTGCAATTGGTTGCCAGATTCTTTTACCGTTTCTTTTTTTGCAGGAATTGGTGTTCTTGCAGTAGTTGATTTGGCAGTTTTTTCAGTTTTAGTATTACTTGAAGTGAAACCATTCAATCCTTTCATAGTTAAAGATATACGTTTTCGTTGAACATCTACTTCTTGTACTTTTACTTTAACCTTTTGCTGTACTTTTACAGCTTGGTTTGGGTCTGAAATAAAGGTATCCGATAACTGTGAAATATGAACCAATCCATCTTGATGTACTCCAATATCCACAAATGCACCAAAGGCTGTAACGTTGGTTACAACACCGGTTAACTCCATCCCTACTTTTAAATCTGCAATTGAGTTTACACCTTCTGCAAATTGAATTACTTCAAATCCATCACGAGGGTCACGTCCAGGTTTGGCTAATTCTTGTAAAATATCTGTTAATGTAGGCAAACCAACTTTATCAGTTACGTACTTTTTAAGGTCAATTCCTTTTCTAATTTCAGCATTGGCAATTAAATCTTGTACTTTACACCCTAAATCTTTTGCCATTTTTTCAACAATGGCATAACTTTCAGGGTGTACAGCTGATGAATCTAAAATGTTTTTTGCATTATTTATTCTTAAAAATCCTGCCGCTTGCTCAAACACTTTTTCGCCCAAACGAGGCACTTTTTTTAATTCGGTTCTTGATTTAAAAGGTCCGTTTGCATTTCTATATTCAACAATATTTTGTGCCAATGCTGGACCTAAACCTGAAACATAGGTAAGTAACTGTTTACTAGCTGTATTCACTTCAACACCAACAGCATTTACACAACTCATAACCACATCATCAAGCATGTGTTTAAGTTTGTTTTGCTCCACATCGTGTTGATACTGACCCACTCCTATTGATTTGGGATCTATTTTTACCAACTCAGCCAATGGATCCATTAATCTTCTTCCAATAGAAACTGAACCTCTCACGGTAATATCTTGGTCAGGGAATTCTTCTCTAGCAATATCCGATGCCGAATATATTGAAGCTCCACTTTCATTTACCATTACAACTAACACATTTTCAAGCTTTAAACCACGAATAAAACTTTCCGTTTCTCGTCCTGCAGTACCGTTTCCAATAGCAATGGCTTCTATTTTGAATTGTATTACCAAGCTTCTTATTTTAGCCTCTGCATCAGCAAGTTTCGCTTGAGAATCGTGAGGGTAAATAACTTCGTTTACCTCTAATTTACCTTGCTCGTTTAGGCAAACAACTTTACATCCAGTTCTAAATCCCGGGTCAATTGCCAACACTCTTTTTTGCCCCAAAGGTGCAGCCATCAGCAATGTTTTTACATTGGATGCAAATACCTTGATAGCTTCTTCGTCGGCTTTTGCTTTGGTTAGTAAACGAACATCAGTTTCAATAGAAGGTTTAATTAATCTCTTGTAACTATCTCCAATTGCAAGTTTTACTTGGTGGGTCGATTCGTAGTGTCCTTTCAATACTTGACGTTCAACCAATGCAACTGCATCTTCATCAACAGGCGAAATTTCAAGCATTAAAATCCCTTCTTTTTCGGCTCTACGTAATGCCAACAATCTATGCGATGGAATATCTTTAATAGATTCGTCCCACTCAAAATAGTCTTTGTATTTTTCGCCAACATCCTCTTTTCCAGCGATAACTTTTGATTTTACAATAGCTGTTTTAACAAATAATTCACGTACAGAAGCACGAACTTCTTGTTGCTCACTCACCCATTCTGAAATTATATCTCTAGCACCTTGTAATGCTTGATGAATATCTTCTACGCCTTTTTCAGCAGAAATATATTTTTCAGCTTCAGCAAAAACATCTAATTTTTCTTGTGCAAAAAGTAGGTTTGCCAAAGGTTCTAAGCCTTTTTCTTTGGCTTGTGTAGCACGAGTTCGGCGTTTTGGTTTGTATGGCAAGTAAATATCCTCAAGTTCGGCCATTGTTTGTGCTGCACGAACTTTTTTCTCTAAATCCGGAGTTAAAAACTTGTTTTCGGTAAGTGATTTAATTACAGCTTCTTTGCGTTTTTCAAGCTCACGTAATTGCAATGCACGGTCTCTGATTGCTGCAACTTCTACCTCGTCTAAACTGCCTGTAACCTCTTTTCTATACCTCGAAATAAATGGAACAGTTGCTCCTTCGTCTAAAAGAGCTAATGTAGCTTCAACTTGTTTTTTACTGATTGATAGCTCTTTAGCTACAATTTCATTGATGTCAAACATATTTTTAGTTAAGAGTTTAGTGTTCAGAAGTTAAGAGTTTTCGAGTTAAGATTTTAAAATTTTTGTAAACTATAAACCCTAAACTCTATACTCTTAACTCTAAACTATTAATTTCAATAAAGCATTTGCTTTGAGTAAACATTCTTCATATTCGTGTTCGGCATTTGCACCAGCAGTGATTGCCGAACCAACTTTTATACTTAAATATCCCGTTTTTGCATTATAACAAAAAGCTCTAATTACTACATTTAAAGTAAAATCATTATCATTTCCATAACCAACAGTGCCAGAGTATAATTGTCGCTCAAAAGGCTCGAATTGAGCACTTATTTCAATAGCATTTTTCTTTGGTGCACCTGTCATACTTCCCATTGGAAATGTTGCTTCAAGAATGGTTTTTACATCTGTATCATTTTGAACATTTCCACTTATGGTAGAAATCATTTGATGTACATTTTTGAAGGAATAAATACCAAAAAGTTCATCCACTTTTACTTGATTACAGATAGTTGATAAATCATTTCTAACCAAATCAACAACCATTACATTTTCGTTTTGCTCTTTTGAATCATTACGTAATTGATTGATTATCTTTTGGTCAGCTACTGTATCAATACCTCGAGGTGCGGTACCTTTGATTGGTTTTGAATACAATTTTGAGCCTTGTTTTTCGAGAAATAATTCTGGCGAAGCACAAAGCAAATAACTATCATTATGCTTTACAAAACAAGAATATGGCGCTTGGTTATTAATGATTATTTTTTGCCATAAATCCAATACTGAAACTTTAACATTATCAGCACAAAGTTCTATACAATAATTAGTTATATAAATATCACCTCTTAAAATATGAGATTTTATTTTATCAAAATTATGAATATATTCTTGTTTTGAAATACTTGGTTTTAATTGAATTGAAGATTTTTCAGAAGATTCTTTAAGTTCTAAACCAATAATTTCATTATAAACTTGATTGGTGTTAATACCTTGAATTTCAATATTATTGACATTGATTTGTTTAATTGAAACTTGAGGTAAAAAGAAATATTCATCTTCAAAATCAAATTTCATATCAGCATTTCCTTGTAAAGGATAGCATTTATATCCAGCCCAATTGTGTTGAGGTTTGGTTAGTTTGTTTTCAATATTACCAATTGCCAAATAATTAACAAAACCTTTATGGTCATCCGTTGAATTACAGGTAAATACAACTATTTGAGCGTTATTCGCCCATTGAATAGCTTTCTCCCAAAAATTTTCTGTATATGGAAATTGAATTGTTTGCAAACTGGATTTATTAATTCAGTTGCAATTTAGCCAATTTACCTTAAAACAATCATTAAAATGAAAGCAAAACTTAATGCAAAAGATGAAACATAATTTAGTTGCAATGTACTTTTGTAATCAATTTTTGAAAATGATTTATTGACTTTCACCAACCAAAATCCAAAAAATAATATCAATGGTATCATACAAAAAATATACACTTCATAATAGAATAAATGATGTGTTGAAAATAATATGATTCCCAATATTTTAGAGGTAATTAAAAAGGATTTTCCACTAAATAAAATTGAACTCCAAACACTAATTTTAGTATTCAATTGCTGTGTTAAATCTTTGTGTTTGTTTAAATTATGTAAATGAGTAACTGGGTAAGTACCTAAAATAAATAATGTACATAAAAATGAAAATGTTATATTGGTTTTGCTTAAAATTATTGGGGCTGGCACATGTAAACCTTCTTGAATAAATAAAAACAAAATTGAACCTTGAATAATACCTCCCACTACAAATCCATACAAATTAAATATACCTTTATTAACTAGAAAATATCCATATAACTTGCTGATAATAATATAAATAAATATCATAACGGCAAAGTATTTACTTACCCATAATGACAAAATTATACTCAAAACATCTATCAAAATTAGAAAAAAAAGTGTTGATTGTTTGGTAACTTTAAGTGTTTCTGCATTGAATAATTTGTCTTTATCTGCCGATAAAAACCTGTTAAATGCAAATGTACTTGGGTGAATAAGTAGGTGAATAATTGCAAAAACTAATACCGCATTTGAAACTGAAGTACGATTTATTGTGGAAACTGCATAAGCAAACCAAAAAATAGGCATTAAAAACAAAGAATATCTTATTCTAAATAAATGCTTAAAATATTGAAATGTAAGATTTTTAATCATTTTTGAGTATTAAACATTGTATGTTTTTATACTCTAAGAATGGATTGAAAGTTTTGTAAAATATGACTTATTTTAGATTGATGGTTTGAATTTTTTGATTTACTACCTCAATTTCTGTATTTACATTTAGTTTGTTGCTAAGTTCATTTAATTGATTTAATGTAGTTTGTAAATGTTGTAAATATTTAATTGAGTTAACTTGTATTGGTCTGTGATTGAAGTTATTAATTGCTTTTTGAAGTGATTGTAAGAGTTTAATCGTTTCTTCATTAAAGTAAATTTCTTTGAATTTTTCAAAAATATATTGTTGAGCTATAGCATTAGGATGCAATAAATCGGCTTCATAAAAACGATAATCTCTCAAATCATCTTGTACAAATTCATAAGCAGGGAAATAGCTGATTTCAGACTTAAAATGCTGAATTACATTATAAACTGAAATTAACAATTGTGATTTGCTTACATTATTTAGCACCAATGTATCTTTGATATGCCTAACTGGACTTACGGTTAAAACAGTTTCTATCTCTCTGTTTTTTGATTTAACTAATTCTAAAGCTTCAATTAAGTTTTTTTCAATTTCTTGATGTGTTAAAAGTATTTTATTAAATTGATTATTAGGTATTTTATGACAATTAGCTACAGTTTTTTGTTGTTCAATTAATTCATAAACCCAAGCTGTACCGAGGGTAATAATTAACCATTTTGAGTTTAATAAATAGTTTTTAAACTCAATTTGAATATTGTTTAATTTTTCAATTAACTCACTTTCAATATTTTCGCTAAGTGATGAATGTACATCAAAACAATGATATTGTTCATTATGAAATACTATATTCCATGAAAAATCATCCTGTAATGCTTTGTTTATCAAATAAGTAATTGATAATGGATTAAAAATAGTTCCGTAAGGATTATTACAAACATCAAATTTATTACTACTTAAAGTATTGCCTATAAAACTTGCAAAACACGAACCTATACTAATTATTTTATCCTGATAATTAATACTTTGTGAATATTTTTCGCTTATAAGTTCAGTTCTGAATTGCATATATTGGCTTTACAATATTTCTATGTATTTTATTTTTTTACCACAATAGGTACATAGGTTTGATTATTAATAATTTAAATCTATGTACCTATTGTGGTTTATTTAATTTGATTAAATGATGTAAAGTAAACATTAGAGGATTCATACTGAACCCTTTAATACTAATAATTTATTCTTCTTTTAAGAAATAAGTTTTATAAAAATACATTCCTTTTTCTTCATCGTAACCACGTTCTATTAAATCATGGCGACCATGTAAGTATATGTGAAAGTTTTTATCAAGCTTTAAGATACTTTTAAATACTTTTTGTGCTTTTTTTACAGCCTTTTCTGAAATATCAAATTCGTCAAAAGAAGTAATTTCATTGTTATTGAAGAATGTAGTTTTGTAATCTTTAAATGCCTCAATGATAATAGGTTCTTGCAAAGCTTCCTCCTCAAATTCTTGTTTGTTAAACACTTCTTTTGAAGTAAAATAATTCATTGCATTTTCTTTGATTTTTAGCACTTCATTTCTTGGTGCATCTATCACAGTATCAATGTATTCTTCGCAAAAAGTATTACACATATCCAAATAGTTTTTGGTATGGTAAAACTTATCTTCACGAGGTTTTACATTCAAAAAATTATTCATCCAATATTGGGCTTCACTTCCTTTATTGGTGTTATCAATTATCATTAATTTGTAACCTTGCTCCTTTTCAGTGTTAAAAATCAAACAACCTTTATCTAATTTATTGATACTCACCCCAGCATCTGATGATATTCCTACATTGCTTTTTTCGTGGTAAATTTTCAAATACGAATCCTTATTTTCAGATTTAAATAAACCAACAGCATCGCAAAGTTCATCATCAATTACACAATCTTTAAACTGAACAATATAAAATTCTCCACCTTTTACTTTTGGATGATCGCTTTTATCATAAAGTAATTTTGCAAGTGCCTGACTTTGAAGTAAAAAATCATCTTCATGTTCAAAAATATGATTTACATGATGCATAACTTCATTCAAAGCAATATCAGTTTCATGTTGAAAAACATACAAACTTTGGTCTTTAAATGAATGTAAAAAATACTGTTTTAGCAACAAAGGCAATAAATCATCTTCAAGGTAAAGTTCGTTTTGAGATAGAATTAAATCTTGGTCTTGCGAGGAATTATCAACATAATGTACAGCTACTTTTCCTAAAACAGTTGAAGTATTATCAAGCATAAGTGAAATATTTATGAAATACAAAAATAAGGAAATACGCCAATGATGTTCACTATTTTGTAAAATCTTATTTATTCAAGTATCTTCGTGCATTCAATTTTATTGATTTTAGTATGCAATTATATCACAGAGAATTAGGTGAAGGAAAACCGCTAATTATTATTCATGGTTTAATGGGTTCGTCGGATAACTGGTTAACAGTTTCAAAACCTTTGGCTGAAAAATACAAATTATACATAGTTGACCAACGTAATCATGGACGTAGTTTTTGGAGTAATAACTTCACTTACAATGACATGGCTAATGATTTGGGTAAATTTATTGAAACACATAAAATTGAAAATCCAATCATTATTGGGCATTCAATGGGCGGTAAAATTGCTATGAAATTTGCAACTGAAAATAGTGATTTAATAGATAAACTTATTGTAGTTGATATTGCTCCTCGTTATTATGCACCACATCATCAAGCAATTTTAGCAGGTTTAAACTCAATAAATTTATCAACTTTAAGCTCTAGGAATGAGGCAGATGAATTACTGAGTATTCATATTTCAGATGCAGGTGTTCGTCAGTTTTTATTGAAAAATTTATATAGAAACGAGGCAGGCGCATTTGCTTGGAGAATTAACTTAGAAGTTATCAATGAACAAATAGGTAATATTGGTGAAGCATTGGCTGAAAATGCCATTTTTGATAAACAAACATTATTTATTCGTGGTGATAGGTCGGCATATATCACTCCACCTGATGAAGCTGGGATAAAAAAACATTTCCCTAAGGCGAGCATTAAAACCATTGTTGATTGCGGTCACTGGGTACAAGCCGAACAACCACAAGCTTTTATAAATGCGTTGAATAGTTTTATATAAACCATTGATTATGAAAAATATACTTATTTTAATTTTACTAACTTTAAGCATTCAAGTATTTGCACAACAAAACAATAAAGTAGATTTACCTAAAGGTGTAATTTATAAATATTGTGATTCTATTACTTTTCAAAATGCAAAAAAAATCATTATTGATGAACTTGATAAAAATCCAAATTATATTTTAAGTGATGATATAACATTTGTGGGACCTATTTTATGGTCTCGATTTAAAAAAAGTAAAGAACTTAAGAGTATAGAAGGTGGAGATGTTACTTTATTAGTTGATAATACAAAGTTATCTGGTAAAATGACTCAAAACCTAAAAGATAGTAAAAAAATTTGGGATGAATTAAGAAATGAAATAAATGGTAAAGATTTTATATTGCGAAAAGCTACTTTTTATGAATTGCAATATTATTGGTCAGTTATTTCATTTGATATTGAAGAACCATTAATTATTATTGAAACAAAGAAGCATAATTACATTCTTAATATTTCACCTAAAAATTTTAAATTATTTTGGATTGATGAAGCTCCCAAAAAATAATTTAAAATGTAAACATTCATTAAGCAGCGATTTAAAGCCTAAATTGCGAGTTATATAACATTGAAAATGAGTAAAGGAAAATTATACCTTATCCCTTGTCCACTTACGGACGATACACTGAAAGACGTACTACCTTCGCAAGTAATAGATGCAATTTTAGCTTGTAAGTTTTTTTGGGTTGAAAATGCCCGTACTGCCCGTAGATTTATTAGTAGTCTCAAACTTGGAATTGATATCAGTACCCTTGAATTTGAAGAAATTCCGGGTAAATCAGTTACAAATGAGCAACTTAAACTTGGTTTTGAAAAAGTTAAAAATGGAGTAAATGCAGGTGTAATTTCGGAAGCGGGTTGCCCAGCAGTTGCCGATCCAGGTTCGCTGGTTGTTGCTCGTGCACATCAATTGAATATTGAAGTTATTCCTTTGGTTGGACCATCTTCTATCCTATTGGCGTTGATGGCATCAGGTTTTAATGGACAATCATTTACTTTTAATGGTTATTTGCCCATAAAATCGGATGAAAAATTAGCCAAATTAAAAGAATTGGAACGTAAAGTAAATGCTGAGAATCAATCTCAAATATTTATTGAAACACCTTTTAGAAACAATGGTATGTTTAAGGATTTGTTGAAAAATCTACAAAACAATACCAAACTTTGTGTGGCAGCCAATATAAACTCTCCTACCAAAGCTTATATTAAAACTTACCAAATTCACGAATGGAAACAAATTCCTGTTCCTGAATTGCACAAAATTCCTTGCATATTTATTATTGGATAACAAAGATTCTGCCATATAATATTCTTAATTAATTAACATTTTAAGAATATTCTATTTAATTTAAAGATTAACACAGATTTTCTTTAAAATATAAAAACTCAGTATTACATTTGCTTTTACAATTGAATTTTAAAAGAATAAAAAATATATAATGGCTTTATTATTTACTTCAGAATCAGTGTCGGAAGGACACCCAGATAAAGTAGCCGATCAAATTTCGGATGCACTATTAGATGCACATTTAGCACAAGATCCACAATCTCGTTTTGCTTGTGAAACATTGGTAACTACAGGTTTAGTTGTGGTTGCTGGTGAAATCACTACTAAAGCAAATGTTGATGTACAAGCAGTTGTACGTGCAACAATCAACAAAATTGGTTATACCAAAGCTGAATATATGTTTGAAGCTGAGTCATGTGGTATCATGAATGCACTTCATGCACAATCACCTGATATTGCACAAGGTGTAAACGAAGGCGAAGGTTTGGATAAAGAGCAAGGTGCTGGTGACCAAGGTATGATGTTTGGTTATGCATCAACTGAAACTCCTGAGTATATGCCAATGGCTTTAGCGTTTTCTCACAGATTAGTGAAAAAAATGTCTGAAATCAGAAAAGAAGGTAAAATAATGACATACCTTCGTCCAGATACAAAATCACAAGTTACAATAGAGTACGACGAAGCTGGTAAAGCAAAAAGAGTTGATACTATTGTAATTTCTACACAACATGATGATTTTGTAAAACCAACTAACAATAGCAAAGAAGCTAAATTAGTAGCCGACAATGCAATGTTAGATGTTATCAAAGCTGATATTTTAGCAAATGTAATTCCTGCAGTAATCCCAGCTGAGTTATTAGATGCTAACACAAAATATTTTATTAACCCAACAGGCGTATTCGTAATTGGTGGTCCACATGGTGATTCTGGCTTAACAGGTAGAAAAATTATTGTTGATACTTACGGTGGAAAAGGTGCTCACGGTGGTGGTGCATTCTCTGGTAAAGACCCATCAAAAGTGGACCGTTCGGCAGCTTATGCAGCACGTCACGTAGCTAAAAACTTAGTTGCAGCGGGTGTTTGTACCGAAGCTTTAGTACAAGTTGCTTATGCAATTGGTATTGCTAAACCAGTTTCTATCAATGTAAATACTTATGGTACAGCAGTAAATGGCTTATCTGATGCTAAAATTGCTGATGCTGTAAATAAAGTATTTGATATGAGACCAAAAGCTATTGTTGAAAGATTTGGATTAAAAAATCCAATTTATTCAGAAACAGCAGCTTACGGACACATGGGTAGAGAAAGCTACGAAAAAGAAATTGATGTAAACTATGTTACTGTTTCTGAAAACAATGGCGTAGTTACTGAAACTCGTACAGCATCTAAGAAAAAAGTAACTTTCTTCGGATGGGAGAAACTTGATTATGTTGATGCAATTAAGAAAGAATTAGGTATTTAGTATTTAGTATTTAGTATTTAGTACAAAGTATTAAGTATTAAGAAAAGAGGAATCGAGAAATCGGTTTCTCTTTTTTTGTGATTATTTGAAATTTAAATATATTGTATTACTTAAATAATAAATACTTTATGAGAGCTACTGCCTTTTTTAAAAATAAATTATTCTATATCGTTCTATTTCTTTTTTCTCTTACCCAAAGTTATAGTCAATGTAGTTTTGAGTATAATGATTCATTTAAGAAAAGAAAAGTTTTAGAACAGAATTGGAATAATATAAAATTTGAATTTATTCCTGAAGACCTTAAAAAATTCCCATTAATATTTCAACGATTTAGTGACGAAAATTATGAAAATAAAATAAACGTCCAAAAAGAAAAACTTTTAAGAAAAGACACTACTTGTAGTTGTTTAGAAGGTAATTATAGTACAATGTGGTATAATGAGGACTGGATTGAAAAATACTATAAAGGTGAATATACTTTTAAAAATATCGATTCTATTCAAGATTTTAATCCTGAAAAATTTCCTTATGTGATGATGTGTTATAATACTTTAGACTATTTTTCGAATGGTTACGGAAGCGGAAGAGTAGGTGTATATATTTGGGATAGAAGAACTGATAAAAAGTACAAAGTCATTAGTGTATGTGGTAAAAGTGAAATGGTTTGGTTTTTGAAAAATATATAAAAACATAAAAACACAAAAAGCGAGAACACCCTCGCTTTTTGTGCTTTATAAAAATTTAACAAAACCCTATTCTTCTAATTTTTCATTTTTCTTTGGGTCCATCATTTCCATTAATTTTAAACCTAATAATCCGTCCATTGCTGAGCCGTTGCCGCCTCCATTTGCACCACCAATTAATATATCAGGTATTAATTTGATGTGTCCTTTAGCAAGCTCTTCAGTGATTTTGTAACGTGTAAAGTTATCGCCTCCCATGGCTTTTACAGCTAACTCGTAAGCTTCGGCTGTTGACTGACCTATCGCTAAGATTTTACCTGCTTCCGCACTACCTGTTAATCTAATTTGCTCAGATTCAGCTTCTGCACGTAATTTGGTTGCTTCTGCTTCGGCTTTTGCTCTGGCTTTGGTTGCTTCTGCTTCGGCAAATGCTCTTAATTTTGTAGCTTCTGCCTCTGCTCCTACTGCAAGTTTTACACCAGCGGCATCTCCTTCTGATTTTTTCACTGTAGCACTTGCGGTACGTTCTGCAATTTCAACCGATTGTTGTGCTTTTACAATGTCCTTTTGCATATCTGCAATGGCAGTTTCTTTCTCCATCCCTTGACGAGTTTCTTGGGCTTGTTTTTGGGTTTCGTATGTCACTTTTTGCTCCTCAGCTATTTTCCTGTCGGTTAAGGTTTTCATTAATGATTCAGGAGGAACAATATCTCCAATTAAGGTATCAACTGCATTAACGTTGTATTCGTCAAGCACTTTTTTGATATGTTCTTTGGCCGATTCTTGACGTTCTTTACGAGTAGTTAAGAAAGCAATTACATCACTATCTTGTGCCGAGTTACGGAAGTAGTTACCAATAGTTGGCTCAAGTACCTGAGAAACAAGGTTTGTCATGTTCCCAAATCGAGCAATTACTTTTGGCGCTTCGGTTGTTGGTACATGAATAATTTGCGAAACATCCAATTGGAAAGGGAAACCATCTTTTGAACGAACTGTAATTGTAGATAAGTTTTTATCCAGATTATGTGATTCTGTTCTTGCAGATGCCCAGTTTAACACAAGGTTTGTGGTTGGTACTTGCTCCACTTTCATTGTGTATTTGTTAATCGGGTATTTACCAGGACCAAGTGGTTGAATCCAAACACCTTTGTTTCCTTTTTCAACAATGTTACCATGTTTAAAGTCAACACCTGTTAAATCGTGTCCTTCCTGACCGATATATGAAATCACAACTCCCACATAACCAATAGGAATTTCAGTCATCATAATTTCCTCTAACTGAATAGCCCAAGGGTTTAAGTTATACGAACCTGCTAAAATAACCTGTGGTTGTAAACCTCTATTTCCCCCTGCTTTTATAAATTTATCAAAATCTTGAAAGTTATTATGACCTTCAATTAATTTACCAGCAATTTGTCCAGCTTCAATTGGCAAACCATCTAAAGTAGTAACAATACCTACCCTACTCTCTTGAATACGAACCATATCCGTTACCGAGATATGAAACAACATAGTGTTTATACGATAAGTACCTGCGGTGATATATGAAGCTTGTCGACCTTTTTGCCCACCATCAAGTAAGAATTTAGCTGCATCTTGAAAGTTATCACATTCAACAAATTGACCTAAAATATTACCTGTTGGAATTTCGGCACCGTCATTAGCGAGTACCAAACCAATTTTACCCTCAGGAATGATTGTAAAATTTTCCATGATAACATCGTACTGCCAAACCCATTTCCAGAAATACAAACCTGGAGCAAGTGGCTTAGCTTGGTAACCTGCTTCACCTTTAAGTGCAATAATTCTACCATCGGGTAACTCTTTGTCTTCACCAAAAAGAACAAACTTCTTTGTTACCAATCCAATTTTATCTTCGGGTACTATTACCATCCCGAATAAAAATCTAAGAATAAACCTGTGCCCAATAATACAAAAAACTATGAGCATAATCCACCACGCATTTGAGATAAAGTTCCCCATTTTGAGTTCAATTTAAGTGTGTTAAGAATAATTTATCAAATACTCGAAAAGTAATTTCAGTGAATGCAAATGGATATTTAAGGTTAACTTTTGAACGCTTTGTACGAATCCATGATTAGTGAAAAAACTTCTTTTTCATTGTTGAAAAAGAATTATCACAATTCGAGCCAAAAGATTTAGTTTAAAAATATATTTTTAAAAATATTTAAATATTACAATTTTTACATTTTGGAGTGATATAAATTGAGAAAAAAGTTGAAAATTTATTTTTACCATTGTAAAGAATCAATCATTTTTTTGATTTGTAAAATTAATTCTTGGTCAATAATTTCTTTTTGTTGATTCAATTTTGAGTTTATAATTGGTATTGACAAACATCTTTCAGTATTAATTTGTGTACCTAATGCAGTTAATGTTTGGGTTAAGGAGAATAAACATTTTTCTCCGCCACTTCCTAAAGGCGAAACTGAAATTGCAAATACTAATTTTTCATTAAATTCACCAGATTGCACCAACCAATCTAATGCATTTTTCAACACACCTGGTACACCAAAAGCATATTCAGGAGTACATATTATAATTAAATCTGCCTTCGAAACTAAATCTCTTAATTCTTTTACTGAAGCTATTTCATTATCTTCATCAGGATTAAAAGGAGGAATGCTTAAAAGGTTTTTATAGAAAATATACTCTGTATTTATTGGTAATAAATTAGCAATAGCACTTAAAACCACTGTATTCGATGAATATTCTCTTACACTTCCCGAAATCCCTAAAACTGTTTTATTTATATTCATAGAATATCAAAATTTACTTACTTTTCTCATCCAACTCTTTTTTGATAAACTCTAAAATTGCCAAATGGTGTTTAAAACTTATCATTAAATTACCATTTCCATAATCAACGTTTTCTAAAACAGTAATTGAAATTTTTTTATCGTATCGAGGAAAATAATAATTCATTGATACAAAGCCTGGTGCAAAACCAGTTTGTCCAAATTGCTGTACTCCATTATTTTCAGTTATAGTAATTCCATAACCATAATAAGTAGTTCCAAATAATGGATGATTACGAATTGCATTTGGTTGCTTTGTAATCATAAGCTTGTAAGTTTCAGGTTTTAAAAGCTTTACATGATAGTTATTATGTAATTCTGCATTCCATAATGCCAAATCATTTACAGTTGAAACAAAGGAACCTGCCGCAGGATAATTTTCAAAACTTGCATTTTCAATTTCTAATTTTCCTAAATCACTTTTTGTATATGCTTTTGCTAAATGTTTATATTGCTTATTATCAGGATGAAAAGTGTTTTCCATTCTACAACTTTTGAATAAATTTGCTGATAATTGAGCAAAGGTTTTACCCGAAGTTTTTTCAACAATTTCAGACAATAACTGATATCCTAGTTGCGAATACGAAAACTTTGAACCTGCTTTAAATTCCGAAGGTTTATCCAATGCAACAATTCCGTGCGTATGTGTAAGTAAATGATGAACAGTTACAGAATCAGCCCAAGATTGTGTTAAATAAGGCAAGTATTTTTTTATTGGAGTATGTAATTGTAATCTATTGCTATCCACTTCTTGTAATACAATTACAGCTGTAAATTGTTTACTTATTGAACCAACTACAAATTGGTCTATCCAATATTTTATTTTAGTTTTTGATTCAATATTTGAATATCCTTTTTCAATTACATGAACCCTTTTATCATTTTTAACCAAATACACTACCCCATTAAATGGATTCATTTTATCTAAAGAAAGAATAGAATCTAATTTATGTAAATCTTGAGCATTTAAAACAAAGATACTTTGTAGTAAAAAGAGGAAAGTGAGGAGTTTTTTCATCTCATGTCTAATTATAATTCAATCTTTCTAAAATTACACTTATTTTCCAAATCTTTAAAATGCCAAAATATTATTTTAAAAAAATATCACAAACCTCTCAAAATCCCTGCTGCTTTTTCAGGAGCTAGCGGGTTGATAATATTCCCTCCAGCTGTTTCAAAACCAGCCAAGTATTTCAATTTATCGGCTTCACGTAAAGGTGGCGTAAATTTTATAAAAAACTGAAAATGATTAGCTTTATATTGACTTGTTGTGATTAATGGTGCATTAAATAGTTGAGTTATATTGGGCAATGAAAATCCAAATAACTTATCATATTTCTGTAAAATATCCTTTAAAATAAGCGCTAATGAAGTTTTTTCATTCGGCAATAAATGCCCTAAATGTTGAAAAAATCGCTTAGGAATCAACCATGTTTCATAAACATATTGTGCAAAATAGGGCACAATTACTATCCAATCTTCATTTTCGCAAACTACTCTTGTATTGGTTTTTAATTCATGTTGAACAATATCTTGCAAAATATTTGAACCATTTTCTGTAAAATATTCACTAAATGATTTTGCCATTTGAGCTATATTTTTCGGCACAAAATCAGTTGCATACAATTGCCCATGTGGATGCGGATTTGAAACGCCTATAATTTTACCTTTGTTTTCAAAAAGTAAAATATAGGCGATTTTATTATTTTGAGCTAGTGTTTCAAACTCATTTTTCCATAAATCAATTACAAACTCAATTTCATTTTCGGTAAACTGACTTAATGTTTTTGAATGATCTCTACTATAAACCAATACTTTACAAATTCCTTCTGCGGAGCTTGATTTAAATAAACTATTTTCTTCATTAAGCAATTTTTCATCTACAAATGCTAATGAAGGATAATCGTTTTCAAAACTAAACGGAAAAGTATAATCTGCATTTACTTTTCCGTTTGCTCTGGTATTTGTAGGGCACAAATAACAATTTGAATCATAGTTATTTGTGTCATTTTCTTCTATTTTACTAACTGCTCCATTCCACGGACGAGAAGCTGTACTTTCAGCTATAATTACCCATTCCTGCAATAATGGATGCCACCTTTTTTCTCTAATTTGCGACATACAACTCAGCTTCTCTGTTTAGGGCATGTGCTCCAGCGGCAGGTTTTACGATATAAAAACTAGGAATTAATGAAGTTTTAGCAACATAATCTGATGTGATTGCTGCTTCAAAATCTAACAAATTTTCTTTTCTAACCAATGAAACTGTACAACCGCCAAAACCAGCACCCGTCATTCTACTTCCTGCTACATAATGTAATGATTGTGCTTTTGAAACTAAAGTATCTAACTCAAAACCAGTCACTTCATAATCTTCTTTTAACGACAAATGTGATTCATTTAATAATCTACCCACTTGTTTTACGTTACCAAATTCCAACGCTTCAACCATATCAATTACACGCTGATTTTCAGTAATGGTGTGTCGAGCTCGTTTTACCAGTGTGTCACTGTTTATCATTCTCTCTAATTCAGTAAAAAAAGTAGGACTTATATGGCACAATTGCTCAAATTTTAAATCATCCTGTGAATGTCTGTTAATTTCATCTAACACCAATTTACACTCTTTTAATCTTTGATTATATGCCGATTCAATCAACTCTCTAGGTTTGTTTGAATTAATAATTACCCATTCATAATCAGTTATATGTAAAGGTATTTGTGTATGACTTAAGGTACTACAGTTCAATAATAAAGCATGATTTTGTTCAGCATTTAAACAAACATATTGGTCCATAATACCGCATTGAACCCCAGCAAATTCATGTTCAGATTGCTGACATAAAACTGACAATTCTTTCCTATCAATTTTGATATTAAAAATAGATTCAAGTGCAATTGCGGTTACCGCTTCAATTGATGCAGACGACGACAAACCAGAAGATTGTGGCAAATTACTTTGATAATAAAAATCCATGCCTTCAAGTTGTAATTGATATTTACGGTTAAATAATTCCATTACGCCCAATGGATAATTTACCCAATTACTTCCTTGATTTAAAATCGGATATTCGGCCTTGATATCAACTTCATCCTCTTTAGATTCGGAGAAAAAACGCCATACATTTAAGTCATTTTTTCTGATAGCCAAACTTGTACCTAAGTTCATCGCAAATGGCAAAACCAAGCCTCCATTGTAATCAATATGTTCACCAATTAAGTTAACTCTGCCAGGAGAAAAAAACTCCATCACTTCGCTGCCTCTGGTACCAAAATGATTCAAAAATTGTTGTTTTAAGGATAAATTCATATCAAATTTTAGTTTCTCAAGATTAATCATTAAATTGTATTAGCGAGTTAATACCCTGTAAATAAATTGTTAAGAAATTAATTTAGACTATGGAATTAATAAAAATTACAAACAATGAAGGTTTTGAGCTAGAAGTTTGCTCGGTTGGTTTGGCTATCAAATCAGTTACACTTCCATGGAATAATTCACCAATAATTGGCTACAATACTATTGATGATTATAAAATTAACCCAAATTATCATGGTTGTATTGTTGGCAGAATTACCAACAGAATTAATAAAGGAAAATTAAATATTGACAATAATAGCTTTCAGTTAGATATAAATCATGGGCAACATCATTTACATGGCGGAAACAATGGTTTACACCTTGCTAATTGGGAATTAACACAAGAAGAGAATAGCGTAATCGGTAAATACACTTCAAAATCAGGAGAAAGTGGTTACCCAGGTGAAATTGAAATTACTACAACAATAACTTTAGAGAATAATAAAGTAATTATTAATTACCAAGCAACTTGCGATACCAAAACTCCATTGTCGTTAACACAACACCCCTATTTTAGTTTTGGAAACGATTTTTCAAATGTGGAAATGAATATTTTTGCCCAAAAATATGTAGAAACTACCAATGAATTAATTGCTACTGGTAAACTGTTAACGTTTGAAAACTTTAATTTAGACTTAGGCATTGACACTTGTTTTGTTACTGAAAATGAACAAGATAACATTCAACTTAATGCTACAATTTTGGACAAAGAATCTAAAACCAAACTAAATATTTTATCCGATTATCCTGCATTTCAAGTTTATACATCAACCAACAAACTAGCAAATGTATCAGCACCAATTGACAATGTTTGTATTTGCGTGGAACCTCAATTTGTAACTGGTTTTACAGAATTTGAAAATGTAAAAGGCTTTTTCTTTGATGAAAAAAATGAATACAATCAAACGATTGTTTATGAGTTTTTGAGGGAGTGAAAGGTTGTAAGAATATTGTTAAAAATAATTGTTTATAAGACGACGCTTGAATGTAAATTAACTAACAAAAAAACTGTAGAGATGTGGCAAACAATGTCTTATTTAAATTAGAGAAGATATATGGCATTTAGCAAAAAACTAATGCTTAAAATATCTATTTATAATTAAAACACAATAATATAATTGAGTTTATTAACAATTTTGTTTAATTAAATCAATTTAGTATCATTATGCAAAACTATTAGTTATCTGCATGCCGAACAAAGTTGATTAAAATTCTTTAAAAAATTATAAACTATAATTTAAACTATGAAAGAAACATCAGAATTTCTTAAACATAAGATTAATGAACTTATATTAAAGTATGGAGAGGTTCCTCCATTTTGGATTTACAAACCTAATTCTCATCCATACAGTTTTTTGTGGAGACAAGGAAGCGGAGAAGTGTTTACTGATTGTTTCATAATTTGGTTTGAGGAAAATTGTAAGACATTAGAAGAAAAAATTAATTATTTTAAAAAATATTCACCTCCACCAAGATGGTTAGCAACCGTTGTAGAATCCCTATGGGATGTGGAAGGTTGGAATGATTCCGATTTTGATTACTCTCCATACTTAAAACAACTTGAGGAATTAGGATTTTCAGGAACTTCTGATTACCAAAAAGATTTAGACGATGAAAAATGGTTAGAATTTGAATAAATCTGACAGTATGTTTTGGTAAAATTAGCTATCAATAAAAAGTGATAAACAAATTATTGATTATTGGGAACAAGAAAATTTAAATTATACGAATGGAATATTTGAAATTCCAGACAAAATAATGGAGTGGTAAAATACTAAATATTACTCATAATGTTAAATTAAGAACCTATTCCACCACAATAGGAAAATCCTGACCTCGTGAGAAGGTGTATGGGAATTGAAGTTTACCGCTGTATTTATTGTTTAACTCTGGCACTTGGTCGTCGAGGTAAGATTTTAATTCATAAATAGTTACCTTGCCATCTTTAGGCGAACCATCGGCTTTGCCCGACATGGCATCGAGCAACACATAAGTAAATAATCCATGTTTCAATGTTGAAAGTTCTTTGGCATTTTGCTCGCTTCCCGCCGATGCCAACACATGTATTCCTGCACTTCGTGAAAGTTGTGCCAAGGCTTTTTCCTCCATCGAACCTCGCATTGCCAACAACTCTACCGAACCTCCTGATTGACAAGCATCCATGATAATTATCTGCTTCAATGCTTTTATTTGTTTAAAAATCTCTTGCATTTCGGTAGCTGAAATGGCTGCTTTTGAAAGTCTGCCATCATCAAACAAACGTGGGCAATCGCTTGGTATAAAATAAAATTTATTGTCGCTCATGCTTCCATGTCCAGCATAATAAAACACAAAAACATCGTGCGAAGAGGTGTGTTTTGCCAATGCATTGAGTGTATCAAGTATGTTTTGTTTCGTTGCTTGTTCATCAAAAATGGTATGTATTTTCATGGAAGTGTATAAAGCTCCTTTGTGTTTTTGTAAAGAATCTACAAAAGATTGGGCATCTTCATGTGCAAAATTCAGTGTCAAATTTGGGTTTTTATATTTGTTAATTCCAATTGCCAACACATGGCAAACTATTTTATTATCAGCATTTTCTGCAAAATAGGCTGCACCAACAGGCGACGATTCAACCCTACCTTTGCTATAACCTGTAACCTCCAACTTATTATGTCCACGAACCAAATTAACTGATTGATTGATAACAATGAAACTGTCTTTTTCCTGAGGGAAAATAATTTTTGAATGGTCAATTGGCAATAATTTCCCATTGTGACTTAGTTTTATTTCATCAATACCTCCACCAGAATTTATAATTTTAATTCTCAAATCCGCCGTTTGTCCGTCGGGTTTTACATTCAAGGCAGTTCTAATAATTGGCGGAGGCGAGGTATTTAACTTATCATTCATCGAAGGCATTTTGTTGGCTCCACCCCTATTTTTAAACAAACTTGGCAACAAGTCCGGACGATAATATTCTTCAAAAAATTGGTCGGGAGCATAAACTTCCATGCCTTTTACAAAGTTTATTGCACTGCGAGCCATAGTAGTTGCGTTGAAATATCCATCCTTTGTATGTGCCATCCATTCATTTTCGCCAAGGTGTAAATGTTCGTAAAACTCTACGCCTTTTTCAAGGTTCCAGCATTTAATAGCACCATCTAAACTATAGGAAATCAACAACTTATTATCATTACTAATTTTAAGTGAAGTAATTTCTGATTGATGTCCTTCAAGTGTTTGAATTAATTTCCCAGAGTTTGCATCCCAAATCCTAATGATTCTATCTGCTCCAGCGGTGATAACTTTTTTATCGTCTTTGGTAAAAATTGCTGCATGAATAGCCCCTTCGTGACCTTTGAATTTTTGCAACATAATTCCTGTTGAAATATCCCAAATTCGTGCAGTTCCATCCCATGAGGCACTCAACATTTTGTATTTATCCAAACCAAAACTTACCGCCGACACTATATCTGTATGTCCTAAAAATGAGCGAACTACGTTTTTACTATCTGGTTCAATCAATTGCAAGGTTTTATCAAGTTTTGCTACCACCAAATACAAACTACTTGGCAAAAACGCAATACTATATCCTGAATAATTATTTAAATCAATGTCGGATATTTTTTTACCAGTAGATAAATTCCATAAAATAATACTTCCATCCCATGAGGAAGTAGCCACAGTTTCTCCATCTGGACTTAATTTAACATCGAAAATTGGTTCTCTGTGACCTTTAAATGTTTTCAGTTTTTTACCCGTTTCCATTTCCCACAACATTGCTTCTCCACTTGCATCAGCGGTTACAAGTAGCTTATTATCAACACTAATATCAAAACAAATTACTGCTTTTTCGTGCCCTGTAAATGCAGTTTCTGGTTTGCCCGAAGCAATATTCCATTTAATAGCTTTTCGAGCAATTTTGCCTGTTATAAAAAACTTGTCATCTTTACTTAAGGCAATTAAATTCTTGTATCTTAAATATTTAGCAATATTTGATTGCCAATAATTATCAGGGTCATAATCGAGCCCTCCATTATCTTGACCATTTAAAATTCCACTTAATTTACCAATCACTTTTCCGTTTAAAGCATTATAAATCAATGCAATATTTTTATTGCAAGCTGTAATTATACTATTGCCATCAATGCTATAAATTGCTTCATTTACACTTCCTGCTGCTGTATCTGATTTAAAAGTTTGAATTAACTTATTGGTAGTCAAATCATATTGCGAAACAAAATCAGCAACTAGCAACAGTTTTTTGCCATCAGCACTAAAATTCAGACCTTGTAATTTATCAACTTCGGCACCAAATTTTAATTTTTCTTTTCCTGTTAAAACATCAAAAAGTCTTAAGGTATCATTATGAGATAATTTTGCAAGATACTTATTATCAGCACTAAACTCAACCAAAGTACCACAGCCACCACACCAACCTTCTGCTGGAGCAATTGTATGTAACAAAGAAAAATCACTTGTTTTATAAATTTTTGCAGTTTTATTGTCTTCACCAATAGCAAGTAATTTACTATCGTTACTAAATGCAAGGCTAATTCCGTAGCCCGAACCTTGGTCAGCATTGGTAGCAATTTTGGTTATTAAAGTCCAATTTGAAGTATTATACACCTCCGCTGAATCACTATAACCAGCTAAAATTAAATACTTTGCATCAGGCGAAAAAGCGACATCGGTTACATATTTATTTTGTTCAGGTGATGAAAAAACTAATTTCCCTGAATTTACAAGCCAAACTTTCACTGTATTATCAGCACTTGAAGACGCTATATATTTCCCATCTTTACTCCACGACAAACCATTAACTGTGGAAGTATGCCCCAACAAACTTCTAATTTGAGCACCTGTACTTGCATCCCAAATAATAATACTTTTGTCTCTACTTCCTGTTGCAAAGTATTTACCATCAGTACTAGTAGCAATTGCTTTTACAGCCGCTGAATGTCCTTTTTGAATAACAGTTTCAAGTTTGTTTTGTGCAAAGCTTGCAAATGTGATAAGGATTAAAAATATTGGTAAAATGTGTTTTAATTTCATTTGGACAAATAAATTATATTAGACAATTCATTAATAAATAAGGAATTACACATAAAAACTATAATCAACATAATAGAAATTCTTACTAGTTATTAACAAAATTTAGTAAAAACTTATTGATTCAGAATCAATTTTTCTTCTAAAACCTTAGCAAATTTATAGCAAATCAAAGCAAAAAGTACTCCAGTAATACCTCCTGCAAGTACATCAGTTGTGTAGTGAACTGCTAAATATACTCTACTATAACTAATTAAAGTCGCCCAAAGTAACATTCCTGTTAACCAGTATTTTCGTGGTTTTAACCATAAGCCAAATATTATTGCAATTGCAAATGAGTTTGCAGCATGTGAGGATATAAAACCATATTGACTACCTGCTTTTTCAGGAACTTGTAATTTTGGCGCTAAATTAACATCATAACAAGGTCTGTATCGTTTGAAAAATGGCTTACAAAATCCAGATGAAAATCTATCTGCCATGGCAATTAACAGTACAATTATTAAAACTTTGATTCCCACACTTTTTAATGGGTAGCTTTTGTACAAACAAAATAACAAAATTGCATAAAAAATATACCACGTTTGTTTACGTGATACAAATAGCATAAACTTATCCCAAAATGGTGTATGTGTATTATTTATTGCAAATAATATAACCTCGTCCCAATGTTGAATAGTTTCTAGCATGTTGTAGTTGAGAGTTAAGAGTTAAGAGTTGAGAGTTAAGAGTTGAGAGTTGAGAGTTGAGAGTTTAAACAAAAACTCTTAACCCTCAACTCTTAACCCTCTACTATTTATGTCTTGCTTTTAATACTTCTAACACCTCATCAAGCGTGTAATTTTTAGCTTCTAATAAAACCAAGTAATGGAATAACAAATCAGCAGCTTCACCAAGGAATAGCTCTTTGTTGTCATCTTTAGCTTCTATTACCAATTCTACGGCTTCCTCTCCTACTTTTTGAGCAACTTTGTTAATTCCTTTGTGAAATAAACTTGAAGTATATGACGATTCTGGAGAAGCTGCTTTACGTTGTTTAACAACCTCTTTTAATTGATTAATAAACAATGTATTATCAACTTTGTTTGGTTCATTAAAACAAGTATCAGCACCAGTGTGACATACGGGACCAACTGGTTCAGCTTTAATTAAAACAGTATCTTTGTCGCAGTCAACAATGATATTTTTAACCATCAAAAAATTGTTTGATGTTTCACCTTTGGTCCACAAACGATTTTTTGTTCTACTAAAAAATGTAACCTTACCTTCAGCAACAGTTTTTTCTAATGCTACTTTATTCATAAACCCAACCATTAGCACTTTAGATGTTTGAACATCTTGCACTACTGCTGGGATTAAACCACCTTGTTTTTCGAAATCAATCTCTGCTATATTCATCTTTTATATCGTTGGAGGATTTTCAAAAATCCCTTTTATAAATATCTAATTATAATGTTATTATCTAATTCTTAGTTTTCGACCAACTTTTAATGTTGTTCTCATACTAATTCCATTCAACTTACAAATTCTACCTGCGGAAACTTTGTATTTTTTTGCAATTCCACCAATAGTATCACCAGATTTTACTCTATGATAATACACTTTTCTTGCACGATTTAAATACTGAAAGTTCTCTTTTGTAATTAAGCAAACTCTACTGATTACTTGTCCATCCTCGAAATCAAAGAAATATTCAGCATCTATTGGCGAACCTTCAAATCGAACTTCAAAATGCAAATGTGGACCAGTACTTCTACCTGTGCTTCCACCCCAACCAATAAAATCACCCGCTTTAACATATTGACCAACTTCAACAAACGATTTAGTTAAGTGACCATATAAAGTTTCAAGTCCATTGTAATGCCTCAGTGTGATATAGTTACCGTAACCTCCACCATCATATTTCGACATACGAACTATTCCATCAAATACTGCAAAAACTGAATCTTTTATATCTAATTCTAAATCAGTACCAAAATGCCAACGTGACCAACGAGCACCAAAATCACTGGTTACAAATGTTTTTCTTAATGGTGGATGAAAATAACGACCTTGCGTTGAGTCGTACAATGTAATTTGTACAGTATCTTTAAAATTACTATGGTCAATTCTGTATGGATTTACACTTCTTGAATCCCAAATAGAGTAATATTCTGCAATTTTAACCCAAACGCAGTCCATTTTCATCTCTTCAGTTACTTCAACTATGCTTAATTCTCCATCTTCCATTGAAGATGTATCTTCACTCACGATAGATAATTTTCTTCTTGGATCAAAAACTGAGCGCTTTGCATCAGAATATTCGTCAAATAAATCACCTTCTTCTACATGAATAATGGATGTATCTGCCTCTACTGCATCTATTTTAGGTGCTTTAATATCCCAGATATCGCTTGTTCCTCTTTTGGGTGGTTTATTGGGCTGACTTTGAGCAAATGCACTTGTAAAAAGTGTAAAAAGTAGCGTAATTATATATATTTTTTTGAAATTCATAGGCAATACTATTTGATACTTTATCGTATCGTGCAAAACAAATATTCCCGATTATATACTTTTATAGAAATACAATCGGGAATAAAGGTAATAAAAAATATTGTATTTTGAAACTTATTCTTGCGAAGCAAGGTATCTTTCAGCATCTAAAGCTGCCATACAGCCAGTTCCTGCGGCAGTAATTGCTTGTCTGTAAACGTGGTCTTGAACATCTCCACAAGCAAAAACGCCTTCTACATTTGTTTTTGAACTATCAGGTTTAGTGATGATATAACCACTTTCGTCCATATCAATTACACCTTTAAATATATCAGAATTTGGTTTGTGACCAATAGCTACAAAGAAACCAGTTACCGCTTTTTGAGTTATTTCACCTGTTCGAACATTTTTTACAGTAAATCCGTCAACACCATCTTTACCTAAAATTTCTTGTGTTTCTGATTCCCATAAAATTTCAATTTTAGGATTGTTCATTACACGTTTTTGCATAATTACCGAAGCTCTCATTTGACCTTCTGGCTTACGCACAATCATATACACTTTATTACAAAGATTTGCTAAATAAGTAGCTTCTTCACAAGCTGTATCACCAGCTCCAACAATGGCAACATCTTGATTTCTATAGAAAAAACCGTCGCAAACAGCACAAGCCGAAACGCCCATACCATTCAAACGTGTTTCTGATTCTAAACCTAACCATTTTGCAGATGCACCTGTCGAAATAATTACAGTATCAGCCTCAATAACTGTGGTTTCGTCAATAGTAACTTTTTTGTTTTTAGGGTCTGAAAAATCCACTGAAGTTGCTATACCTATGCGAATATCAGCACCAAAACGTTTAGCTTGCTCTTCAAATTGAACCATCATTTCTGGACCAGTAACTCCTTCTGGGTAGCCAGGGAAATTCTCTACATCATTAGTCATAGTAAGCTGACCACCAGGTTGTGGACCTGTATATAAAACTGGTTTTAAACCAGCTCTTGATGCATAAATTGCCGCTGTATATCCCGCAGGACCTGATCCAATAATTAAACAATGTACTTTTTCTGCTGACATAATATTTCTAGTTTATCTATTCTCAAAATTGATATTACAAAAATGGTTAATCAATGCCTTAAACACAAATTATATGGCATTGATTATTTTTATTTCAAGATAAAAATTATTGATAGTTTTCTTCAAGACTTAGGATGAATGACATAAGACTTTGTAATAAAATATTATTAATTGAGATGTAGATGAGCGGTGGGCAAAAAATCCTTGGATATGGCATCATGATTGTAAATCAGGACGAGCACGATAATCATACTACAAAAAGGTTCGGAGAACCTAATTTATCTACTGTTCGAGATGCGCTTCGCTAACATCTCGAACAGCAAGATTTTATTAGTTTTTGTTCTTAATTTTTAAGGGAAGGTGTCGATGAGCGGTCGTTTATCTAGTTTTTGTTGTTAATTTTTAAGAGAAGATGTGGAAGAGCGGACAATATCTTAAATTTTAACACCTATAGTAATTAGATGGAGTATATTATTTAATTTTTTTACATTATTAACTTTTAATATGTGATATTCAGATTGGGTCATTTGCCAACTCTGAATTTTGGAAATTTCTTTAATTAAGAAATCTGACCATAAGCTACTTTTTGAAAAATAAAAAAATAACTTTTCAGGTTCATTTAAAATATCATATTCATCTTTAGGGAAAGGTTCTTCCCAATTGTCAAAATAATCTGGCACATCCCTAATTATTTCAATATAATTTTCAAAAATAGATTTGCTCAAAGTTTTTAATTGCTCGTTATCAATTGATATTATTATCTGAATTTTTACCTTAGAATTAACTCTTTCATTGTCTGACCAAGTAAATTCGTCATAACTCAATTTATTAAACCCTAATGATAAATTTTCTATTCTCATTATGTATTTCGCACTTATTAATGTTATGCACTGTAGCTACCCTTGTTATTCTTATGACCAACAAGCCACTATATTTTATATCTTACTCCAATCTGAGTAATGACATAAAATTTCCGCTACTCGACTTCTTCCCTAACCACTTACACAACTGCAAGATAGTGTGGCTATTCGATATTTGCAATGTCGAATCAGTATCAGTGGATTTGCAATCCACATAAACAGTTGTTAAAAAAACATTTTGCTAACTATTTAGGATTGAAAATCCTTAGATATAGCATCCAGATTGCAAATCATTACGAGCACGATAATCATACTACAAAAAGGTTCAGAGAACCTAATTTATCTACAGTTCGAGATGCGCTTCGCTAACATCTCGAACAGCAAGTTTTTTTGAATCTATTATATTCAGTCGTTGCACTTACTACAGCTAAACCTGCTTGTACAAAGGAACTTGCCCTGCAAAGTTCACTGTTATTTTCTTTCCCATTAAAGTATTCAGCGGTCTTGCCCCCTAATTTTATTGAAATTCAATACTAAATAAAGAGGAACTTTTCTTTTTATAAATTCATTCCCTCGTCTTATTCTGATTACCCCATCGCCTAAATACATTACATTCAAACTTAGGTTAAAACATTTATATTGTCCTTCTTTAGTGCTCAATATAGATGTCTCGTATTTTTCCAAAACCGAATGAAGAGAATCATTTATACCAATACTAAAGTATTTTATTGATTTACTATTTTGTTCATTAATACATTGTTTGGGCACTTCTAATCCATATTCAAAGGCATAAAAACCTTCCTTATAAGCAATACTATCATTTTGTATAACAAATAAAGAAGCCCTTCTATATATCATATCATCTTCAGACCATAAATCATTTGACCATTCAAAAGCAAAATCCCCTTCTATATGTTTTACATCACATATCTTCAAGTCTTGACCATAGGTTTTTAAGCTAATAAAAACAAACAGTATATATATATACTTGCTACTTAATTTTAACATTTTTTAAGTTTGTATTAATTATATCAATATTATTCTTCTTTGTAGGTCTAATTATACCCTGTTTATTGCTCATCATCCCGTCTTGGCTATAATCGTCTTTTGCATGATTAAGACCAAAGTTATGTCCCATCTCATGTGCAACTAAGTCTTTCTCATCAGCTCCATGCTCGGCTACATTTATATCTATAGGGTTCTTTCCAAAAACTTCATCATTTCCGCTCCTCGAGTTCTTCCCTAACCACTTACACTACTGCAAGATAGTGTAGCTATTCGATATTTACAATGTCGAATATTTGCAATCCACATAAACAGTTTTTAATTAAACCATTTATTTATTCATTTAAACATTCAAAAAATCAATTAATACATTAATTTTAATGAAAATTTTAACTTATGAAAAATTTAGTAGTTCTAACAGGTGCAGGTATAAGTGCCGAAAGTGGCATAAAAACTTTTAGAGATTCTGACGGATTATGGGAAGGACACGATGTAATGGAAGTGGCTACTCCTCAAGGTTTTGCGAAGAACCCTGCGTTGGTTTTAGAGTTTTATAACCAACGTAGAAAACAAGCTCTTGAAGTAAAACCAAATGGTGGTCACATAGGTTTGAAAGACTTAGAAAAACATTTTAATGTATCAATCATTACCCAAAATGTAGATTCATTACACGAACATGCAGGTTCAAAAAATGTACTTCATTTACATGGAAAATTAGACGAAAGTAGAAGTACTAAAAACCCTGATTTAGTGTATAAATTAAATTCTTGGGAGCTTAACTTAGGAGATAAATGTGAATTAGGTTCTCAACTTCGCCCAAATATAGTATGGTTTGGTGAGGCGGTTCCAGCCATTGAGGGTGCAATAGAAATTGTAGCCAAAGCTGATATTTTCGTCATAATTGGTACATCATTAGTTGTTTACCCAGCCGCAAGTTTGATTGATTATGTTCCTAAAAAAGTGCCAGTTTATGTAATTGACCCAAATAAACCCTCACTTACAAATATCAAACACAATATAACTTTTATTGAAGAAATGGCTAGTGTTGGGGTGGAAAAATTAAAGGGTTTGATAATATAAGGGCGATTGAACTCCCTTATATTATCAATTTAATTTTAAAAACTCTTCCCAATTTTATATTTTTCCCAAAATGCTGCATTGATCAATTTGTCGGTTTCAATTTCTAAAATAGAAGCTGAATCTGATTTTAAAAATGCAGCTATTTGAACATCAAATGATTCATAATCATTTGCAAAATAGTAGTTTAAACCAAAATCACTTGCTGTATTTTTAGCATTTAGTTTTTGATTGGTTTCAAAATAAGTATCTATTTCAGGCTGAGTACTTGGGCCATCAATTAACCTAAAAATACCTCCAGCATGATTATTTAAAATAATAACTTTTAAATTACTTGGAATATGATTGTGCCAAAAAGCATTTCTATCATAAAAGAAAGCTAAATCGCCAGTAATCAATACATTAGGTGCATTATTTACAAGTGCATTTCCTAAAGCTGTACTTGTACTACCATCTATTCCACTTGTACCTCTATTGCAATAAATTGGTATATAATTTTTGATACCAATAATATTCACATACCTAACAGTCATACTATTAGATAAATGTAAATGACAATTCGTTGGAATTTTAGGCAATATTTTGGCTATTACCGAAAACTCATTAAAACTTGTTTCCTCTTTAATTTTTCTATTGATATAATCCTCTGCATCTTCATTGAGTTCTTCCCATTGATTTGCATAATCCATACTAAACGAAATTTTATTGTTCAATATGGCTTGTGATATTTGTGTAAAAAATGAATCAGCAGAAACTTGAATATGCTTTGTTAATTGTTGAAACGAATCAGGCGCAACAATTTCCTCAGAAACATGCCATTGTGCTTTTGCTTTGTATTTTCTTAGGAAATTTTTTAAACCTTTTGACAACACTTGTCCGCCAAATGTAATCAATAAATCTGGTTGTAAATCTTGCAAACTATCCTCTCCTATTGCATTTATAAAAATGTCATGATGACTAACTACATTTTCTAATGAATGACAATTAGCTATAGAATCTGCAACTAAAACAGCCTGCGAACTTAAAGTAAACGAAAATAGAGAATCCAACAAATGATTATTTATTGGCGATTGTCCAGCAACAATCAATACTTTTGAATATTGTTTTAACTCAGTTATTAATGAGTTAATTTCTAAATTTTTACTTGTATCTTGAATTTCAATAACTCTTGGAGCATTATCAAAAACAATTTCATCATTGCTGTATAATGGTTCCCTTAAAGGAACATTTACATGAACTGGACCTTTAGGCGATTGATTTGAATGATTAATTGCCTCATTAAGCGTCCTATTAATAAACCATTGAGCATCTGAATTTGAGTAATCTTCTGGTAATTGATATGATTGTTTTACGTGTTTTCCAAAAATATTTTGCTGAAAAATAGTTTGTCCATCTTGTTGAGCAATCCATTCTGTTGGTCTATCAGCAGTTAGTAAAAGTAAAGGAATATTTCTAAAAAATGCTTCGGCAACAGCAGGTGCAAAATTATAAACCGCTGATCCACTTGTACATATTAAAGCAACCGTATTATTACTCGCTTCAGCCATACCCAAAGCCACAAATGCAGCAGCACGTTCATCAGGGATAACAAAAGTTTCAATTTCAGGATGACGAGCAAAAGCAATTGTTAATGGAGCGCATCTTGAACCCGGACACATAACTACTTTATTTACTTTTTTAGCTGCGCAAAGAGATGCGATATTGTAAATTGCTTTCATTTTTTTAGTATTAGGTATTAGGTACTAAGTACAAAGTATTTGAAAAATAAAATCTTAAGTCTAATGTCTATAATCTTAAGTCTAAATTAAAAGTGTTTTCTTTCTGAAATTACCCTTCCATGTAATTGCATCAATTTAATATATTCAGGCTCAGCAATAATTAACTGAATAGAATAATCACGCATTAAACTAAACCCATGATTGGTTACAAAGACCTTATTTCCATATAAATCTTTTGCCCAAAAATCTACATTTAAATATTGCCATGAACCACTATACTTCAAAACAAAATTACCTGTAACAGGATAAGTTACAGGTAATAAATCTTTAGTAATTTGCGAATATGAATTAATATTGAATAAAAACATCAATACAATAAATGAAAATAAATTCCTTAATTTAAAGTATTGAGTTTTTAATCTCATTTTATATTTAATTATTTATGATTGAAAAACCTACAGATTTTAAATCATTCCAATAACCTGGATATGATTTTTTTACAACATCAGGTTCTTCGATAATCACATCACCTACCAATGCCAATGGAGCAAATGCCATTGCCATTCTGTGGTCATCGTAAGTATCAACTATTTGATTATCAATTTTAAAACTATCACTTTCAACCACAAAAACACCTTCTTCTGCTTCGTTCATGCTAGCACCAAATTTAGCTAATTCAGTTTGAATAGCATAAATTCTATCAGTTTCTTTGATTCTTAAACTCTCTAAACCTGATAATGATAACTTGATATTTTTTGCAGCTGCCACTACCGACAATGTTTGTGCAATATCAGGGCAGTGTGTAAAATCTATACTTACTTCTTTTTGATGTGGTATTTTAGTCAACACCACTCCTCTTTCATTGAAAGTTGATTTAACTCCTAGTGGTTGCATAATATCAACCAAAACTGAATCCCCTTGTAATGAATTTTCTTTCAAACCTAGTAATTCAATACTTGTATTTTCATCAGCTAAAGCTACAATAGAATACCAATAACTTGCACCTGACCAATCAGATTCAATTGTATATTCTTGCACTTTATATTGTTGTCCACCAGCAATATGAATTTCATTATTTACCCATTGGTGTTGTACTCCAAAATGACTCATTAAAACCAAAGTCATATCCAAATATGGGCGAGAAGCAATTTTTCCGGTTAATTCAACAATCAAACCATCTTCAAACAAAGGTGCATTCATTAGTACAGCAGAAATATACTGACTACTTACATCACCTTGCATGGTAATTTTGTTTTTCAATTTACCAGTATATGGCTTGATACTCAATGGCGGAAAACCTTCTTTTTGAAGATAATTAATATCGCAACCAATTGATTTTAAAGCTTCAGCTAAAATACCAATCGGACGTTCGCACATACGTGAAGTACCAGTCATGATGGTTTCACGTTTACTAATTGCTGTAAAAGCAGTTAAAAAACGCATTGTTGTACCAGCATCAATTACATCCAAAGTTACATCATTACTTGCTAAAAGTCTTTGCATAGTTTGTGTATCACGAGCTTCAGACAAGTTGTGAAGTGTACATTTATTTCCAGAAACTGCATTGATAATCAAAGCTCTGTTACTTTCACTTTTTGAAGAAACAAGTTTAACAGTTGCTTGAATAGACTTATTGGGTACTGATACTTTTATACTTGAATGTGACATTGAATGCTATATAAATTTTGACATTTTTTTTTGAATTGGAATTAATAATTTCTAATTCAAAATTTATTAATTATTTAACCAAATAGGAACATAGTTTCTTGAAAATATAAATCAAATTTCTAAGTTCTTATGTGTTTAATTTTAAATTACACTTAAGTGGATTTATTCTAAATCCTTTAGTGCTAATTATTTAAAAGGAACATTTTGATTTCCTTCTTTCATAATATTAGGAGTTGCAAATGAACCAACTACGTTAGCTTTTAATGAAATTTTAGCATACTTAGTTACAATATCATTAGAAGTTATAGAAACCACTTCTTCTATTTCTCCAAGGTTTTTAGGGGTATAAATTAATTCTAAAATTACAGTTTCTTTTGGTTTAATAGTTTCTTTTGAAATTTTGTATTCAATACAACCACAACCTGCCAAAATAGCGTTATTCAAAGGAATCTTCAAGTCGCTCATTCCTGTGTTTGTGATTTTAAACTTATAATTAACACGTTGACCTTTTTCAATTTTACCAAAATTGTAACTTACTTTATCTACAGTTAATCTTGGAGAAGCTTTTATTTCAGCAGCTGTGTATTTATTTTCTTCTTTTTTCTCAACAATACCTCTGATATAGATAGTTTTATTAGTTTCGTTTGTTGCATTTGAAACAACAGCAATACTTTTATTGAATACACCTAATCTACCTTGACTATTGTAAGATGCTTTGATTAAACCTGTTTTTCCAGGCATAATTGGCTCTTTACTCCACTCAGGAGTAGTACATCCGCATGAAGGTTGAACAGATGAAATAACCAATGGAGCTGAACCAGTGTTGGTTACTTCAAAAGTAAATGATGCTTGTACACCTTCTTCAACAATTCCAAAATCGTGGCTTTCTGTTTTGAATTTAATTGTTTGAGCAATAGAATTATATCCTAAAAATAAGGACATTACAGCTAGGGCACTTATTCTTTTATAGTTCATCTTTAAAGAAGATTTAAATTACAAATATTTATACTAAACAGATTTTGCTGTGTAAAAATAAGAAAAATTATAACATATTAACGAATATATATTGAGAAATTGTGTTTCAAAGTAAATTTAATATTAGATAAGAAACTTAAAAGAAATAGCTTAAAATGATTAAAATCAATTAATTAAGTCAAAATTAATGCAAAAATAATCGAAAACTAACACTTCGACTACGCTCAGTGAACGTTTTCGAGTATTTTTCATCGTATCAAACTATATCCAAAATGATGTTTCATCGACAATCCTGATTGCCAATGTGTATTTAACTTATTTTGAGGTACTTCAATTGCTCCATTTTGTGCATTTTGAGCCCAAACTAAGTAATTTTTCAACAATGAAATTCCTTCGTGTTTGGCAGTTTCGGTTTGTAATTGGTTTGGATCAAAACTGATAAAAATATCCATTTTTGATTTAGCTCTTGTAATAGCAACATTCAATCTTTTTTCACCATTTTTTTGCGACAATGAACCAAATTGCATTTTAAAATTCCCTTTTTTATCTGGTGCATAAGCAACTGATAATAAAACTATATCTGCTTCATCACCTTGTACGTTTTCAATATTTTTATTGAATACTATTACATCAGTTGAAATCTTTTTTTCATTTATTGCTTGCTCAATTTTTTGTTGAATTAACTCTTGTTGGTTAAAGTTGAAACTAATAAACCCAATTGATTTTTTACCTAAATTATAATATTCAATTGCTTTATTTACAACCTGTTCTGCTTCAAATTCATTGCTTCTATTTTCCCAAATTCCAACATTATTTTGATGAACTTGAATAGGGAAATTAACATTTTCACTGATTCTAGAAGTAAAATTCAATTTACTCTTATAAAAATGTTCATTTGAAAAGGCTATTAAACCATAATTTTCACTCCTATAATGGTTTTGCAAATAAAATTCAGGAAAATATCTAGCACAAAGTTCTAAATAAGATTCAACTTCTAATGTTGGGGAATCTTCTTCATCTTCATCGCCTTCCCACCTATTTTGGTACAATGTACTTGGGCTCAATTGCTGACTATCACCCGCAACAACAATTTGCTTACCTCTGAAAATCAACGGAAAACCTCGTTCAGAAAAACATTGAGAAGCCTCATCAACAATTACTACATCAAAATACTGCTCCAAAGGAAAAATTGCTGAAATAGTTTCTGGAGAAGCCATCCAACATGGTAAAAGTTTGAAAATATCGGCTTCATTTTCTGCAATTAACTTTCTAATTGGCCAAATATTTTTCTTTTTATTTACCTGATGTTTTAATTCTCTGTATGAAACTACATTCGTTAATCTATTGTATTGTAAGTGTTTATATGTTTGTTCTTTAAGTCTGATTGATACAATTCTCTCAGAAAGAGTTTGTTTTTCTTTAATCAAATGTTTCAGTTCTTTACTTAACTCTTGTAACTGATTATTTTGTAATAAATTCAACGCTGGATATGAATAAAATGCTTGTTTTAGCCATTTTCGTTCAAACTCCAGTACAACATTTTCAATTGATTCATTTTCAATTAGTTTAAAAAGTTTTTTCTCATTAACACTTAAAGCATTAAAATTTATATCTATTTGTTGAAATAAATTGAAATACTGATTTAAATAAGAAATTACTTCATTTAATCCTTCTTCATTTAATTGCGCTAATGCTATTACCTGATTTTCAGTTAGTGTAGTTAATAAATTAGCATTCAATACTTTTAAATTCAATAACTGTGAAATTAATTCTTGAACCTTTTTAGTAAATACTTGAATATTTTCAGATTTAAATAAATACTCATAACTAATTGAATTTGTGCTAAATAACTTCTTTAATTCAATTAACTGAGTTAAATTATCAATTCGAGTTACTATTTCTATCAAACTATTTTCAGAAATTGAACTAGAAATACCTGAAAAAATAGAGTTTTCAATTGTTTCTGTTATTTTTTTGCAATTTTCTAAATGTGTATGTACTTTTTTAATATCATCAATTGATTTAAAACTAAGTGAGTTTTTAGTTAAATACAATTGTAATTTTTTGTTTTTATTACTTGAAAAAGTATGTAATGCTTTCATTAGCAAACTTTTATCATGCCATAAAATAGCATCATTTGTTTCTTCAAGTAGTAAATTTATTTCATCTAAAGTTGATGGTATTTCAAGTTTTACTTCTTTTTCTTTTGCTTGAAATGAAGTGATAGCTTTATTTAATTTATTTAAATCAGTTATCTTTTTTAAAGCATTTTTATCTAAAAGTATGTTCAATATTTCATTTAAATCACTGTTTAAAAGTGATTTAAGTTTCAATAATTGTTCAAGTTCAACATTTAAAAGTGATTCAGAATTGATATCTTCTTGATCAATATTTAAAATGCTTGAAATATTTTTCAAAGCTTGTTTGTAATCAGTAATATTCTGATTTAAGTTGTTAAAATCAATATGATCAAAAACATGCTTGCGAACTTTCCAAAAGTAATGTTTTGGAGCTTGTTTTAGTAAATTTTGAACTTCAACTATATTTGTCAAAGCATCAGATAAATCAAAGATTGACAATGCATTAGCTAACTCATCTGAAATTATATCCTTGTTTGAAATATGATGATTTACTTTTTGCCAAAGTTCCTCTACATTATAGCCACAAGGCAAAATTTTAAAATAAGCATCTTTAAAATCGTCTAACTGTAGCGTAATTTGTTCACTTCTCTTGGCATTAATTACAAAGTTTCTTTCAAGTGCAATAGTTTCATAACCAAGCGTACTTTGCTTTAACTCTTCAAGTTTATCTATTTGATTAGCAATACTTTTATATAATGATTCTCTATCATAAACATGGTCGTGAACCAATGCCACAAACGAGTCTGCTTCTATCGATTTTAACCTTTGCAGAATAACCTCAAGTGCTACTTTTTTCTCTGAAGCAACCAATACTTTTTTGCCTTGAGAAACCAATTGACATATTAAATTGGCAATTAACTGCGATTTACCCGTTCCAGGTGGACCTTGAACTACAACACTTTTGCCATGTTGCACAGCTTTAATGATATTTTCTTGAAAAATATCAATTTTAAATGGTGTAACTATTTGTTCTTCACGAACTTTATTGATAAAATTTAAATCATTTTGGTTATGTTGATTTTGAAAAAAATGCTCAAAATAATTATCAATAGAAGGGTAATTAAATTTTTGCTCAATTAATTCGTAATCATTGTTTTGTATATTTCCAAGTAAAGGAAACATACCAATTACTGCTTCTGGAAATAGTTTTAATATCCCTTCGTTGTAAAATAACTCAAAATCATTCTTTTTATAATTTAAAAAATGTTCAAGTTTTAAAGAGAATAAGTCTCTGTTAAACTGAATGTTAAACCCTATTTCTTTAAGTATATTAAATAGATGGGTTATGAATGAAGTTGCGTCCGTTGGTGCATCATTAAATGCTTTATTTAGAATATCGTAATTTAGCTTTGATTTAGTATTTTTTTGATAAGCTAACAACAAACTTTCATTCCATTGAATATCTCCATGCAATTGCAGAAACCAACCTTTTTCATCTTGTTCTAAAGTTGTTTGCCATAATAACAATGGCGCTCTTAAATATTGATTATCACCGAAATTTCCATGTAAAAATGGCCATGCTAAATACAATTCATGGCTACCATTTTCATTTAACAAATAATTCGCTCGTCGTTGAATTTGACGTAATTTATTTGAAACAGTGTTATTTGATGCATCTCTTGGGTCAAAAACAGGTGCAATAAAAACTCTTTTATTACCTTCGATAAATGAATTAATAATACCAAACGAATCACTCCCATTTAAAAAATCTAAATTTTTCAAATCCAAGTCATTAGCTGTAAGTCGGGGTAAAAATATAAGTTTATTACTCGCCCCAAGGTTAGCTAATCTTCGCTGATATGTTAAAACATCGTTTTGCAAATTATTATCGAATAGATTCTAAAACTAAAGTAACTTTATTAAAATCAGCAGCAGCATTGATAACTTTACGGTATTGTTCAAAATTTGCAACACTACAATTTATTGTTTTATAATATTCTTCAACCTTAATTTTCAACTTATTACCTTCAATTTTATAAGTTGATGTAAATATAAAATCAGCCCCTAATTGTTGTTTCAAATTGATATCATTTAGATTCTTAACTCTATATCCATTTGGAATTTCCAAATCAATTTCTCTAATATAAATTCTATTAAAATCAGCTTCAATTTCTTGTTGACGTTTATTTGGTTGATACATTTCCATTTGGTCTCCAATTAATTCACCAATTTTAAACAAATACTTTTCACCTGCTCTTTCAATGAGTGAAGTTGATTCAAAATCAGATTCAATTATCAATGGATTTGTAACTACAGATAAATTCAAGTCTGAATTTATTACATTAACGCTTTTAATTTTTGCATCAGGAGCCGATGATTTTACAATTCCTTCTAATATTTCTTTTTTTTGTTCTTCAGTAATAACTTGTAAATATGGCTTTACATACATTGCTTTATGACCACTCATAACGTTTTTTATGTGCCCCAAAACAAGTTCATTAACAAAATCAATTTTACATTGAATATAATGGTTATGTTGACTTTGTGTGGCATTACTTGGCTCAATAAATTTAACTTTTGATTCATGAGAATTTATAAATAAACCATAATTGTGTGTAAACTGATAAGGAACCAAAGGGTATCTATATTCTGGTTCTGAAGGACTTAAGTATGAGTTCAAATTCGGAAAATAAATTAAAAACTCTTGTAAAGCGAGTGGAAATTCAAATTTTGAATCAAATTTTGCTAAAGTTCTATCGTTGGTTAAAACTAATTCATAATTAACTGATGCCACTTTTAAACAAGCAAAAAACAATCTTGAAATACCCCAATCTTGTCCATTTTTTTGCTCAATAATTTCTGTTATTGATTGCGTATTTGAGTTGTCGTCAATTGTAAAATTTGTCTTAAGGTAGTTTTCTATTTTAGTAATTTTAACTAACTCATCGGTTTCATTTTTCGGAATTTTAATAGCTTTTATTAATTTCTTAACTGCTTTTAATTCTTTCTCCGAAAACTCGTTATAAGTCAATTTAATCAAATTTGCATTTACATCCCATGAATGTTGTTCTTTTGTTTTGGGAGTATTTACAACGTAATCAACCCTTGTTAAATTAGCTCTATAACTTGAAAACTCTTCCTCATTAAGTGCAGTTAATTGATTTACAGAAAAATGATGTTTTGAAGGTGCATTGAATGCTGCACTATCAATAAATGTAAAACTTTCTTTATAATTATAAACTTTTGGAGTAACTATAATATTTGGGTATGAATAGATTGTAAAATCTAGATTTTTAGTATTAAACTCACTTTGCAAATACTCTCTTCCATATTCATGATTGGGGGTTTTTACAGAATAAAAATATTCAATTTCAGCACCTTTTTCTACACCTTCTACTGCAAAAATTCGGTAAGCACCTGCATTTTCTAGATTATCTATTTCTTTAATATTTTCTTTATTTAACAATATTTCTTTACCATTCATTAAAATTACCCTCACCTTTAATTGTATAATTTTACTATTTCCAGAAATTGGTATAAATACTTTGTTAAACCTTTCAATTGCAGCTTCAGAATTAACCTTTATTATTTTATGATATAGTTTATAACAGTCAATCTGTTCGCCATCTTTTGAAAAAAACTCAAAAGTACGTTTATCTTTTAAAATAATTACTTGTTCTTTATGTTCTAAATCAGATAATTTAAACTGTTTTCTTGAGGTTTGCCAATCGTAATTTGGGATTTTTTGTGCAAATAGTACCCCTTCAATTAAACTAAATAATATTAATATTATATATCTAAACATTTTTCAATAATTTAAAATCAGTTATTTTTTTTCAAAACCACAGCTTCTCTATAAGCTTTACTTAATTCAGTAACCATGGTATTCCATGAATCAAAGTTTTCTTTTTGAAGCAGTAAAGCATCTAACCAAACACTCCTTTTCATTTTAATTTTATTTCCAATTTGTTCAAATGAAATTCTATAACCAAAATATTTTGAAGCAAATTCTTGTCCGTGAGGCAAATACGATAACTTAAAACCTTGAGGTATTTGTAAAACTACAATTTCATCATCAATAAATTTATAATCTTTTTCTATACTAATATCCCTTTCAGGTTTTGTTTGTGTATTATAAAAAGGTTTTTTTAAATGAAGATTAATATAAATTTCATCATCAATAGTTTTTGCATAATCTTCAATTTTAAAGTTGTAATTAATTTTAGCAACTTTATCTCGATTATATAAATCTAAAATTTGTTCATTTTCTAGAAAAAATTTATTTGAACCCTTTTGTAAATATGAAGCAATTGCATCTTTTTGTTTTTTTGGATCGTGTGTTAATTGCGTATAAATCAAATCTATTTTAGGATAACCTTGTAAAACATTTACTCCTGCCCCCAAAATAGCATTTCCTTTAATAGAAATATTTACAGAATCTGTTCTAGTATTTTGTTCTTTATCTAAAATTGGAACAAAAGTTTTTTCAAAATTATTTTCATCAATTCCAATTAAACATTGTTTACCTTGAATCATATCTGTAGGTAAACCAAACGGCATATACATACCTGTTGCATCAAAAAACAACCATTTTTCATCTATTTTGGCAGTACAAATCATGTGATTTGCAGCACTTGGAGATGGATTTTCATCAAAAGTATATGGCAATTCTCTACTTCCAATCCAAGTTAAATAGGCTTTAATACCCGCTTGTTTTAACATGTAGGTAGTTAAATTGGCCATGTCTTTACAATCACCATATCTTTTAGAAAGTACAGCCCCTGGTGTACGTGGGATAAATCCACCAAATCCATCCTCAAAAGCAATATATTTGATATTATCTTGAATCCAATAAAAAATTTTCTTTGCCTTTTCAGTTTCAGTTTTTGATTTACTAACCAGAGAATCAACTAATTTATCAACAGTAGGTTCTTTAATGTTTACTTGGTCTTTAACAAAACCATAAAAAAACTTATATAAACTTTTTATATCACCCGAAAACTTCTTTTTATCACCCAATTTAGTTGTTACTTCTTCTACAAACATCATAATATGAGGTGCATAGTATCTTAAATTCGGACTTTCATCTTCCATTTTATGAACTGCAATTTTATTAGCAGACCATGTAACAGTTATGATATTTCCTTTTTTTGATTCAGAAAAAGTAAGTAATTTAGGGTCAATGCCAAATACTTGAAATCTTAATTTTATTCCTTCTGGATGTGAAATACTAAACTCTGAACTCAAAACATTTAAATGTTCGGAAAAGAAGAATGATGAGATAAACCTTGGTTCTTTTATTTTTTGTTTATAATTCAAAATTGTTCTAGCCCCAACTCTAACCGCTGGATAAACAAAGGATGTTTGTTTTCCATCATCAAAAAACACACCTGCCCCAAAGTTATCTTGAGTTTCGAATTTTGTAACTGGAATTGTTTCAAATTTATTTTTTTTAATAGGTATTAATGTTTTTGCATCAATACTTGCAAGTTCCATAAAATGAGAGTGATATACTGATTTTTCGGATAATTGATGTGACTGTTCAGTTAAATGTAACATTTCAGAGTAATACTCTGATGTAATTACTAAACTGTCATTTATTAACTGTAAATCAAGATGTTCTCGTTTTTTTAAATAAACAGCATGATGCCCTTCGTATTCTTTTTTTATGTCTTCAAACTGTACATCAATTTGAGAGTATATGTTGAAATTAACTAAACAAAAAAATATCAGTAAAATACTTTTAAAGTAAGATTTAAATACCAATTCAAAATTCATAATTGCCTAATATTTTTTTATTGTTTTAACAATAGCTCAAATATAATTAATAATGCGATTTCAAACCTCAATTAAAGATTTTTTTTGAAAATACTAAAGAAAAACATGTAGATACAAAAAATATATTTTCCCAATTATAAACCCTTTTATCATATCTTTTTTTCAACATAAGCGTAAAAAACAATCAATTTATTTAAAACTATATGAATTATTTAAGACAAGTTATTATAATTTTAATTTGTACTATTATTACTTTAACATCTTGTACAAATTCCGAAAATCATCAAACACAGAATAATGATTCAATTGTTTCATTATCAAATGATGAAATTTTTCAAATTGCTTCTGCAATATTATCTAGGGATAAAAATGAAATGATTTGGAATTTAACTGATGTTGACTCTGTACCTCAATTAGATACAATGGATTTTTTCACGAATTCAAATACCAAAGATAGATTAATATTAATGAGTGGTCATGCAGGATTATCATCAGGAACTGCTGATAACCTATTGATTTTATTTGAAAATAATTCTAAAAATGTGCTTTTTGTTTGTCAAATTGGGAATATTGCTCCTGAAGATTTAAGAGATTTAACAAATGATGGTATTAAAGAAATTATAAGTAAATCATACTCAATATATCAAGGTGAATGTAATGATAATGTGAATATTTTTAATTTAAAAAATGGTAAACATAATATTCTCTATAAAAACTTTTCAAAATCTGTAATTGAATGTGGATTAGAAAATTTAAACTCTACCTTCAAACAAGGTGATACACTCGAAGAAAAATTTGAATTCTCAATTAAAAATACAGTTAAAAATGAGTATTATATTGAACAAATAAAAACTACCAAAATTCATAATGGAGGTAAAAGCAATGCTGAAATTATTAAAAATGCGAATGTTACGTATGAAAATAAATCAATCTATTTGAATCAATAATTTCAAAAGTATATTTATTTTTAAAATTACCATTTAACTAAATATCCTTGTGCTAATGCTGTAAACGACTCGATTTGAGCATCAATCCACTGTTGAGGTTTGTGTAATTCTTTCGCCATAATTTGTGCAACAATTGGCGCTGATTCAATAGAAGCTTTTGCATCTAACAACAAAAATCTTATTCTTCTAGCTAAAAAATCTTCAACATTTATTGCCATTTCATTACGAACTGCCCACACAATTTCAGCTTTCATAAATGGGTAATTGGGATGAATTTTTTCTGCTAATGATTCATCAGCTTGAATTAATTGATTTATATTTTTTGCATCTGAACCATAAATATATAAATGTGATGATTTATCCTCATTTAAGGTGTAACCATGAATTTTAAAATCGTTTGTTTTACAATTTTCATACTTTAAACCACCAGCTTTAATAGCCAGATTAACAGTATCTTCTGCCATTCGTCTGTAGGTAGTCCATTTACCTCCAGTAATTGTAACCAAACCACTTTTGTTTACAAACAACTTATGGCTTCGTGATATTTCCTTGGTACTTTTGCCTTCTTTATCGGGTTTTGCAAGTGGACGTAAACCACTAAAAATTGATAAAATATCCGACTTAGTTGCTTTTTTATAGATATATTGATTCAATGTTTCAAGAATAAATACTACTTCTTGTTGCAACGGTTTTGGTTCTAAACTTTCATTTTCAATTAAAGTGTCAGTAGTGCCTACCAATAATTTATCATGCCATGGAATAGCGAACAGCACCCTCCCATCACTTGTTTTAGGTATCATTAAGGCGTATTCTGTTGGCAAAAATGATTTATCTAGCACAATATGAGTACCTTGGCTCACACTTACTGTTGGTGCTTTTCCTTTTTCATCGAAACCTAGAATCTTATCAACAAAAACGCCTGTAGCATTTACTACAACTTTTGTTTTAAAATTATACTCTTTCCCTGATTCTAAATCTTTTGCAAAAACACCATTTACTTTTCCGATTTCACTTTTTTGCAAACGTGTAACTTGAAAATAATTCAATATACATGCTCCATTTTCTTGAGCTGTTTGTGCTAAATTTATTCCTAAGCGAGCATCATCAAATTGTCCATCGTGATACACAATTCCATTTTGTAAATTTTGTTTATTGATGCCTGGTAAAGATTTAATTACTTGTTTTGCAGTAATATAACCCGATTTTCCTAAACTTAATTTGCCTGCTAATAAATCATATAATTTCAAACCAACAGTGTATTTTAATCCATCAAAAAATGAAAACGAAGGAATAATAAAAGTTTGATTATCTGTTACATGAGGTGCATTTTTCAATAATAATCCTCTTTCATGCAAGGCCTCTAAAACCAACTTTATATCACCTTGAGCCAAATATCTTACTCCACCATGAACGAGTTTTGTACTTCTACTTGAAGTTCCTTTAGTGAAATCAGCTTGTTCGAGTAATAAAGTTTTATATCCTCTCAAAGTTGCATCAAGTGCCACACCTAAACCAGTTGCTCCTCCTCCTATCACAATCATATCCCATTGAATATCATCATTTTCAATGAAATGAATATTTTCTGAACGGTTCATTTTGAGAAATTATTTATTAAAACAATAAAATACTTTTGAATGAATATTTTGACATTGAATTCAAACTAAACTTCAACTACCTTATACCGTATAACGCAAAAAAAGTCTGAAACTATGCTAAACTTTTTATCACCTCCGAAAGCAAAACCACTTATTTCAGACGAAAAAATAAGTAGTGAATACAAAAAGTTACGATTTCAAGTTTTTTTAGGGATTTTTGTTGGCTATGCAGGATATTATTTAGTGCGAAAAAACTTTACACAAGTTATGCCCGACTTGGTAAAATTGGGTTTCACAAAAGCTGAACTAGGATTTGCCTTATCAGGAATTTCAATTGCTTATGGAGTAAGTAAATTTGTGATGGGAATGGTTTCTGATAAAAGTGATGCCAGGGTATTTTTAAGTTTGGGTTTATTTTTATCAGGATTAACAATGATTGTGATGGGACATTTTTCTTGGGCAACTAGTTCAATTCCAATTATGTTTACCATTTTATTGATACTTGGTTGGTTTCAAGGAATGGGTTGGCCACCATCAGGCAGAGTGATGGTTTACTGGTTTTCTCAAAAAGAGAGAGGTAGAAAAATGTCTATTTGGAATTTAGCACACAACATTGGTGGTGGATTGGCTGGAAAATTAACTGTGGTGGCTTTCCTGTTTTTTGGAACTTGGCAAAGTAAGCTTTATTTCCCTGGAATAGTTTGCATCGTAATTTCAATAATTGCTTATTTTTTAATTAGAGACACACCACAATCTTGTGGTTTACCAAGCATTGAAACATTTAAAAATGAACCTTCTAAAATTAGTATTTCATCTGAAAAAACAATTGAATCAACTAAAGAAATATTCTTTAAATACATCATTAATAATAAGTTACTTTGGTATATTTCTATAGCAAATGCATTTGTTTATTTAGTTAGAAATGGTGTGGTTGATTGGGCTCCAACTTATTTAAGTGAAGTAAAAGGATATAATTTGAGCGAACAAAGCTGGGCTACTTTTGCCTATGAATTTGCAGGAATCCCTGGCACATTACTATGTGGTTATATTTCTGACAAAGTATTCAAAGGAAAACGTTCAATGGCAATTATCATTTACATGGTTTTTGTGGCCTTGGCAGTGTTTGTTTATTGGCAAAACCCAAAAGGAAATTTTTTAATTGACCAAATTGCCTTAATTTCAATTGGCTTTTTTATTTACGGACCAGTAATGTTAATTGGAGTTTTTGCTATTGATTTAGTACCCAAAAATGCTGCTGGTACTGCCGCAGGTTTAACAGGTTTGTTTGGTTATTTAGGTGGAGCAGCTTTTGCCAATATTGCACTTGGTATTGTTGTTGACCATTGGCAATGGGATGGCGGATTTATTGTTATTTTAAGTTCCTGTTTATTAGCCATTTTGATTGGAATTGTAATGGCAAAAAGTGAAAAGTAAGTGATTAATTGTTAAAAGTGAAAGGTGGAAATTTGAGATATTCTTTATTCTAAAGTCATAATTCTTAAGTCTTATGTCTTATGTCTTATGTCTTAAGTCTAAAATCTAAAAAAATCAATGATTCATAATCAACAAACTACCTTCTCTAATATAAGCGTTTTGATTTTGCCAAGATACTTTATACCAAATATCTTTTTTATCTAAAATTTGAAGTCTATTACCTTCGTTTAAAACAGATAGAACTGTACTTGCAGCTGAGGGGGAAGACATTAATAAACTATTTGATTTATTAACAATACCTTTCTGAAATGGGTGATATTGAATTAAATAAAACACACCAAATAAATATAAAATTACAGCTACTGCCCTAATTCTAATAATATTTGATTTAATTTTTCTCTTAGCAAGTACATATATTGTTGCTATTGCACCAAGTAATAGTAAAACAATAATTATCTGGTCGTAATACTTATAATACATCAATAAAAAATACTCAAAATCTGTAAAATCATAACCTGAAAGATTGTTTTGTGAAGCAAGTTGCTCTAGTTTTTCAAGTACTTTTCTATTCGGACTAACATCATTATACAAATTCAATAAATACAATGCCCTTGAGTAATTACCCATACTTTCATGAATAAACGACATTTTAACCAACATTCTCGGCGTGAATTGTTGGTAATTCTGAAAAATATCCTCATAAATATTCAATGCCTTAGTATATTTCTGTTTCGTAAATAACGAATCAGCTTTATCTAATTTTGAATATCCATTATCAGCAAAAATTTTTGTTACTGATAATGAGAATAATAGAATTAATATGTATTTATTTATCGACATTATATTTGCAAAGTTATAAAATTAGCGTACTTTTGCATCACCAACAAGGAAATGATTTATATCAACATTCTTGAAAGTGAGATTCCGTAGCTCAGTTGGTAGAGCAATACACTTTTAATGTATGGGTCCTGGGTTCGAATCCCAGCGGGATCACTTAACAAAAAAAGACATTCAATTTTGGATGTCTTTTTTTTGTTTTAGCCCTTTTTGATTTTCACCAAAATAACAATACAATGAGATTAATCTATTTATTATTAATGTGTTGTTCAATATTTTTATCATGTAAAATGAATACACCACTCTCTCCTACCCAAATTGCAATTATTAATCAATTTCCTAAAAATATTGTAATTGCACACAGAGGTACTACTTTTTATGCTCCTGAAGAAACAGAAGCTGCCATGCGTTGGGCTCGAAATAGCGGAGCTCATTACTTAGAGTTTGATTTACAACGAACTAAAGATGGTTATTTGGTTGCGCTACATGATGAATCGTTACACAGAACTTCAAATGTAAAAGATGTTTTCCCAAATAGAATCAATGACAAAATTTCGCAATTCACTTATCAAGAGTTACTTAAATTAAGCTTTGGTTCTTGGTTTAATCTGAAATATCCTGAACTAGCAAAACCTGAATTTGAATACCAAGATATTTTAACGCTTGAAGATATTATAAACATTGCCGAAGGGAAAAAAATCAAAAGAGATATTTCAGGCAAAAGAATTATCAGAATAAATGAAACAGGAAAAATTGAAAGTACATACATTTTAGATGAAACCGACCAAGGTAACAGACCAGGAATTTATGTTGAAACTAAAATTCCACAACTTTATCCAAATATAGAAATTGATTTAAAAAATAAACTTGAATCTTTACTTTGGTATAATGCTGATACCAACAAATTAAAAGTTATTGAAACTAAACCTAATAAAATTAAAGTAGCTAATACTGTAAACCGAGTTGTTTTACAGACTTTTTCAAAAGAAAGCTTGGTAACATTAAACAACACATTTAAACGCAAACTACCAACTTGTTTTTTAATTTGGAGAGGAAATGATTCAACAGATGATATACCAAATGATGATTTAAAAACTTTAGAAAAGTGGGTTAATTTTGGAGTAGAAAACGGAGCAACAATTATTGGTCCGAGTATTGGTGGCGAACCAAACAATTATGTTGATTTATTAACTGAAAAACATTACCAAATCATAAGAAAAAAAGGTTTATTAATACATGCTTATTCTTTTGATACACAAGAACAATGGATTAAATACAAACCTCTGTGCGATGGAGTTTTTAGTAATAAGTAGAATAAGAACAAGTTTGATTTTAAAAATTCTTATTATTTTTCTGATTTAATTGTTTATGTTACAACAGGAACGGTAGTGGATAAAGCACCTGCAAAAGCTTAATTTTCATTTATTTGTTGCTATTTTTTTAACAATTTCAAAAATTATTAAAGTTAAAATTGCAATGAATACACCTTGCGAAAAATATATTCCTACAAACTTTAAGCTTTCATTTTCAGTCACATATTCTCGATGTAAACTTGTGGAAAAAATAATGAATTGCTCAAAATAAAATCCAATTTTCATAGCAAATGCCACCAATAAAACATACCAATATTTAGTTGCAACTTTATTAATTAACAAAGTAAATGGCAAAATCAAAGAAAAGATTAACATTATCCAATAGATAATTTTATAACTTCCATTTCCTAAATAAATGAAAGTAAATTCCATTTGATTAAATACAAAACTTAATAGAAAGTATAAACAAGTTATTATGGTATAGATAATTATAGACCAACGAATTAAATTAATAGTTTTTTTAGTTTCGAATCTATTTTTAAAGAAAAATTCGATAATTATTAAAGTTGTAATTATTGGAATTAAGCAATGAATCAGATTAGAATCTAAAATCTTAATTATCTTTTTAAACAATTCCATAAGTATCAAATTTTAAATTGACGAAATAGTGAATTAATTAAGATTATTCTAAAAACTTTCAATTTACTACTCCTCCTCCCTAAACCATTTTTTCACCACCGAACCAGTTCCATTACTTAATTCAGCCCAATTATCGGTATCAAAACTTAGTTGTACAATGCCACAAGTTGGTAAATCTCCAATTTCTGCCTTGGTTAAGTACTCAGCTATGTAGGTAAAGCCTGGATTATGTCCAAAAAGCATAATATTATTTTTGCTGTTATCTAAATTATTTATAACAGATAAAAGTGTTCTAGCGCTTGCTTCATAAATCTCAGGTTCGTGCACTATATCTTCTTCTTCAATATTAAAAACTTCAGCAAAATACCTCGCTGTCGAAAGTGCTCTAAGCGCTGTACTACTTACAATTAAGTCGGGTTTTTGAATTTCTGTACCAATGATTCTGGCTAATCGAGGTGCATCGGTATGACCTTCATTACTCAACTCTCTGTGGAAATCATTTTGGCCAAAACCAATCTTTTCGGCTTTAGCGTGACGAACTAAATACAAATTTTTCATAACACAAATTAAACTGATTTTTAAATAATACTTATATATATAGTTGTAATTTAAAAAAAATAATGAATTTTGCAGTCCGAATATTTTAAAGAGAGTTGTTGGTATGCCTAAAAATTTGGTAATCGTGGAATCGCCCGCAAAGGCGAAAACAATCGAAGGTTACTTAGGAAAAGATTTTGTTGTAAAATCTAGTTTTGGTCACGTACGTGATTTACCTAAGGGTGATAAGGCCATTGATGTGAAAAATGGTTTTAAACCAGTTTATGAAATCACCGCCGATAAGGTGCAAGTTGTGAACGAACTTAAGAAACTTGCCAAAGAAGCTGAAACAGTTTGGCTAGCAACCGATGATGACCGTGAGGGAGAAGCCATATCTTGGCATTTATATGAGGCATTGGGTCTGAAAAAAGGTGATTCAAAACGTATTGTTTTTAGAGAAATTACTAAAAAAGCAATTCTTAATGCCATTGATAACCCAAGAGAAATTGACTACGATTTAGTAAATGCGCAACAAGCTCGTAGGGTTTTAGATAGATTAGTTGGTTTTGAACTTTCGCCAGTACTTTGGAAAAAAGTTCGTAGAGGTTTATCTGCTGGTAGAGTTCAATCTGTAGCAGTGAGATTAATAGTTGATAGAGAACGTGAAATTGAAAAATTTAACTCTACAGCTAGTTTCAAAATTACAGCAAGCTTTAAATTAACTGGTAACAAAACATTAAATGCTGAATTACCTCGAAGATTTGATTCGGAACAAGAGGCGCAAGCATTTTTAGAAAAATGTATAGGTGCTAAATTTTCAATCAGTAATTTAGAAAGTAAACCTTTACAACGTTCGCCTGCAGCACCTTTTACAACTTCTACTTTACAACAAGAAGCAGCTCGTAAATTAGGTTTTTCGGTTGCTCAAACAATGAATTTGGCACAAAGATTATATGAAGCTGGAAAGATTTCATATATGAGAACTGACTCGACGAACCTTTCGGATGAGGCACTTCAAAAAGCCAAAGATGTAATTATTGAAGATTACGGAAACGAATATTTCAAACTAAGAAAATATAAAACCAAATCAGAATCGGCACAAGAAGCTCACGAAGCCATCCGTCCGACTGATTTTGCACTTGTACAGGCTAGTTCAGAGAGAAATGAACAAAGACTATACGATTTAATTAGAAAACGTGCTAAGGCCTCTCAAATGGCGGATGCGCAAATAGAAAAAACAACAGCATCTATTGCCATTAGTACACTTCCTGATTTATTTACAGCTTCTGGCGAAGTAATTAAATTTGAAGGTTTCCTAAAAGCGTATGATGATTCTAATGTTGATGAAGACGAACTTTCTGATACTGAAGAAAATAAAGGTGCATTGCCTCCGCTTACCATTGGTCAGGTGTTGGACTTGAACAAGATGCTAGGGAAAACAGTATTTAGTCGCCCAGCGGCAAGATACAACGAGGCTGCACTTGTAAAAAAATTGGAAGAATTAGGCATTGGTCGTCCGTCAACGTATGCACCAACTATTTCTACAGTGCAACAAAGAGGTTATGTTGTAAAAGAAACTCGTGAAGGAAAATCAAGAGCAGTAAAACACTTAACACTACAAAATGACAAAATCACTGTTAAAGAAGAATTAGAGAATTTTGGTGCTGAAAAAGGGAAACTTTTCCCTACTGACATTGCCATGATTGTTACTGATTTCTTGGTAGATAGATTTGAAAATGTTGTCGATTTTTCTTTCACAGCTAATATTGAAAAAGAGTTCGACGAAATTGCGAACGGAAACACACAGTGGGACAAAATGATTGATAATTTTTATCAAGGATTTCACCACCAAGTTGAAGATGCAAATGAAAACGTTGAACGTTCGCAATTAAGCACTAATAGAGAGCTAGGTTTACACCCTAATGGTAAAATGATTACTGTTAAGTTAGGTAAATTTGGACCTTATGTACAAGCTGGCGAAGCTGATCCAGATTCTGACGAAAAACCACTTTCTGCAAGTTTACGTCCGGGAATGTTAATGGAAACCATTACACTTGCTGAGGCTTTAGAATTATTTAAATTACCTCGTGATTTAGGTAATTATTTAGATAAGAAAATGGTGGTTGCACTAGGTAGATTTGGGCCATATATTCGCCATGATAGTAAATTTTATTCATTAGCTAAAACTGATGATCCTCTTACTGTTACACCAGAAAGAGCTGTTGAAATTATCCTTGCTAAAATTCAAGCAGATAAAGAAAAGTTAATCAAAGCATTCGACGAAAATCCAGAAGTTCAAATATTGAACGGACGTTTTGGCCCATATATTTCTGCTGAAGGTAAAAATGTAAAAATACCAAAAGATGTTCAGCCAGTTGATTTAAGTTTTGATGAGGTTATGAAGTTGGTAGCTGATGCACCAGAGCCTAAAGGTAGATTTGCGAAAAAAGCTGCACCCAAAGCTGCGGTTGCAAAAGTAACAAAACCAAAAGCAGCTCCAAAAGCTAAAACAACTGTTGCTAAAGCCAAAACAACTACTGTTAAAAAAACAGTTGCTAAGAAAAAGTAATTTCAGATTATATTTGAAACTTACACTTCGACTTAGCTCAGTGACCGTTTTTGAGAAAAATGCCGATATGAAAATGTCGGCATTTTTTTGTTTAACTTATGATTAAAAATAATTCATTTACAAATGCAAAACTAGGTTATAGAAAATTTTTATTAGATAATGGGGCTGTTGCAAAACCAACTATTGATAACAATAAAATTCTTACAGATTCAGACATTTAATATATTAAATCAAAATTTAACTTCTACAATAGTTTTTTGAATAGGTTGTTTTTTTGAAAAAACAAGCTGTTTTGCTGGCAAATACAATACATAAGTTGATTTTATATTTGAACATGGATAATCAATTGTTTCTAGAAAATGCCACTTACTAACTATAAAACTTGCATTTATATCTAAAGTAACAAAACCTTGATTAGATAAATCCGAGAATTTTACATTTGGATTATTCAAAGGGATTAAATGCTTTAATAATGGAAAATTTATTCCAGGAGAAGTGATACCAGGGCAAACTATTTCTCGTCCAATAATTTCTTTTTTATAAGTAAGTTCATTAGCCCATGATGAATGAAAATCACCACTTAAAACAATAAAATTTTCAATATTTTCTGATTTAATAAATTCAAAAAGTTTATTTCTTGTATTTTTAAAACCATCCCATTGGTCTGCATTAATAGGTATTCCCAAAAAAGTAAGTGGTGACATCATTACTTGTTGAACAGTTAATTTCCAAATACTTGAATCCTTTTTCAAAGCATTAAAATACCAATCTTGTTGTTTAATTGACATTAAATGTTCGCCTTTTTTTCTATCATCCATTCTGGTATCGAGCAAATAAAATGATATTAAATTCCCTAATGATAATTTTCGATAAATACTTCCATTACTAGATTCTCTTATTGGCATCCATTCAAAATATGCTTTTTTTGCTGCTTCACTCCTATCTAACCAGCTTCCATGTATATTTTCAGAATGATTATCAGCCCCTTTGCTATGAGCATCATCTGCAAATTCATGATCATCCCAAATACAGTAAAAAGGAATTTTGCTGTGTAATATTTTAAGAGATTTATCTTGTTTATACTGTTTGTATCTAGTTCTATAATCATTCAAAGTAATTAATTCATGAGCTGGAAAATATGTCCTATTCACTTTTTTATTTATAGCATATTTACCTGATTCATATTCATAAATATAATCACCTAGATGTACTAATGCTTTTAAATTTGGAATTTCAGCTAGTGCTTGATATGCATTAAAAAATCCTGCTTCATAATTAGCACAACTAGCAAAAGCAATTTTATAATTATCCACAATTTGATTGGCAAGTGTATATGTTACTCCTGTTTTTGATGTATCGTTCTGAGAAATAAATCTATAATAGTATTTACTGTTTGATTGTAATGGACCTGCATCTATTTTTACAGTATAATCTCTACTAGCTTCAGTAAAAAAAATGTTTTTATATATTAAATTACTAAATGTACTATCTTTTGAAACTTCGCAATATACTTTTACAGTATCGTTTTTTGATAAATTTTGAACATGGGTCCATAATATCACAAACTCACTAGTGGCATCCCCAGATGCAATCCCATAATTAAATACACTAGTTTGAGCTTGAGATATATAAAAGTTAAACAGTAGAAAAATAAACAAAAAAGTTTTTATATAAAAATTCATTTCTCAAAAGCTAAAAGTACATTATTAAAAACCGAACTCGTAAAACGATGAAAATCAAATAAATTTGTAAAACTCTCAAAATGAAAAGTGTTTAATGTAAACAAATTCATTAAAATGATTAAAAAGGTAAACAATAAAATAATTTTATTTTTATCCGTTCCCATACAACATTCATTTAACATTACAAATGTATATGGCAGGTATCAACAAATTGAAAAGCCTATTTAAACAAATTATTAGGTTTAAATAGGCTTTGTTAAGAATCTATGAATAAGATGTACTTTTAAAATAATACATGAGTTATTTATATGACTTAACAAATAAATGTTATTTTAGCAGAAATTTTGAAATAGTAATTTATATGAAAAAATTAATTTTAAGCGCATTTACAATTGCTAATTTAAGTGTTGCAATTGCACAAAATTCAGCTGTTGTTGATGCTAGTTTATACAAAAATGATGGCGATTTAGCAAACGCAAAAACATCAATTGATAAAGCTGTTGTTCATGAAAAAACAATAAACAGTGCTAAAGCGTGGTATGTTAAAGGAGAAGTATATAAACTAATTGCCGCTAGTGAAAAACCAGAAATAAAAGCATTATCAAATTCAGCACTAACAGAAAGTTACGAAGCATTTAAAAAAGCTATATCTTTAGATAAGCCAAATGGTTCTTATGCAAAAGATGCAAAAGCTGACCTAGAACAATTGTGGCCAATGTTTATAAATGAAGGAGTTAATTTTTATAAAAATAAGCAATACAAAGAATCGATTCAGTATTATACAAATGCTTCTGAAATCAAACCAACTGATACTACTGCATATTTTTACAGTACTTACGCTGCGCAAGCTTTAGAAGATTTTAAATTAAATAATGAATTAAATTTAAAACTTATCTCTTTAAATATCAAAAGTTTACCTGTATATTCTCAGGCTATTCATTATGCAAGAGAAACTGATAAAAACTACGAACAAGCTTTGAGTTTAAGTGAAAAAGCAAAAGTTATTTTCCCTAAATCAACCATATTTTATACCGAAGATTTTTACACCTATGTTGCTATGGGTAACCTTGACTTAGCAAAACAAAAAGCTGAAGAAGCAATTGCAAGAAATCCAAATGATGCTACTTTATACAATAATTTAGGAGTTTTAAGCGAAAAACTAAATTCTAAAGAAAAATCAGTTGAATATTATAAAAAAGCTATTGCTCTGGACCCAAATTTCCTAGATTCATACTTTAACTTAGGCGCTTATTATTATAATTTAGCAATGGAAGATTATAATATTGTTAATAAAATTCCAGCTAAAGATTACGTATCAAAAGGTAAACCTCTTGAAGATAAAGCCAAAGGAAATTTAACGCTTGCAATGCCAAATTTTGAAAAAGTATATGAATTAAAACCTGAACAATCTACCAAAAAGATTTTAATTGATATTTATACTAAATTAAGGTTAGTGGATAAGAGAGCTGCTTTGATGGCAAAGTAATTATTTAGGTTTGAGAGTTTTTGCCTTTGGCAAAAACTCTCAAACCTTTTTTTGATTAAAATTCTAAGAATGAACCAAAATATTTTTATGTTGTTTTTAGCAAAATTTTAAGTTAAAATGAAAAAATCATTTATCATATTAATATCCTTTTGTATCAATAGTTTAAGTACTTTAGGGCAAATGAATATTGATTTAATTCATGATTTAATGAAAAACGATTCAACACATTTTTTTGATTACTTTCTTCAAAACAATTCCAAACATAGAATCCAAATTGAATACACCCAAATTGACTATGACACATTAACTAACAAACCTATATTTTCTGATTATCAATATAATAGTAATAATGAATTGTATTTTTTCCCTGCAAGTTTAAGTAAATTATTACTAGCAGTTTTTACACTCGAGCAATTAAATAAACACAACTTACCCATCAACACAAAATTTTGTTACACTAAAGACTCATTGTTGTTATTTAAAGATTCTCTAAGTTTTGCCAATATTCCTTCAGTTGAACATATCATTGAAAAAGCTTTGATATTAAGTGATAATCCATCTGCAAATATATTGTACGACATTGCAGGTTTTGATTATATTCAATTAAGAATGAAAGAATTAGGCTTAAATGATAGTAGAATTATAAATCGTTTTGCTAAACCTGATACGAATAAATCTAGAATAAATAATTCTTATATTTTGATTCAAGACAATTCTAAATTTATTGTAAATGAACACCTTAGTAAATATAAAATTGTAAAATTACCTTTTGATGCAAAAGTAGGTAAAGCATACCTTGAATCGGGTAAATTGATAAACAAACCGATGGATTTTGCTTTTGATAATTACCTATCATTGGCTGATATTCATGATTTTTTAAGAAGAATAATGTTGTATTCATCACAAAATAATAGTTTATTAATTAATGACGAACAACTTACTTTTTTACAAAAAACTCTTTGTTCTTATCCCAAAGAATGCAAAGCTGGTAATTTCAAAAAAGAAAATGGTTACAATGATGCATGTAGAAAATACATTATGTATGGCACTACTTTAGAGCCCGACTCTAACCTGAGAATCTATAACAAAGTAGGTTTGGCTTATGGTTTTGCTAGCGACGTAGCTTATATCTATGACTTTAAAAATAATATTGATTTTATGTTATCTGCTACAATTTATGTAAATGATAACCAAATATTGAATGACGGAAAATATGAATATGAAAAAATAGCATTTCCATTTTTTAAAAACTTAGGAAGAATTATATTTCAATACGAACTTAAAAGAAAAAGAATGGGCAAAAAAATTGCCCAACCACCTGTTCCTAATAAATAATTGCTTTACTTACAGCTGTTCCTTTAGCTGTTTTTACCTGTAAAATATATAATCCTTTAGCTTTATTTGTTAGAGTAATTATAGATGAGTTGCTACTTATATAATCTCTATCAATAACATTTCCATAAATATCAATTATTTGATACTCAAAGTTTGATTCTGAAATCAAATCAACATACCAAGCTTTAGTATCATAATTGTAGTATGTTCTTATTGTTGATAATGTATCGTCCAAAATACTTGTTAATATTTTTTTCATTCTAGAATAATGTGGTACTCCATTTCCATAATTATTATTTGGACTATCATATTTATCTCCTGAGCGAATTATTAAATCTTTCATTTCCGAAGCCTTTAAATATGGATATTCGCTCCAAAATGCAGTTGCCAAAGCCGATACCATTGGACAAGCGAATGAAGTTCCATTTGACCTAAATGACCCACTACTTGAAGCAACATATACATTCACTCCTGGTCCACAAACATCAGGTTTTATTCTTCCATCCGAACTAGGACCTCGAGAACTAAAGCTACCAATTTCATTATTTACATCAACTGCACCTACAGCAATCACATCGGGCGAATCAGCTGGTGTACAAATTTTGCCCCAAGTTCTTGCACCTTCATTACCTGCTGAAACAATAACCAAAATCCCTTTTTTATAGGCAATTGAAGCTCCTTTAGAAATAAATGAAGTAGCTCCATTCATATCTGCATAAGTATAATCAAGTAATGAATTATCAAATGTATTATATCCTAATGAGGTAGATATTAAATCAACGCCTGCACTATCAGCTACTTCAGCAGCTTGAATCCAATTTATTTCTTCTAACTTACTTTCATTAGGTATATCCTCAGTTTTCAAAAGAATATATTTAGCATCATAAGCTCCAGCAACAAAAGTACCCGGAGTATTTGATGCTAAAAGTGAAAGTACATTGGTACCATGAGCATCCTCTTCATAAACTGAAGTTTTTTTCTTCACAAAATCGTAGGTAAAAAGTATGTTATTATTTGTAAATGAATAATTCAAATAGGACATTACATTGGCATTACTAAATCCTCCATCAAAAACACCAACTATTATATTTTGACCTGTAAAACCATTTGAATTTGCCACATCAATACCTAACATTTGGTTTTGTTCTTTAAGATTTCCAAAGTCTACAGCCTGAATATCATGCTTTTTTGAAACCCTATTTAGTTGACCATTATTTACATTTGCTTCTCTACTTAAAATTGCATTATTTGAAATAAATCCGAGCTTTAATATTGAATTATGTTGATTTTCATCTGTTTTAATAACAACTGCATTTAACCATTTTGATTTTGAGTGTATGGTATAACCTAAATTTACCAATGAATCTAAATATATTTTGGATATTGGTAAATCTAGAGAATCAATACTTACATTATTTTTAACTCTTCTATCAATAGATTTTTGATTCAAAAACTCAAGAGGATTATTTATCTGAGCTGTTGTTCCTTTTTTATTTTTTAAAAAATATATTTTAAATGTTGGTGTACTTGAAATGTTAGCATTTGATATTCCTATATTTAATGTTAAAATACAAGTTATTAGCAATCTAATTTTATTCTTTACCATAAGAACTGATTTTTTGAATTAATCTTCTTCCTGTACTTATTTTAAATTTACCAATTTGACCAGTTGTTTGATCGTAGGTATAAATTTGATATTCTTTATATATTAAACCAACATTTTTTCCATAAACCTCTGTTCTATAATCTCTAGCAGTTAAATCTATTGGTAATGAATCGTGTTGAACTACAGTTACAGTTGGCGAAAATACAGTGTCTTGTACAAAAAATCTATTGCCTTTGTTTCTATACTCATATTTATCTTCACCCCTATTATTCAATACATTACCATTCCATTTAATTGTATTTGCAATTGGAAATGATAATTTAGTAAATTTTTCATTGTTTTCGGTTTTTACAAAATTTGAAGCACTTTTATATGCATACCAAGTACTGTCATATACAAAAGGTTTTGTAATATCAGTTCGCTTGTAACGAATTAATTTATAATTAATTGGCAAATTTACACCTGCATAAACAGTGTCTTCAATTTTTTCTTTTAATTGATAGTTTAATGTGTCAATTTTTCCATTTATGTTAAAAACATATTCATTTACATCATATATTATAAAATTACCAACTTGTAATGGCATATATAATTGATCATCTTCACTAGGTTTTACATTTTCATTTGAATCAGTACATGAAAATAAAAATATAGCGTTAATAAGTATGGAAATTTTAATAAAATACTTTAACATAAATACATCAAATTATTGATTATCAATCACAAAACCTTTTTCAATCCAGCCTCCGCCAATTACATCATTTCCTTCATAGAAAACCGCTGCCTGACCAGGAGTTATTGCATTTACATTCATATTGAATTCAACCTTCATTTGATCTCCAATTTGTGTAATTTTAGCAGGAGCTCCATCATCGTTATAACGTATTTTGGTAACTGAATCTTTTACAACATCATGTAAATTTGCATACTTAATCATGTTTAGTTTATTTACCCAAACACCATTTTTAGCTAAATCTTCAATTTTACCTAATACAACCCTATTAGTATCTTTTTGAATATCAACTACAAATGCAGGAAAACCTAAAGCTATTCCTAATCCTTTACGTTGCCCAATGGTATAAAATGGATAACCTTCGTGGGTTCCTACAACAGTTCCATCAGTAAGTACAAATTCGCCACCTGCTACTTGCTCACTCAAACCAGGAACTCTTCTTTTTAGGAAACCTCTATAATCGTTATCAGGAATAAAGCAAATTTCGTAACTCTCAGGTTTGTTTACTAAGTCAACAAAACCTCTCTCAAGAGCCATAGCTCTAATTTCTGATTTATGTAAATTACCTAATGGCAAAATTGTTCTACTGAAACTTTCTTGTGAAACACCCCAAAGTGCATAGGATTGGTCTTTATTTTCGTCAATACCTTTACTTAATACATAACGGTCGTTTTCCTTACGGATATTTGCATAATGCCCTGTTGCTATCCAATCACAACCAAGTTTATCTGCTCTTCTTAACAATGCATCCCACTTAATATGGGTATTACACATTACACAAGGGTTTGGGGTACGCCCTGCAATATATTCATCTGTAAAATAATCTATTACACTATCACCAAAATCTTCCCTAATATCAAGTATATAGTGAGGAAAACCTAGTCCAACAGCAATATTACGAGCATCATTGATAGAATCTAAACTACAGCACCCAGTTTCCTTCTTACTAGCACCAGCCCCAGCGTAATCCCATGTTTTCATGGTCATACCAATTACCTCATACCCTTGCTCGTGAAGCATAACTGCTGCCACCGAACTATCAATACCGCCACTCATGGCTACCAATACTCTACCTTTTTTGCTCATAATCAGATACTCTTGTACTATGCAGTGAAATATTTTAAAAAGTACATAGCATTTTCTTTACAAAAATAATTATATTTCGTTAAGATTAAGTTACTTTGCCAAGTATATATCAAAATATTAATATGCAATTAAAAACATTAACTAAAGTAGGCTCTATAAGCAACCTAAGCGATGCACGTTATTGTGCTGGTATGGGTGTAGATATGATTGGTTTTAGCTTAGATGAAGACGACGAGCATTACATTTCACCAACTGAAATTCAAGCAATTAGTTCGTGGTTGGCTGGTGTTAAATTAGTTGGAGAAACCAAACACTTTGATATTGACAAAATCAATGATGCTATCAATACTTTAGGTTTAGATTATATTCAGTTTGACAACGCACATAATTTTGATAAATATCAATTTATTGCCAAACCAATTATTCAAAAAGTATATGTACTTGATGCCAATGTACTTCACTTGTATCTAGGTAAAGTTGATTATATTTTATTTGAAAGCAAGAAAACTGACTTCGATTTATTGAAAGTGAGAGAGCAATTAAAAGCATTCTCAAGCTTATACCCTATTTTGGTTGGTTCAGGTATTACAGCCGACAATATTTTAACAATAATTGATGAATGTAATATCAAAGGAATTGGTTTAAAAGGTGGAAAAGAAGAACGTCCTGGTTTTAAAGACTTTGACGAACTAGCTGAAATTTTCGAAAAACTTAGTGAAGAAGAATAGAAAAGTTTAGCTTATAGTTTAAAGAGTTTATGCCGATAAAGAAATTTGTCGGCATTTTTTTATAAAAAAATTTGCAAAAAATTCAATGAAAGCAAAATTTTTAGTTCAGCAAATGATTTACAAGTTTAATACAAAATTTTGAGATTGTGGTGGTTTAATTTCTAAACAAAGGTCTGCTAATTAATGGAGAAAATGACCAAGGAATTGAAGTCAAAATCAAGAGTAAACCAATTAAATAATACCAAAACATAGTTTTAAACTTCTGATTATCATCAATTATTCGCTTAACTTTTATTGAACCAATTGTAATAATTACAACTGCCAAAATCATCACAAAAATATGTTCCATACCAAAAAATCTAATTTCACGAAGATGAATTGCATGTATAAAATCTTGGTAAAAGTATTTAACCAAAGGACTTAATGAATATAACATTAAACCTAAAATCAATTGAATATGTAATATAGTAGCTGTAAGATGCCTTAATAAATTATCATTTTTAGTGAAGTTTAACTGATTTTTCCAACCAAAATATGATTTATAAATAGCTAATAATAAACTTATTAAAACTACCCAACGCCAATATGAATGTATAATTAAAAGGGTATGGTACATAGGTTTATAAACGATTACAACAGTTCAATACCATATTCAATTCGATCATATTGATGTTCTTTTTTTGCTAAGATTAATTCTAGTCTTTCTTTATAATTTGAATTAATCAATTCATATTTACCCTTTTCTATTATTTTTTGTCTAATATTTGGATTATTAAGTAAATCAATTTTTGTTAAAGAGTTTAACAATTTTGGAATATCATCTTTATTTTCTAAATGAAAAATTATAGTAACCCCAAATGAAATAATTTTATTATTGCAAGTTTTAATACCTAAACTAGGTAATGTTTCTTCATCATTAAATTTAAAAATTAGTTGTTGTTCATGATTATGATAATATTCAAGTCCATTTTTATCAGGACCTGCATTATTGTCAGATATCAAATAACTCCAATTCCAATTAAGTTTTGATGTTGAATCATTAATTGATGAATTCAAATAGAGTTTCAAATTCTTGAAATCATAATTAATCTTAATAAACTCATCACTCTTAACTGATAAACAAGTAATTGTGTTCTCTACTTTTTTCATTTTAGTAGAATTACATGCAAAAAATAAAATTAGAAAGTTAATAAAAATGAAAATAATAAATTTAGTTTTCACCATTTTGGTACATTTTTAAAATAGCAGCATTTAATCTATTTTCATTTTTCTTAGATGAAAGTTCTTACTCTGTTGCATCTACAGTTTTAAGTCGATTTTTTAAATTAATAATCTTTTTGCTCATAGTCTAATGAATAATTTCATTCAAAAAACAAATTTAACACAATATCTCAAAATACAAATAATCAAGTAACTAGCCTAAACAAATTAAATTTTTAGGGTAATCTAAAAATATTTTCTATATTTGATAAAATTTCAATTCAATGCTTAGTTTTACCGAAGAAAACTACTTAAAAGCCATTTACCATTTGTCGAATAATGGTTCTAATGCTGTGTCAACCAACGCAATATCTGATATTTTATCTACAAAACCAGCTTCGGTGAGTGATATGCTTAAAAAGCTTTCACAAAAAAAGGTTATCAGTTACATTAAATACCAAGGTGTTAATATGACTGAAGAAGGTAGATTATTGGCGCTTAGAATTATTAGAAAACATCGTTTATGGGAAGTATTTTTGGTTAAACACTTGGGTTTTAATTGGGATCAAGTGCATGATGTTGCCGAAGAACTTGAACATATTAATTCAAGCTTATTGATAAAACGATTGGATGAATTTTTAGGCTTTCCTAAATTTGACCCACACGGCGACCCTATCCCGAGTGAAGATGGCGAAATGAGTCCGCTGTTTACAGTAAGTCTTGACACTTTAGATGCTGGTGTTGTGGCAGTTGTAACGAGTTTAAACGAAACATCTGGCGAGTTTTTAAGACATCTTGACAAACTAGGCATAAATCTCGGTGTGAAAGTGAAAATTATGGACGTTTCTACTTTCGACAAATCCATAGAACTACATCTTAGTAGTGATAAAAATGTAATGATTTCGAATGAAGTTGCTAAAAATATAAACGTTTCAGCAGAATGAAAGCTTTACTTAAACAATCTGTATTTATATTATTGACTTCAAGCATTTTATCATCTTGTAATTCAAGTAAAAAAGATGAAAATGATAAGTTAAAAATTGTTGTTTCTACAGGTATGATTGCTGATGCAGCCCAAAATATAGTTGGGAATCATGCAGAAGTGAAAGCGCTAATGGGGCCAGGTGTTGACCCACATTTATACAAACCAACCCAAGGCGACATAACTCGATTAACAAGAGCGGATATTATTGTTCAAAATGGATTGCATTTAGAAGGTAAAATGGCAGATATGTTACATAAAATTGGTAGAAAAAAGCCAGTAATTGCCATGTCTGACGGATTAACAAACAGCGACTTACGTTTTATTGAAGGTAGAAATCCTGACCCACATATTTGGTTTAGTGTAAATAAATGGGCAAAAACGGTAGCTCATTTATCAAAAGAATTACAAAAACTAGATACCCTTCATGCCGCTGATTATGAACGAAATACAAAAAAATACCTACATCGTTTAGATTCACTTGATATTTGGGTAAAAACGCAAATTGCTTCTATTCCTGAATCACAGAGAGTTTTAATTACTGCACACGATGCATTTGGTTATTTTGGAGATAGTTACAACCTGAAAGTGAAAGGTTTACAAGGAATTTCTACTGTATCGGAATTTGGTTTAAAGGATATCACCACATTGGTTGATTTTATTATCAAAAACAAAATTAAAGCGGTTTTTGTTGAATCCTCGGTTTCTTCAAGAGCAATTGAAGCAGTAGTGCAAGGCTGTGCTTCTAAAAATCATAAAATATTATTAGGTTCAACATTGTATTCAGATGCTATGGGAGCTGAAAATACACCCGAAGGCACCTATATTGGCATGGTTTCAAGTAATGTTAAAAACATAGTTAACGGTCTGAAATAAAATGATTAAACACGTAGAAAATCCTATTGTTGAGGTGCATAACCTTACAGTTAGCTATAACAATAAACCTGTATTATGGAACATTGACTTAACGCTTCCACAAGGTGCGTTGGTTGGTATTATTGGTCCGAATGGAGCAGGAAAATCAACTTTAATCAAAGCTATGATGGAGATTGTACCTCATAGCAGTGGTTATAGTAAAATTTTTGGAGAGCCTTTAAGTAAAGTGAGAGCTAAAGTTGCTTATGTTCCTCAGCGTGAATCAGTTGATTGGGATTTCCCAGCTTCGGTTTACGATGTGGTGATGATGGGCAGATATGGCAAATTAGGTTTATTTAAACGTCCTAGAAAAGCTGACCATGAAGTAGTTACGGAGTGTTTACGTAAAGTACAACTACTTCCTTTGAAAGACCGTCAAATTTCAGAACTTTCAGGTGGACAACAACAACGTGTATTTCTAGCAAGGGCTTTGGCGCAAGAAGCTGATTTGTATTTCATGGACGAACCTTTCGCTGGTGTTGATATTGCTACTGAAACTGCAATTATTGAAATCCTGAGAGAAATGCGTAACAAAGGTAAAACGGTTGTTGTAGTTCATCATGATTTACAATCGGCTGGTGAATACTTTAACTGGATGATTCTCATTAATATGCGTTTGGTTGCTTCTGGACCAATAGAAGAGGTATTTACAGGGGATTTGCTTCAAAAAACGTATGGCGGTAAACTGACTGTGTTGTCTAAAATTCAGAGCTTAATGCAACAAGAAGCGTTTCCTAGTAAGGATAATTGATAAGACTTAAGACTGAAGACATAAGGCTTAAGATCATCTTTAATTAAGATTTTCTTAAGTCTTAGGTCTTGAATCTTATGTCGAAAATAAAATCTTATGTCTTAAGTCTTTAATCTTAAGTCTAAATAAATAAACAATGAAAGAATTTTGGCAATTTATATCACTAACTGATGCCAATGTGCGGAATGTAGTATTGGGAGTTATGTTACTTTCGGCTACATCGGCAGTGGTGGGTTGTTTTGCATTTTTGCGTAAACGCTCACTCGTTGGCGATGCTGTGGCACATGCTGTTTTACCTGGCATTTGTTTGGCGTTCATGATTACACTAACAAAAAATCCTTTGGTTTTATTGTTAGGTGCGAGCTTGTCGGGTTTGGCATCTATTTATTCTATTGATTTAATAACCAAAAACTCAAAACTCAAAGCTGATGCTGCGGTAGCAATAGTTTTGTCTGTATTTTTTGGATTGGGATTGGTATTATTATCTCATATTCAACATTCTGGAAATGCATCCCAATCGGGTTTAGATAAGTTTTTATTCGGAAAAGCGGCTTCATTAACCCTCGATGACATTTACAGTTTTGCTTCTGTAGCAATAATTATGTTAATTGTTGTATTACTTTTTTACAAAGAATTTAAGATTTTATGCTTCGATTCCAAATATGCGCATACTCTTGGTTTGCCAGTTTCAGTACTCGAAATGTTGTTGTCATTGTTAACAGTTTTGGCAGTAGTAATTGGTATTCAAGCTGTTGGAGTAGTTTTAATGGCAGCCATGTTAATTACCCCAGCTGTAGTTGGTAGAAGCTTCACTAACAATCTTACTTCCATGATATTTATTGCTGCATTTTCTGCAATAATATCTTCACTTGCAGGAACTTATGTATCATTTATTGAAAGTTCAATGCCAACTGGACCGTGGATAGTTTTCTTTATGTCGATGATTGCATTTTTAGCATTTATGTTTGCGCCTAAAAAGGGAATACTAAGCAAATACATCAAACAATTACAAAATAAAGCTAAAATTAGAGAAGAAAATCTACTTAAAATTTTCTATAACTTAGGTGAAAAAGAAGGCAATTTTACCCAAAGTAGAACTGTAAATGAGTTGAGTATGGCAAAAAACTATAATTTCACTAATATTTATAGTTTGTTATTTTCGCTTCGCCGACATGGATATATAGAAAAAAATGGAAATGCATATACGCTTACCAAGGCTGGTTACCAAAAAGGCAAACGAGTTACCAAAGCGCATCGTTTGTGGGAATCCTATTTAAGTGAGCATTTATTGATTCCTGCTGACCACGTACACCACAATGCTGATGCTGTAGAGCATTTAATTAGTCCTGAATTAGAACAAGAAATTCGAAATTCATTGACAAATCCCAACTTAGATCCACATCAAACCAAAATACCTAAATAACATGAATTCAGATATTTGGATAATCATTACCGCAATTATGGTGGCTACAACTTGTAGCATTTTGGGTACATTTTTATTGCTTCGCAACATGACTATGGTTGGAGATGCTATTTCGCATGCAGTATTACCAGGCATAGTAATTTCATTTATCATTACTGGTTCAAGAGACTCAATACCAATGCTTTTAGGTGCTGGTTTGTTGGGAGTACTTGCAACTGTATTGATTGAATTGATGCACAAAAAACTTAAAATTCAAGAAGATGCGGCCATTGGTGTTGCGTTTACTTTTTTGTTTTCTGTAGGCGTAATTTTGATTGCAAAATTTGCCGACCAAGTTGACCTAGACCAAGATTGTGTGCTTTATGGCGATTTAAGTATGATTCCATTTGATACCATTATTTTAAATGGTTTTGAATGGGGACCACGAGTTACCTATATTTCAGCCATCAATTTGATAGCAATAATTGCATTGGTTGTGTTTGCCTATAAAGAATTATTAATCACTTCATTTGACGGACATTATGCTGCATTTTTAGGATTAAATGCTACACTTTGGCATTATGTATTAATGGGTGCAGTTTCGTTTACTGCAGTAAGTAGTTTTGAATCTGTGGGTGCAATATTGGTAGTTGCATTATTGGTTGTACCACCAGCAACCGCTTATATGATTAGCAAATCTTTAAAACCTATGCTTTGGTTGAGTATTTTATTCGGAGCTACAAGTGCAATTGGTGGATATGGCTTTTCTTATTTACTCGATTCATCTATTGCAGGATGTATTGCTACAATAGCTGGTATTCAATTGGTTGTGGTATTATTAGTAAGTAAAACGTTGAAAAAGAAAGCGTTGGTTGAACCTGTGAATGGGTAAAAAAAACTCCCAATTTTTAACCAATTGGGAGTTTGATTTTATATTCTAATTGAAATATTTTTATTAGCTAAATACTGTTTTAAATCAGGAATGCCTATTTCTTTAAAGTGAAAAATACTTGCGGCTAAACCAGCATCAGCGCCACCAAAAGTGAAAGCATCAGCAAAGTGCTCCATTTTACCTGCTCCACCTGAAGCAATTACTGGAATATTTGAATTTTTAGAAATCAAGGCATTTAATTCGTTTGCAAAACCTTCTTTACAACCGTCATGATCCATAGAAGTCATCAATAATTCGCCTCCACCCCTATTTTCAATTTCTTTAGCCCACTCTATCGTTTTGATTTCTGTAGCTGTTCTACCTCCATGCGTATGTACAGTATGAACACCATTTACATAACGAGTATCAATTGCAACTACTACACACTGACTTCCAAATTCAAGAGCAAGTTCATCAATCAATTCAGGGCGTTTAACTGCAGAGGAATTAATAGAAATTTTGTCTGCTCCAGCATTTAACAAAGCAGAAACATCTGATACAGAAGAAATTCCACCACCTACTGTAAAAGGAATATTAATTACAGAAGCAACCTCACGAACAAGTTCAACCAAAGTTTTACGTTTTTCAACGGTAGCAGTAATATCTAAAAATACTAATTCATCAGCACCTTGTTGCGCATATAATTCTGCCAAAGCAACAGGGTCGCCAGCATCTCGAAGTTCAAGAAAGTTAACTCCTTTTACTGTTTTACCATCTTTTATATCTAAACAAGGTATAATTCTTTTTGTTAACATATTTTTGAGATTATAGATTTTAGATTGTAGATGTTAGATGTTAGAATATTTTTAAGGGCTTTAATCTAAAATCTATTATCTAAAATCTTATTTATAAAAATTTTCAAAATCTTTCAATGAAATATGACCTTCGTAATATGCTTTTCCAACAATTACGCCGAAAATATTTTTTTCATTTAGCTTAATAATATCATCCATTCCTGCCACTCCACCACTTGCAACTAGGTTTGTTTTAGGAAATTTTTCAGAAATTTCGTCGTATAAATCAAACGATGGACCTTGTAGCAAACCATCTTTAGCAACATCAGTACTTATGATTGTACTTACGCCTTTGTCGGTATAGTTTTTAATTAAATCAAAAACCGAAACTTCAGATACTTCTTGCCAGCCAGAAACAGCTACCATTTTATTACGAGCATCAGCACCTAAAATAATTTTATCAGCGCCAAATTTACTCAACCACGACTCAAATAATTCAGGCTTTTTAACAGCAACACTACCTCCTGTAATTTGTTTAGCTCCAGCTTCAAAAGCAATTTTCAAATCTTCGTCAGATTGTAATCCACCACCGAAATCAATATGTAAGCTAGTTTGGTTAGCAATACGCTCAAGAACTTTGTGATTAATGATTTTCTTTTCTTTTGCACCGTCTAAATCTACCAAATGCAAATATTGCAAACCAGCACCTTCAAACATTTTTGCAACTTCAAGAGGATCATTATAATAACTAGTTTTTTGGTTATAATCACCTTGAGTTAAACGTACACATTTACCTCCTATAATATCAATGGCAGGAATTATTCTAATCATAAATTAAATAGCAATTGCTTAAGTTTACAAACTTACCAAAAATGCCTTAGATTTGAAGTGAAAATTTGATTAATTAGTAAAATCTAAGATTAAATTATACTTTAACCTCACCTCCCACTTTTAAACCTACCACCAATTACATTTGGTATTCGCCAAAATTCTTTGTTTTTATCTGTAGGATAAGTAGTTGAAATATAACTTCCCATTTTGGCAATTTCTGTTTCACCAACTTTAATGTACAAACTAGCTTCTGGTCCGCCTTCTAAATAAACAGCATTTTTAAGTTTAACAGGAAACCATAACATGTACTGAATCATCTCTTTATGCGTATATGGCGAACGATTAAAAATGAAATATAAGTTATTATCAAAATCATGTGCAGCTATAATCATCGAACATGATTGTTTCTTTTTATCCCACGAAAGTGGAATACCATCACAATCTAACATGCGCATACACTGTGAATAAGAATTATATTTCAACTTAACTGAATCCCAAATGGCACAATTTAAATCTAAAATTGAAAACGGATTCAATGCAGTATCTTTGGGGTTAAATGCCATCAAACCATTGTAACTGGGCTTAAAAACTGGATTATTAAAATGCGAGTAATTTTGCATAAAACCATCATTTTCAAGCATATTGGCAAGGTTATACATGCCTGCATTTACTACAAAATTAAGTTGAAAAGTATCAGCCCATTCTTTTACTGTTCTTCGTTTTTGCTTTTGCTCAGAAGCAGTTAGTAAATAAAAATCGAATTTTGATGGATTGATTTTTAAAACACTAATTTTTGAATCGTTTACAATAGATTTTTTCGGAGCAACTACTTCTGCAAACTCAATACCTGTGGCTAAAGTTTTCCATTGAAATCGTTCTTTAAAAGCAATTGAATCTTGTCCAAAAACTTGAATCGAAAACAAGAATAAAATATTAATAATTAAAAACTTACAATTCATTCCAATCAAATTTTTTGCTTCTCATAGGGAATAAATCATATAATTCTCCTGAATAATAAAACTGATATGCCAAAGCACCAAATGAATATTTTTTTTCATGAACAATTATCGTTGAACCACCAACTCTAGGATTGCTTTTAGGCACCGATTGTGGAAAACCTACATTAAATAAGGTTGCCAATATTTCTGGACGTTCATCAATTGGAAAACCAGCTCTCTCCCACTGCATTTTAACTTGTTTTAAAAAAACTGCTGCATACATGTAAGAATAATAGTGGTTTTTAAATGTGGTTAATCTGTCAAATCGCTCTTTTTCAATATTATCTGTTTTAAAATCAAGCAAATGTTCATATTTTTTGCCAATGTAATATTTGCTTGTACTGTCTTTCAAGTATGCTTCAATATGTTGTGCAGTAAGTTCTTTTATACCTGTAACACCTAATGAGAATTTTGATTCAACAGAAAGTATTTTCAACGGACCAATCCATCGTTTGTAAGCCTCTCTATCTGAGTTAAATAAACGTATTTGCTCTCCAACCAAACAAGCCACAATTAATCTTTCTTCTACATCGGTTTGCTTTGCTACTGAGTCAATTAGCTTTTTATCTTTAGCTACTGCAATTTTAAAATCAGCCCATTCTGCAATATTCATCCACTCAAAAACACTCAACTGATTAACGGAATCTGACTTTGTTTCTACCTGTTTAATCTTCTCTAATTCAGCCATGTATGCTATATTATTTTGAAGATTAATATCAACAGCATCAAGCATTTTCAATACTTCTTTAATATCAGCTCCTTTTTGCATTACATCCAAGATGTATTGTGCATTTTTAGGATAGTATTTATTTAAGGTTAAAATACGCTGTAAAGCTTGATATTTGTACATTTCAATTTTTGAAGTATCCAACTTAAACTGCTGATTATATTGGTCTTTCATTTCTTGAAAATAGCGATTATTAGCATCGACATCTCCTTTTTGGTCGGTTAAACGAAATTGAATTGCCATGTACGAAGCAGACAAGAAAAATCCAATTACTGCAAAGATTAATATTAGTATGTAGGTTGGGATTTTAACCCATTTTTTAGTAAAAAACTTTTTCAATTTCTAGTTAAATAAATGTTACTTTACAAAAATATACAATTAGCAGTATTATCTCAATAAATTCTAGTTTTGAATTTGAAATGATTGTAAGATTTTAGACGTTAGACGTTAGACTTAAGACTTAAGACAATCTATTTAAGTTACTTAATAATCAATACTTAAAATGAAAAACCAGCTTATTAACGAACAAATAGTTTTTTTTGATGGAATTTGTGTGTTCTGCAATAAGTCAATCAATTTACTTGAGGATTTAGATAAAAATGACAAATTCAAATTTGCAACTTTACAAAGCGAAACTGCAAAAGAATTACTTCCTGAAAGTTTAACAGTTGGCGACTTAAAATCATTGGTATTTTATAAACGAGGCAATATATTTTTAAAATCAAGTGCTGTAATTGAAATAGTTGCTCAGCTGGGTGGATTTTGGAAAATTGTTAAAATTGCGTACATCATTCCTTCAATTATAAGAAATGTATTTTATGATTTAATAGCAAAAAATAGATACAATTGGTTTGGTAAAAATGACGCATGTAGATTACCTAATGCTAACAATAAACATAAATATTTAGAATAAAAAAGCCTTAACAAATTAATATTAAGGCTTTTAAAAGTAAATCAATAAGGTGATTTTTTATAATTTATTAGAACCAACTTTTTGAATTGCCATCATTTGTTTCATGCTTTTTTCCATTCCTTCAGTACTTCCATCAAGGAAAATAACATTGCCATTACCAGATTCAGCAAAGTTTTTAATTGCCTCAGTCCACATACTGAATAAAATCACGCTCGTATCAAGATTTGCTTCCTGTAACTGAATAGCAGCATCAGTCATACCTGCAGCAACTTCTTTTCTAAATAATGCAACACCTTGTCCACGTAATTGCGCAGCTTCACGTTCAGCTTCTGCAGCAATTTTGATAGCATTTCCTTCTGCCTCAGCAGCTTTTGTTTTTGTAATTAACAATGCTTGACCTTCATTTTCAGCTGCTGCTTTTAAGTTATTACTAGCTACAACTTTACTCATTGATTCAAGAATTACTTTATCAAACGTAATGTCATTAATCTGTAAATCAAGTAAATGATACCCCCACTCTTCAAGTAATTGATCAATTTGATCTTTAACATATTCAACTAAATCTCTTCTTAAAGCTAATATTTCCGATTGTTTTTTAGTAGCTACAAACGAACGTATAGTTCCCTCAATTGTTCTTGTTAAAGCTTGCATTAAATCTTGCGTAGAAAAGAATTTAAAAGCTACCTTTTTAACAGTCTCCTCACTTTCATTTTGCACAGCAAACAAAAGCATACTTTTAAAATAAACATTTGCTTGGTCATTCGTTACAGCTTGAAATTCCATTTCAACTGAACGGTTTTGAATACTTATTTTGCGATTAATTTGCTCAATAAATGGTATCAAAAAGTTCAAACCCGGACGAGCAACTCGTCTGTATTTACCAAAAACGGTAATAACCCCAACAGTACCTTGTTGAATTGTTTTTAAACCAGAAAATAAAATTATTAAAACTGGTACTAAGTAAAGTAGATAAATCATTTTTTCCATAATTTCTTAAAGTATTTTTGCAATGATAATAATAATCAACTAATTAAAATAATTTTCGATTAAATATTCAATTTTAAACCATCATAAGCAAGTTCCACATTTTCAGGTAGTTCTTTTTCAATTTCTCGGTGTAAACCTAACCTATGGCTAATATGTGTTAAATATGCTTTTTCCGGTTTAATTATTTCTATCATTTCAAGTGCTTGTAGTAATGTGAAATGAGAAATATGAGCTTGCTTTTGTAAACCATTCAAAACCAATACTTTTGTACCTTTAATTTTCTCAATTTCAGAATCACTTATAAAATTAGCATCAGTGATATAAGTAAAATCATTAATTCTGAATCCAAAAACAGGTAGTTTGTGATGTAAAACTTCAATAGGAATTATTTTTACTCCTTCCGCTTCAAAATTATGATTAGTAATTTCAATCATATCAACCTGAGGTACACCAGGATAATTACGATTTTCAAAAATATAGGCAAACTCTTGTTGAATTTGATTTAAAACAGACTTACGAGCATAAATTGGCATTGCTTTTTGAGCTTTGTAATTAAATGCACGAATATCGTCCATGCCAGCAGTGTGGTCTTTATGTTCGTGTGTAAATAGTATAGCATCTAAACTTTTAACTTGCTCACGTAAAAGCTGTTGTCTAAAATCAGGACCAGTATCAATACACAATGTTTTTCCATCTACTTCTATCAAAACAGATGAACGCAAGCGTTTATCTCTAAAATCAAGAGATGAACAAACTTCGCAATCACAAGCAATAACTGGAACACCTTGCGAAGTGCCTGTACCTAAAAATGTAACTTTCAAAGATTTAGCTCGGTTTGTTGTAATTCAAGTAATAGACTTCTATTTTTTTCACTCAATGATTGAATGTCAAGATGTAAGTCTTTAAGGATTTCTACAATACAATTAATTTTACCTTCTAATGGATAAAACTTATTGATTATCACAACTTTTTGTTCTTTTAAAACACAGTAACCCGATTTAAAATTACCTTTTTCGTAACGTAATATAAAATCAGATTCTGCAAAAATATCCTCTAGCTTGTGTAAAAAAGCAGAAGTATATTTTACAAAATGATGTGATTTATGTTCCATTTTAATTAATTAAGAATTAGTAATTAAGAAATAATAACAATATTAAAACAACAATATACGATTTAAATAACTGTTATTAAATTCATTATAAACTAAATACTCAAGTTATTATTCAACATATTTTTTTACCATTTCAACCAATAAATCAAAATTTAAAGGTTTAGGTAAAAATTCATTTATTCCTATTGATTGGAAAAATTCAAAAGTATGGTTTTGAGCATTCCCTGAAATTGCTATTAATGGTGTTTTAGCTTTAGTTGCATCATCAAGTGAACGTATAGCTTTTGCACAATCAATACCGTTCATTATTGGCATATTAATATCTAACAAAATCACATCTACTTGATTATTAGCTAAATATTCTAATACATCTCTTCCATTTTTAACTGGAACAATTTTATAATTCTGAAATGATAAAATTCTTTTTGTTAAATTTTGAATTACAGAGCTATCTTCTGCAACTAAAACGGTCTTTTCCATAATTTATAGGGATATGTTACTTTTAACAAAACTAAGAAATTTGTTAATATTTCTACAATTTATTGAAATATTTTTATTCCACTAAATTTGTAATTAATATCAATATTGAGAAATATACTTGGATGACATAATTTTATCCAAAACACTTTTCAATATTTACAAATTCAACAAATGATTCAAACCTCTGAACTAATAAATTTAAGTTACTTTCTAAATCTGAATAATCCATTATTTTTAGTTTTGAATCAAGTATTGTTGAAATTTCTGTAATTTGAAGTAATCCTAATGTACCAGCACTACCTTTAATTGTATGAATATGTGATCTTAATTGCTGAAAATCTGACACTTCAAAAGCATGTAAAGATTGAGTTATTAGCACATTGGACTCTTCAATAAAATCATTCCACATATCCTGAAGTAATTCTATGCCACCATATTTCATTAATTGAGCTCTTACTTCTTCGTCAATGATAGGTAAATCTGAATTAGGAACTATATTTTCAAGTTTTATTACAGATGATTCATCATTGATTGAATCTATATTTTTAATTGATTCAGGCAACCATTCCACTATTTTACTTATCAATGATTCTGGTCTGATGGGTTTTGAAATATAATCGTCCATACCAGCATCAATAAATTTCAGTTTATCATCTTTCATTGAATATGCAGTCATGGCAATAATTGGAGGAATTATTTTGTTTTTAATAGTACTCCTAATCTCTTGCATTGCTGTAACACCATCCATTACAGGCATTTGTATATCCATTAAAATCAATTGATAATTATTAGCTTTTACTTTATCAATTGCTTCAATTCCATTTGTTGCTAAATCTACTGAACAATGATAGCTTTTTAAAATCTCCGAAGCTACTTTTCTATTCACACTATTATCATCAACAACTAAAATTGCAACACCATTTAAGTTAACATCTTGATGAATATTTACTTTATTTTGTTGTGGAATTTCAAAAGGTTCGCAAGTAGGTACTAAAAATGTAAACCAAAACGAACTACCATGATTCACTTTTGATTTTACCCCAATTGTACCATTCATCATTTCGCACAACTGCTTAGAAATCACCAATCCTAAACCAGTACCACTAAATGATTTTGTTGATGAATTATCTATTTGTGAAAAGGTATTAAACAATAATGCTAAATTCTCTTTTGCAATTCCAATTCCTGTATCAATAATGGATGCTTTTAGTAAACATTTGTTTTTTACACTTGATTTTTGCTTTTCAACTTGAATGGTTACACTGCCTTTATCGGTAAATTTAATGGCATTACTTGTTAAGTTTGCCAAAATTTGAATTAATCGAGTTTCATCAGCTACAACATATAACGGAACATCTTCCTCAATTTTAAAAATCAATTCAATTCCCTTATTTTTAGCCTGTTGAGAAAATAAACCAATTAATTTATCTAAGGTATTTTGTAAATAAATTGGTTGAGGTTTAAGTTGCATTTTACCAGCCTCAATCTTACTTAAATCCAAAATATCATTTAGTATATTTAATAAAGTTTCAGATGAACGTTTGATTGTATTTACATAATCTTTTTGATTTGCATCTAATGGCGACATATCCAAAATATCAATCATACCAATAATTCCGTTCATTGGAGTACGAATTTCATGGCTCATATTTGCCAAAAACAATTCTTTAACTTTTAATGATTTTTCAGCTATTTCTTTGGCATTAATTAAATCTTGTTCTGTCTTTTTAAGGAAGGTAATATCTCTTGCAACTCCCTCTGTAGCAATGGCTTCACGTTTATTATTAAATACAACTCGAATATTCGAGATGGTTTGAATTTCTGAACCATCTTTTCTACGGATACGCACCTCAAAGTTACGAACAGAGCCTGTTCTGAGTAGTTGTTTAAGTAACTTCTCTTGTTTCTTAGCATTCACGTAATAATCAGAAATTTTCTTTCCAATCATTTCTTGTGGAGTGTAACCTGTTAATTCATATACCGATGGACTTATCAATGTAATTCGCCCTAAGGAATCTGTTTGGTAATATATATCTTGGAAAGATTCAAATATACTTCTGAATTTCTCCTCTCTTTCTTGAATTGCTAATTCTGCATTTTTCTTTTCAGTAATATCATGACTTATACCTGAAACTTCTTCTATTTTTCCTTCAGATGATATAATCGGATTCAAATAGGTTTCTCGCCAAATTTGAATATTTTTATTCTGTTTATCAGAGATATAAGTTTCATAATGTTGAGGTATTCCTTGAAAAGCTAATCTATATTTCTCAAAAACAAAATCTCTAAATGATTCATCTGAAATAATTAATTTTTGTTCTTGTTGAATATTATCAGTAAATAAATTTACACCATGATGAAAATATATTGCATCTGCATAGTTTTGATTGAATGATGTCAACTCAATCTTCTGATTTACAGACCAAATTAAGTGCGAACTCGATTCAAAAATAGAACGTAATCTTGAAGTTTGGTCTGCAATTTTGGCTTCTTTAATTTTTCTATCAATGGCAAGGGCTATTTGACTAGATACAAAGTCGAGCATTTCAAGATGCCTTTGTTTGTATTTGTTTTTATCAGAATAACTTTTTACTGCAATTGCTCCAATTATCTTATTTTCAAGCCTTAATGGTACTCCCATCCATATTTTAGGAAGTCGACCAATTAATTCTATTTCATTATTTTCACTTAGTTTTAATATATCTTCTTCATACAAAAACAAAGCTTTCCCTTGTTTTAAAGTATATTCCGACAGCCCTTTTCCCACAATTCTATGCGATGAACTAATCACTCCAGGATTATTTTCATCAACATAATAAGGGAAATTCAATTGTTGATGTTCGTTATCAATTAAGGCAACGTGAAAGTTATTAACATCAATATATTGTTTCAGAAGTTTATGAATATCAAGGTATAAACTCTCAAGGTTATCACTTTTTACCGCTAAATTTGCTATTGAATAAAATAGCGTTTGAGCCCTTTCAGCCCTAATTCTTGATGTATTATTATGGAAAATTCCCCTAAACTCAGTTGCAGTACCGTTTACAATTCTACAGTTTACCGAGCAAGAAACATATACATTTTTACCTTCCTTGGTTTGAAGTACAGTTTCAAATTCTGGAATTATTTCTCCATGTAAAATTTTATGTAAAGTAGAAAGTGTTGCATGTTTATGGTCAACAGAAATGATATCCGAAAATCTTAAATTTTCAATTTCTTCATCTGAATAACCAAGTGTTTCTTTCCAAGTTTGATTCACAAAAGTAAACTTACCTTCAACAGTAAATAACTGAATTAAGTCGTTGGCATTTTGCATAAAATCCTCCAATTTTTTATTGGTATCTCTTAATGCACGAACCATTCTTTTATTTTCCGAAACATCTTTACCCACCAACGAGAAACCAGAAATTTCTCCATCGGCATCGGCAATCATGGCAACGTTGAATTGAATTATTCTATTATCACCGTATTTTGAAAACAATTGTCTTTCAAATTGCTCCAAAAACATTCCCCCATGGGTAATGTCTAAAAATTCAGTTCTTTGATTTTCTAAACCATTTTCGGGAACAAATAAATCAAATAAATCTTGCCCTAGCACTTCTGATTTTTTAAAACCAGTTAAATTCAAAAAGTTTGTATTACAGTAAGTTATCTTGCATGAATTATCAATTGTAACAGCAAGCATTCTCACTTTTTCAAAAATTTCTTCAAGCTTTTTTTGCGATTCAGCAACCGAAATTTTCTTTAATTTTTGCTCATCTTCAAGTTTACGTTTAGTTATATCTCTATCATGCGCAATAATTATTTCTTGATTGAAATAAATTGCTTTTCTAAAAGTAATCTCGTGAGTAAATCTTCCGAAATCCTTATCAACAATATCCCATTCAATTACCTCAATATTTCCTTCCCAAGCACTATTTAATACTTGTTTAATATCAAAATTTAATTCTTTTTCAAAAGGATATTTGATATAATTAATATCTAAAAAATATTTATTGAGAACCTCTTCCTTATCTACACCATATAAACCAATGGCAGTTTCGTTTAAATCAAGAACCTGACCATCAATATTTAAAATAAAAATTGCATCAGAACTATGGTTAAAAATACCTCTATAACTACTTTCCGATGATTTAAGTTTTTTGTTTGCAAGCCAAATTTCAGTAATATCGTGCCCAATACAATGTACAATTTTTTCACCATTTGAATCCTCAACAAGTCTATTTGAGTAATTTAACAAACGAATAGTTCCGTTTTTATCAATTACTCTCATAAACCCCTTATTGAACTTATTTTCAGTGATATTTCTCAAATATTCATCAAAATCATTTCTAAAAGCAGGAGCCAAAAAATCTCTGATATTAGTTGTACTAGGTGCAATATATTCATCACTAGCTCTATTAAAAGCAATGATTTCTCCTTTTAAATCATGTACCAAAAGTAAATCGTGACTATTGGCTTCAAGTAATTCAATCAATTCCTTGTTACGAATATCACTACGCATTGCCCTGATATGCAATTCGTTTTCTTCGATATGTTTTTGCAGCGTTAATACTTTTTGAATTAATGCTTCTTTATCTAATTGTGTTAAATCTTGAGAATCCACTTTAAATAATTAATAATGAGTAATTAATAATCAAAAATAATTTAAATAATAATCATAAATTAAGCTAAAGTAAAGCTTTAAAACTATTTATTTATAAACAATTTTATATGATTGATAATACCTTTTACCAAAGTTTCACGAGCCTGCATCGATGCCCACGCAATATGAGGAGTTAAAACCAATTTTTGCTTCTTTTTAACATTTAATAATGGCTCGTCAAATGGAATAGGTTCAACTGCATAAACATCAATACAAGCTCCTGCAATGATATCATTATCAATTGCATACGCCAAATCAGTGTGATTAACAATTCCTCCTCTTCCTGTATTTATCAACTTTGCACTTGACTTCATTAACACCAATTCTTTTGCAGTAATTAAGTTTTTTGTATCATCACGTAAAGGTGCATGAATAGATACAAAATCTGAATTTTGGAGCAAATATGTTAAACTTACAGCCTCATATTCAACATCATATTTATTTCCAGAAGCAGAATAATAAATTACTTTTAAACCAAAACTTTCAGCTATTTGAGCTACTTTTTTGCCAATTGTGCCCAAACCAATAATTCCAAAAGTTTTACCATTTAACTCTTCAATTGGATAAGCAAGGTTTGTAAAAATTTCACTTTTAGCATACTCTCCATTTTGTACAAACTGATTGTAATACTGAATATGATTTTGTAAATGTAAAAGTGAAGCAAATGTTTGCTGAGCAACACTATTTGTTGAATAACCAGATACATTTCGAACTTCAATACCTAACTCTTTTGCAGCTACTAAATCAATATTATTCATACCTGTAGCAGCAACACAAATTAGTTTTAATTTCGGTGAAGCAAGCATTACTTCTTTGGTAATCAAAACTTTATTAGTAATAATAATCGTTGCATTTTTGATTCTTTCTGCAACTAAATCGTTTTTAGTTGTTTGGTAAATTGTTAAATTTCCTAAATTTTCAATCTCTTTTAAAGCTTCAACTTTACCTAACGTTTCGGCATCAAGTAATACTATTTCTGGTTTCAAATCCATTATTAAATACAATTATTCAACAGATAATATCTTAAATTCTTTATTATTAAACACAAAAGAATCGCCTATTTTTTTACCTTTAAGTAACTGACCAATAGGCGAAACCTGTGAAATTAAATAATAATCGAGGTTATTCATTTTTACAATTCCAGCACCAATAGCAATATAATAAAAACCGTTAGTAGTTTGCACCAAACTGCCTTGTTGCACAATATTTTGAGTTGTAAAAGTTTTGATTTGGTTAAGCAAATTCAACATTTGTTTGGCTAGCAACAACTGACTTGTATTTTTCTCAATTTCTAATTGCATCATTGCTCTTCCAGTTTCGTATTTATCGCCCGCACTACTTTTACCTTCCTCATTAGCAGCTTCTTGTGCTACAGTAATTGCATTTTGTGCAGATAAAATTCGTTCTTCAACATAAGTAAAGCAATATTCTAAAAGTTGTTCTTTAATCATTACAGTGTATTTTTTGCAAATTATAAATTTAATTGCAATTCGTTTTGAATATATGGGAAAAATGAGTTTAAAAAAAATTAAACATTTATATTGAAAAACCTCCACCACCCTCCCTTGAAAAAAGGAGGGGAACCAACAAGTAATTATATTTGTAAAATTTCAATAAGCTTAATTGTTACAAAAAATCCTACAATCATTAAATTCTAAAAATCATAGTTCAGACACACTCCACAACGGCTTATGCTCCAAAACAATGTTGTAAATGTGGCAATCAGGACTGTGTGCACCAGGCAAATAACCAATACTCATTAAAAATTCATTTACAATTTCGCCACCTGTAAATCGAAATGTTTTTTTGAAGATTTTAACCCAGTCTTCTTTGGTTTTGGGATGATGATGTTGTAACCATTTTTCAAAAGAGCCAAACTGTTTTTGAAGTTCAATAATTGTTTTGGCGTTTTCGATAGCCGCATTGATTTTAAGTTTATTTCTGATAATACCAGCATCATTCAAAAGACGTTCACGGTCTGTTTCGGTATATGCAGCTACTTTTTCAATTTCAAAATTACTGTAAGCGGCTCTAAATGAAACTTCTTTCTTTAAAATGGTTTCCCAGCTTAAACCCGCCTGATTAATTTCTAAAATTAATCGTCCAAACAACTCATTGTTATCATGTATCGGGAAACCATAATGATTATCATGGTAATTTTTATGTAAAACTTTACGCTCTTCTGGTTGCAGATTTTCAATTACTTGGCAGTATGACATGTGTAATTTCGGATTTTAAAATCAAATTTGGATATTAATTTATTTCAACCATTATTCAAACAACTCAAACAAATTATAGTATAAAATTTATAACCCCAAAAGATAAGAGTTATCAACGATAGAAAATAAAACAGAAACATTTTATCATATTTAGAAAAAAAAGCATTAACACCTAAAACAAATACAATTATTGAAATAATAAACATTATAAATCCCCAAATAGGACCTTCATTCATATGAGAGTTTGCTGATTTTTGTATAAAAGGTAATATATAAAAATTCAAAATTAAATTTACAATCAGAATTACTATCCAAATAAATATTTTTTTTATATCCATTAATTATTTTAAAATAAAGGTAACATTTTAAATGAATTTCATTTCAACTCATAAATAATCAAATCATTACCCTTATTATAAATAAGTTTTTTATCTTTTAATATAAGATTTTCAACTTTTAAACCATTTTCATAAAATGTTTTGGTTTTTGAATTATAATAAACTTTTAGTTTTTTAACAACTTTATAATCCGAAACAAAAATCCTTTTAAATACATTAATAGAATAAATATTTACACCAAGTGGAACATGATAACTATAAATTGAATCAACTAACCCTTTTGAATTGAATATATATGATTGTTGCCTTTCATATCTAACTCCATTAAATCGAAAAACACAACATTCAGGATGATTATCTTTGCAATCATCACAATTCATTGCATCTGATTTTGTAAAAATCCATTTTGCTTTAACATTTTGAGCAAATGAAATTTGACTAAATGTAATGATTAACAGAAAAATATAATGTTTTAAATTCATTCTTAAAATGACAGATTATATTACAATTTTACCCAAAAATCCCCTCAAATCCAACCTCACTCCTCACATAATCCCCTCCACATTGCCACATTTTGCAAAAAATAACTTATTTTTACTGAAATTATCATTTTACAAAAGCAATGACATTAGCAGAAGAAATTCAAAAACGACGCACATTTGCCATCATTTCTCACCCCGATGCAGGAAAAACTACACTTACTGAAAAATTACTTTTATTTGGTGGTGCTATTCAAACTGCAGGAGCTGTAAAGTCGAACAAAATTAAAAAGACTGCCACCTCCGATTTCATGGAAATTGAGCGTCAAAGAGGTATTTCGGTTGCTACTTCGGTGATGTCGTTTGAGTATAGCGATACGTTGATTAACATTTTGGATACTCCTGGTCACAAAGATTTTGCTGAAGATACTTACCGTACCCTTACTGCGGTTGACTCTGTTATTCTTGTAATTGACTGTGTTAAAGGGGTTGAGGAACAAACTGAAAGATTAATGGAAGTTTGTAGAATGAGAAATACGCCTGTAATTGTGTTTATTAACAAAATGGACCGTCCGGGTAAAGATCCCTTCGATTTACTTGATGAACTTGATTCTAAATTAGGTATTAAAACAAGACCTTTGTCTTGGCCAATTTCTGGTGGAGAATCATTTAAAGGGGTTTACAATATCTACGAAAATAAATTAAACTTATTCAATGCTAGCAAAACCAATATTGACACTAACATTGTGGAAGTGCAAGGTTTGGCAGACCCAATATTGGATAAAATGGTTACCGAGCGTTTTGCAAATCAATTACGTGAGGATATTGAATTGATTGAGGTTGGTTACGAACCTTTTGAAATTGACAATTATTTAACTGGAGAAGTTGCTCCAGTATTCTTTGGTTCGGCAGTTAATAGTTTCGGTATCAAAGAGATGCTTGATACTTTTATCAAAATTGCTCCATCGCCAAAAAGTAGAAATTCAGATACTCGTGAGGTAAAAGCTGACGAAAACAAGTTTACTGGTTTTGTGTTTAAAATCCACGCCAACCTTGACCCTCGCCACAGAGATAGAATTGCATTTTTAAGAATTTGTTCGGGTAAATTTGAACGAAATAAATTTTATTACCATGTGCGTAATGGAAAAGAAGTTCGTTTTAGTAACCCTGTAACGTTTTTGGCTCAAAGTAAAAACGTGGTTGATGAGGCTTTCCCTGGTGATGTAGTTGGTTTGTACGATACAGGAAACTTTAAAATTGGTGATACTTTAACTGAAGGTGAAAAATTCATGTATAGAGGTATTCCAAGTTTTTCGCCTGAGATTTTTAAAGAGTTGGTAAATGCTGACCCAATGAAATCTAAGCAATTAGAAAAAGGAATTATGCAATTAACCGATGAAGGGGTTGCACAGTTATTTATTCAACAACCAGGAAACAGAAAAATTGTAGGTACAGTTGGTGATCTTCAATTTGAAGTAATTCAATATCGTTTGGAGCATGAATACGGAGCAAAATGTCGTTTTCAGGCACTTGGTTACTATAAAGCTTGTTGGTTAACTTGCGATGACAAAAAAATATTAGACGAATTTATCCGTAGAAAATCCTCATACATTGCATTTGATAAAGATAACAATCCTGTTTATTTAGCTGAAAGTTACTGGAATTTAAATGTAGTTATGAGCGATCATCCTGATATTACTTTCCATAATACTTCTGAATTTAAGTTGGAAATTAAGTAGTTAGTTTTCAGTTTTCAGTCGTCAGAATTCAGTTAAATTATAAAGTAAAAGAGCTCCAAAGTTTAAAACCTTGGAGCTCTTTTGTTTTTTAATAAAATTAAAATCTTAAATCTTAAGTCTTTAAACTTAAGTCTAAAATCTATAATCTAACATCTACAATCTTAAATTAAGATAACTTAAACTGATTTACATTTCGTTTTAATTCATCAGCAACAGCAGCCAAACTATTTCCAGTATAAGCAACTTCTTCCATTGACGAATTCAATTCTCTAGCCGAACTTGCAATCTCCTGAGTACCAGAAGCAGTTTCTTCAGCAACAACTACAATTGTTTCAATATTTCTTACAACAACTGCAATTGATTTTTGTTGTTCTTTAGTTGAAAGTTGAACATCTTTCGCTTGTGAAAGAGTTTCGTCACTTGAAGAGTTAATACTTCTAAATACTTTTTCAGCTTCTCTTGTAGCTTGCGTTCCGTTACTTACACTTTCTTTCATTTTCTCAATTGCTCGAGTAGCTGAACTTGTATCTTTCTGAACATCAGCAACAACTTTTTCAATATCAATTGCCGATTTACGAGAATCTTCAGCTAATTTTCTAATTTCTTCGGCAACTACAGCAAAACCTCTACCTGCATCACCTGCCCTGGCAGCCTCAATGGCAGCATTTAATGCTAATAAATTTGTTTGTGCGGCAATTTCAGTAATCACAGAAAGAGTTCTTGAAATTTCATCTGAACGAGTAGATAAAACATCAATAGATTTACCAGTTAATTCAGCAGTTTGCGTAATTTCAGTCATGTTATCTACAACAGAGCTGATAATTTTCAAACCTTCATTGCTACTTTCTTGTCCACGTTCAGCGGCTTTGTAAATAGTATCTGATTGATTACCCATTTCATTTGATGATTTCAAAATCATATCTACTAATTTCGATGACTCATCCATTTTAATAGCCTGCTCTTGAGCACCATCAGCCATTTGTGATATTGCAGATGCAACCTCTGTAGTGCTACGTTTCATAGAGCTAGCTTTTTCAAGCATTTCAGCTGAAGCTGCAGAAACTGTATAAGCACTATTTTCAATACCTTTTAATATTCTATTGATATTTTTCAATGCAATATTCAATGCATTTCCCATATCTTTAATATCACCATTGGTCGCCATCTCAAATCTTTGGGTTAAATCTCCCATCGACATAGCAGTTATGATTTGATTCATATCCAAAATTGGCTCAGATACATTCATTAATAATGTATTCAATGAATCAACTAATTGTTTCCATGAACCATCAACTCCATCAACTCTTAACCTTTCCCTTAACTGACCTGCATTACCAGCTAAATCAACCACTCTGTTTACTTCTGTAATAACTTTATTTAAAGTATTTTTTAGAGAAACTAAATCTTCTGTTACTTTTAAAATATCTCCACTTAATACAGCCCCATTTAACTCTAAATTAGCATTTAAATTTCCTCTTCGTAATTGATCAATAAATTTAGTTGATGCATTAAATCCAACTGTAAATGGAGTTACATCAGTACAATATTTAACAACACTAATTGGTTTACCATTTAAATCTAAAATTGGGAAATAGGTTGCTGATAAATATACAATTTGTCCTTGTTTATTTAGTCTTCTGTATGTTCCACTATCAAAATTACCACTTCCTAATTTTTTCCAAAACTCTACATAATCAACAGATTGAGCATATTCAGATTCTACAAATATTTTATGATGTTTCCCTACTATTTCATCTAATTTATATCCAGTTACTTTAAGGAAATTCTCATTTGCAGTTTTTATTGTTCCATCTAAATTAAACTGAATTACACCTTGTATTTGAGAAACTGCATTCACCTGTGCCTCATAAACAGCATTTTTATTTTTAACATCTGTTACATCTGAAGCAATCATTAAAACTTTTTCTAGATTTCCATTTTCATCATATGCTGGAGAAAAAGCTGCTGAAAACCATATTTCTTTACCTGATAAAGAAATATTTTTAAAGTCACCAACCTGATTATTACCATTTTTCAAATTATTCCATAATTCAGAATAAGCTGAAGAACGAGCAAATTTTTCTTCTACAAATGAGCTATAATTCTTCCCAATAACTTCTTTTTCTGAGCTATAACCTAATAATTTAGAGAAGAATGTATTCGAAGAAATCACTTCTCCACTAGGTTTCATTTCAAGCAATGCATATTGTAAATTAATCAAATTGTTCATTCCCGAAGTACGAGCTTTTTCAATTTTTATTAAGTTTTCACGCATTGCAACCAATGATTTACCAAGTTCATCTTTATCTCCCGATGCAGAAAATGGCGAGTCTAAATTTCCCTTACCCATTTCATCAGCAAATTGAGCCTTAATTCTTAAATCTTGAACCAATGTTCTAGCCGCAGCAGTCATTAAACCAATTTCATCTTCCGAACTACTTTCTGGTATTTCTACTAACTCTCCTTTTGAAACAGTAAGAATTGAATCTTTTAAATTATCTACTTTTGTTGCGATACTACTTGCAAACGCTCTAACAACTAAAACTAATAATATTGAAACTACAACTGTAATTATTGCAAAAATCAATAAATTATCCATAAAATAAGCCCAACCAAATGATACTTTTGGTATAAATACATAAGCTTTCCATTTAACACCTGGATAATTATAAGCACCTTCAGAAACAAACTCTCCAAAGTTGTATTTTGAATTTGTAATGGTTTTAGTTAAAAAATTAAAACCCTCTCCTGCATTAAACTTTGCCGAACTTACTTTATTTGAACCTATAAGTTTTTGATCTTCAGCATCAATTACTTTACCTAAACTGTCTGTTATAACAATAAATGAATTAGGCCAATTTTTTTGTAATGTAGCTTCTGATTCTTTTCTTATACCTTTATTTAATCTATCCCAATTAACAAAATTGTACCAATAACCTACAATTTCACCTTTTGAATCCTTCATCGGACATACAAATTCCATCCCTTCTCCTGTGGAACCAAGAATTTTAGCAACATCGTTATTTATTTTATAATCAGTATAAAAAACAGCATTTAATTCTTTAGCCTTTTTAAACCATGCTTCTTCTGATAAATCTTTACCTATTAAAGATGTAAAATTTACATCTTTACCTAACTCATTTTTTGAATTAGTTACTTTAACTATACCATTTTTATCTACAATTAACATTGCATCATAAAACACATAACTACTAACCAAGAAATCAATCAAATCTTGGGTTTGAGGTTTTATTTTACGAGATGAAATTGCAGAGATAACTTCCTGATTATAAGCAAAAACCTGAACATCACCAAATCTTTCAAAGTAGTTTCTATCTAACTTTTCAACTACTGCTCTTGCTCTACCACCAGCAACAACCGTCAAATTTTTATTTGAAGTATTTATTGATGAAATACTAAAATATATAACATTAATAATTACAGTTACAAGTAACATGCCTATTGCTATAGTCAAAAACTTTTTGGCTATTCCAGCATTATTAAATTTATGAATTAAAGTGTTCATAATAATATAAGTTTAAATTAAAATTTATAAATAAGTGTCTTGTCCTGAAATAGGTTTACACAAAGTAAGCATAAAATGGAAGGAAGAACAAAGGTTGTATACAGTGAAGCATTCAAACATTTAGTGTGTAAAGAGCACATCGATACAGGTTCAAGTTTG
>JBEEOW010000008.1:0-136900 GCA_041191405.1 Bacteroidota bacterium
ACTGGATAATAACCTGCAATTTTTAATATGTGATAATTACAAAATATTAATACAATACCTAAGGTTTTTAAATTTGTTTTAATTTTATGATGATTGAATATTTGATTTATTAAATATATACTACTAATAATCAGTGTTGTATTTAATATTTTCATAAAAAATACAATGTTGAATTCTGAAAATTCAATATTTAAAACTCTAAATATGTAATGAAAAACAGCAAAAGGTAAACACCTTTGAAAGTAGTATGTAAATATTTGTTTGTTTAAAAATAAGTTTTCAAAGTTTATGAAAATATTAGCATAACGTTCTCCATCCCAGCCAAAATGTTCAATTTGATTATTTATAAATGTATTAAAGAATACTATTCCAATAACCAGAGTGATTATAATTTTGTAAACTATATTTTCATTAATCTTTTCAACCACAATTTTTAAATGCTTAAAGAAAATATATGACTCGTTTTTCCTGTTTTGAAACCTAGTTTTTCTAGTGTATGAATAACTGGCGCATTATTTATTTGTGTTGTATTAATAATTCTAGTTAACTTATTTTCCAAACTATAATTTACTGCATTTTTTACCAAATCAATATACCAACCTTTGTTAGTTTCACTTGAAACTGCTGTTAAAATAATTTGAGAATAATTCTGTAATTGATTCTTTTTCAATGCTAAAAATGCATTTTGTTCATACTTGTTTTCTGGTATAAAAACAATGTCACTTAATTTTTCTAACAAACAGTTTTCTGCATATTTTTCTACATATTTATCTGCTACTTCTTCAGAAAAATATTTGTCAGCATGTGTTCTATCAAATATATTTCTCATTTTAAATGCAGTTTTTTTTATAGATTCAATGTTTTCTACATTTGCAGAAATACATTTTCTTTCTATTTCTTCTGGTTTTAAAATCTCTTTATAATGAACAATTCTTGATTCTACTAGAGCAAAACCAGCTTTATTTAAATCTTGTACAAACGATATTTCTTCAGAAGGTATTTCAATTAAAATATATAAGTTTGAATAGCTTTTGTTTAAATGTTCAATAAATAATGTAATTACTTGAGTGAAATTTTGTGAATAATTTTTAGAATTTAAGTAATGAATTTTGATAGTATTGTTTTTAAAATAGTTGCTATCCCAAGTTAAGTATTCATAAATGATAAATGTTTCTTTATCAATACTATCTGGATAAAATATTTGATATCGATTTTCATTTATTTTATTTGTAAAATCATTTTGCATAAGTTCACTTAATTGAGCTATTTGATTTCTATAAAAGAAATAAATAGGGGAGTAGAAGTGAATATTTTTATTTGAGAATATCATTGTAAAAATTCATCAAAATTTCTTACATAATCAGTTTCATTGTATATTTCTGATGCAAAAACTAACAAGCTTGAATTAGCTGAAAAAGTCATAGTATGCCAATGATTTTTAGGGATATATAATCCTATGTTCGGTTCATTCAAAATATAAGTTTGTGTAAGGTTAGTTTTTGATGTAACTGTAACTTCAACACTACCTACGTTTGCTACTAATACCAAATCGGTTAATTTATGAGCATGTTTTCCTCTCAATGTATTTTCTGGAGTATAATTAATCCAAAACACTCTTTTTATATCGAAAGGTATTTCATTACATGATTCAGTAAATGTTAGCAGTCCGTTGCTTTTATCACCAAACGATGGAAATGTAATTAGTTTTGCATCCATCTAATTAAACGCTAAAAGGTTTACTAGGTAAGTCACAATTTCTTCTTCCCAAGTATCTAAATGTGAAAAATAATTTATTAAGTTCTCTAAACTTGTTTTTTTGATTTTTGAATTACTAGAAGTATTTGTAATTATTTCAAAATCAGCTATTAATTTATTTTTTAATTGAATATCTCTTTCTTTATGGATTAAAAATTTAATTCCATTATTAATTTCAATTATTTCTCTTTCTTCCATTCTTAGTTCCTATATCTGTAAAAATAATCAAAAAAAAAGCTCGTTTTCTAAAAAACGAGCTTTTTTTACTGAAATTTATAGTATTAAAGTTTACGTTTGATTTCTCTTTCCTCGTAAGCCTCAATGGTATCACCTTCGTTGATATCATTAAATCCTTTAAGAGATAAACCACATTCATAACCTGTTTTTACTTCATTAACATCGTCTTTGAAACGTTTTAATGCATCAATTGCACCATCAAACATTACAATTCCGTCTCTTACTAAGCGCACCTTAGAGTTACGTTTGGTGTAACCTGTAAGTACATAACAACCAGCAATTGTTCCAACTTTAGATATTTTGAATACCTGACGAACTTCAATTGTTCCAACAACAACTTCTTCTTTCTTAGGCTCTAACATACCTTCCATTGCAGCTTTAACTTCGTCAATTGCATCGTAAATAATGCTATAGTAACGAATATCAATTTGCTCTTGCTCTGCAATACGTTTCGCATTTGGCGAAGGACGTACTTGGAAACCTATGATGATACAGTCTGCTGCTGAAGCTAACAATACGTCAGATTCAGAGATTTGACCAACACCTTTGTGAATGATTCCAATTTGGATTTCATCCGTTGATAATTTTTGTAACGAGTCAGTTAATGCCTCAACAGAACCATCCACGTCACCTTTAATAATAATATTTAATTGTTTGAAGTTACCAATCGCTAAACGACGACCAATTTCATCCAATGTAATATGTTTCTTAGTTCTAAGTGATTGCTCTCTCAAAATTTGCTCTCTTTTTGAAGCAATTTCTCTAGCATCACGATCGGTTTCCATCACCTTACATTTATCTCCAGCTTGTGGAGCTCCACTTAAGCCAAGTACTTGTACAGGTGTTGATGGACCAGCTTCTTTCAATTTACGACCTTTGTGGTCAAGCATTGCTTTCACTTTACCGAAATGGTGACCAGCTAATAATACATCTCCAATTTTAAGTGTACCCTCTTGTACCATTAAAGTAGAAACATAACCTCTACCTTTATCAAGCGAAGCCTCAATAACTGTAGCAATAGCTGATTTATTTGGATTAGCTTTTAACTCAAGCATTTCAGCTTCAAGTAATACTTTTTCCAATAATTCTTTAATACCAATTCCTTTTTTTGCCGAAACCTCTTCACATTGGTATTTACCACCCCATTGTTCAACAAGGATGTTTTCATTTGCTAATGCAGTTCTGATTTTCTCAGCATCTGCATTTGGCTTATCTATTTTATTGATTGCAATTATGATTGGTACACCAGCATTTAATGCGTGATTGATAGCCTCTCTAGTTTGAGGCATGATACCATCATCAGCTGCAACTACGATAATTACAATATCTGTGATTTTAGCACCACGAGCACGCATCGCTGTAAATGCTTCGTGACCAGGTGTATCAAGGAAAGTGATTCGTTTACCTGATTCAGTTTTTACATCGTAAGCACCAATGTGCTGTGTAATACCTCCCGCTTCTTGTGCTGTAACATTTGCTCTACGAATATAGTCAAGTAAAGAAGTTTTACCATGGTCAACGTGACCCATGATAGTAACAATTGGCGCTCTTTCAACTAAGTCTTCTGGAGCATCTACTACAACTTCGTCTTCTTCTTCGCTTTCTACCTCAGCAGAAACAAACTGAGCTTCAAAACCAAATTCATCAGCAATAATTGCAATAGCTTCTGCATCTAATCTTTGATTGATAGATACAAACATTCCCATGCTTAAGCATGTAGAAATGATTTGATTTACAGAAACATCCATCATAGAAGCTAAGTCACTTGCCGATACAAATTCCGTAACTTTTAAGATTTTTGATTCTAACTCATCTTGTAATGCTTGTTCATCTCTTGCATCAGCAAAAGCATTACGTTTTTCTTTTTTATATTTCGAACGATTTGATAAAGCACTTTTTTTACCACCACCTGCGCCCATTTGGCCTAGTGTTGATTTTACTTTATCACTTACGTTTCTTTCTTTAGATTCTAGTTTGCTCGCCTTATCAAATTTACCTCCTTTGCCAGCATTACGTGGATTACCACCTCCGTTTCCGCCGCCACCTGAGTTGCCACCACCAAAACCACCACTTGTAGCTGGACTACCACCTGCTATGTTGTTGTTTGGTCTTGCGCCACCATTATTATTTGGACGATTTCCTCCGTTATTACCTCCGCCAGTATTTGTTCCAGGTGGTTTATATGCACCTGTACCTCTTACTCTATCTTCAGTATTGTTTTTTGGCTGTGGAGCACCGCCATTTTTATTGTTGTTGTTATTTCGGTTTTGACCATTGTTGTTGCCACCACCTTGACCTTGTGGTTTTTGACCACCACCTTGTTGTTGGTTTTTAGCAACTTGTGCAGCATTACTAGAGCTTACAACTGGTTTCGCATCCGTTTTTAAACGTTTACGTTTTTTCTTTTTGTCATTATTTCCTTGACCTTGACCTCCAAATTTACCACCATTTCCTTGAGGTTTTTTCTCAACAGGTAATTCAATTTTTCCTAAAACTGTTAAGCCTTTTAATGTATCAGCTTTTGATTCAACCCAAACTGCTGGAGCCTCTTCAATAGGTTCAGAAGGTGGAGTAATTTCGTTTTTAGGAGGAGTAACAGTATTAACAACCGGTTTCTCAATTTCTTTAGCAACAGGCTTGTTTTGTCCTTGATTAGGATTGTTTGGCTTGTTATTATTTTGATTTTGAGGCTTATTGTTGTTATTGTTATTATTTTGATTATTGTTGTTCTTGTTCTGTCCTTGATTGTTCGCAGGTTTGATTTCTGCGTTTTGATTCTGAACTTTAGGTTTATCAACAATATTTTGATTTGCAGAAGGTGTATTGTTTTTTACATCTTCATTTTTATTGTTCGAAACAACATTAACAGGAGTTGAATTTTTAACTTCGTTAGTGTTTTTGTTTGAATTGTCAGCTTTTACTGGTGCTGATTGTTGAGTAACAACTTTTGGTTTTTCTTCTACTTTTGGAGTAGTAGGAGTTTGTGCTGCTGGTTTTGTTGGGTTTAAATCAATTTTACCAAGCACTTTTATACCTTGAAGTTGCACTTTTTCAAAAAGTGGATCTGGGTTTTTATCAGAATTTGAAGTTCCTGATTCTTCCTTTTCTTTTTTGAATAAAGTGTCAGTTAGAGGATTTTTAGGAATAGAAGCATTTTTAGAAGTAGCCTCGGTAGTCACAGGAGGAATATCGTTGTGTTTTTTACCGATTTTTAGCTCTGAAGCTTCTTTTTTATCTTGTTGCGACGAAGCAAACTCCTTCTCCAAAATAGCTACTTGATCAAAAGTAATTTTACTATTTGGGTTTGCCTCTATTTTATGTCCTTTTGATGCTAAATACTCAACTACGGTTTGCATACCGACGTTAAGCTTTCTAGCTAATTGGGACATTCTTACCACTTTTTCTTCTGACATTCTTGTCTTTTTGTTATGATATTTTGAATGTTTAAACTAATAAAGTTTAAACGAATTGTAAATGATTACCTTCTTCACAGTAGGTAATCATTTGTATAGTTACTGGTCAAATTCTTGACTTAATATATCGAATACTTCTTGAACAGTTTCTGCTTCTAACTCTGTTCTTCTTACTAAATCATCTTTACTAAGTGCTAACACAGCTTTTGCAGTATCTAGTCCAATTTTCTTGAATTCATCGATAATCCAAGCTTCAATTTCGTCTTCAAACTCGTCTAAGCTCACATCTTCTTCTTCGTGGCTTTCAAGTTCTCTGAATACATCTATTTCTAAACCAACTAGTTTGCCAGCAAGTTTAATATTAGCTCCACCTTTACCTATTGCTAATGAAACTTGATCTGGTTTTAACCAAACTGCTGCTTTTTGTTTTTCGTTGTCAACTTTAATTGCAGATACTTTTGCAGGGCTTAACGCTCTTTGAATAAACAATTCAACATTATCAGTATAGTTGATAACATCAATGTTCTCGTTCATTAACTCTCTTACAATTGTATGGATTCTTGAACCTTTCATACCAACACAAGCACCCACTGGATCAATTCTATCATCGAATGATTCAACTGCTACTTTTGCTCTTTCTCCTGGATCACGAACTACTTTTTTAATTGCAATTAAACCATCAAATACCTCTGGTACTTCAAGTTCAAACAATCTTTCTAAAAATACAGGCGAAGTTCTTGAAAGAATAATTCTTGGTGAACCATTGTTCATGTCAACTCTGTGAATTACAGCTCTAACATTTTCACCTTTTCTGTATCTATCTTTTGAAATTTGCTCTGATTTAGGAATAACTAACTCGTTATTATCTGCATCTACAAGTAAAACTTCTTTATTTAATACTTGGTAAACTTCACCAGTTACAATTTCACCAACTAAATCTTTATATTTTTGATATAATTGATCTTTTTCAAGGTCTTTGATTTTTTGGATTAATGTTTGACGAGCAGTCATAACCATTCTTCTTCCAAAATCAACTAATTGAATTTGTTCAGATAATTCTTCACCTATTTCAAAATCAGGCTCAATTTTAACTGCTTCTTTTAATTCAATATGTTTATTTGGGTCGTAATCAAAGCTATCTTCTGCAAATTCTTCGTCAACGATTTCTCGTACCCTCCAAATTTCTAAGTCACCTTTGTCAGCGTTGATAATAATATCAAAATTATCATCTGCACCATATTTTTTGCGAATCATAGTTCTAAACACATCTTCCAAGATTTTCATCATTGTTGGACGATCTATTCCTTTTTGCTTAGCAAATTCTGCAAATGATTCAATTAAATTTAAAGTATCCATTCTTAGTTAAATGAAATTACTACTGTTGTAGATTTTATATCGTTAAATGAAATAGTGTGTTCGGTAGTAGTGATTTTACTTTTTACTTTTTTAGATTCTTTCACTAAAATTGTATCTTCAGCTACTTCCAAAAGTTCACCTGTAATGGTCACTCCATCTTTTTCAACTACTTTCACTGTTTTACCAATGTTTTTGTTGTATTGACGTTTTAATTTCAGAGGTTTATCTAATCCTGGTGAACCTACTTCTAATGTGTAAGCCTGCTCAAATAAATTTTTCTCTTCAATTTGTTCACCTAATTGTCGGCTCAAAGTAGAACAATCATCTATCCCAACTCCATTATCACCATCAAGAATCACTTGTACCCTTGTTGATTTATTATGTGAACCTATAATTACCTCAACTACAAATACATTTGGAGAAGTGATTAATGATTCTGCAATTTTGAATATTTCTTCTTTCACTTGAATTTTACAATTGGGTAAAATGATAAAGCCGACCCCTGCAGGGACGGCTTCACAATTCCAACTCCGTCTTAAACGTTACAAATATAATTAATATAATTTTATTTGCAAAAAAAAACTATGCTACTTTTCAGGGCATCCTTGTAGCCAAGGAGCACCAATTACGTCTGGGCATTTATCTTCTCTATCTGGAACTCCGTCTTTATCCGAATCGGGGCAACCTTTAAATCTTTGAATTCCATATTGGTCAGGGCAATCATCTTTTATGTCAATTATTCCATCTCCATCCGAATCTGGCCATGGGCAACCTAAGTTTTGACGTGGTCCACTTTTATCCGGACAAGCATCTTCTTCATCTGCAACACCATCTCCATCAGTATCAATTGCACATCCTAACTTGTTTACTTTTTTGCCAATTGGGGTGTCTGGACAATGATCATTCACATCGGCTACACCATCGCCATCATGGTCGTAACTTTTTGCTTCATAATGCATCTTTAAAGTGTTTTTCTTTTTGCCCATTTTTCTCCAAAATGCTTCTCTTTTTTTAGTTTGTTTTGGGTTTTGACTATACGCTTCACTGAAGCAACCTAAAATTGCTATTAAAAAAAATAATAATATTTTGTTTTTTGTGAAATGCATTTTTGAATGAATGATTTACAAAAATACAAATCTTGTTTTATTAATTGCATATATTTTAAAATTATAGAACGATTATTTTTATTTGAATCAATATACTTTTGATTTTAAGTTGATTGTATTGAAATATAAATTCTTTTGTTGTTTTTAGTTTAAATTATTGCATAAAAAAATAAGCAATGTGAAAAAAAAATGTAATTTTGCCATTTCAATGATAAGCCAATAAAAGCTATGCTTGTACTTAAAAATTGCACTATTTATACTGGAGAACAAGTACTTTATAATAAAGCACTTGTAATTAAAGATGACAAAATATTTGATATTGTTGATGAGGATATCGCAGGTGATGGTGTTGATTTAGGCGGTATTAATTTAGCTCCTGGATTTATTGATTTGCAAATTAATGGTGGTGGAGGTAGTTTTTTTACCAAAACTCCAACTCCTTATAGTATTCAAAGAGTGTATGAAGGGAACAAAAATTTTGGTGCAACTAACTTTTTAGTTACCATGATTTCGGCAACTTTGGAAACCATTCTTGAAGGTATTGAGGCTACTAGACATGTTATGGAAAATGGTCAGTTTGGCTGCTTAGGTATGCATCTTGAAGGTCCATATTTTAACCCAGCGAAACGTGGTGCACATAAATTGGTTAGACCAGTTGATACTGAGGAGCTTAAAACTATCATTGAAAAAGGAAAAGGTGTTATTAAAGTTATTACTGTAGCGCCTGAAACTTTTACTGACGAACAATTACATTTATTAGAAGATAGTGATATTATTGTTTCTGCTGGACATAGTAACGCTACCTATAAAGAAGCTAAAGATTTTTTTGATTCAGGTATTACAATGGTTACGCACTTGTTTAACGCAATGTCGCAGTTTAATAGCCGTGAACCTGGTTTAGTAGGAGCAACGTTTGACTCTAAAAATATTTATGCAGGTATTATTGTAGATGGTCACCACTGTGAATATTCGGTTGTTAGGGTTTCTAAGAAAATTTTAGAAGATAAATTATTCTTGGTTACTGATGCAATGGATACGGGTGATGATAACGAATATGGAATTGCTAAAGTGAACGGATTATGGAGAACAGAATCAGGAGCATTGGCAGGTTCGGCATTGACTATGATTGAAGGTGTTGAGAATTTAGTTAAATATGTAGGAATTACAATCGATGAAGCATTAAGAATGGCTTCGTTATATCCTGCAAGAGCTATAAAAGTTGATAATTTATACGGTAGAATTAAACGTGGTCATAAAGCTAATTTAGTTGCTTTTGATGAGAAGTTTAAAGTTCGCTCTATTGTACAAGATGGTATTTTAGAGAACTTTGAGGTTTAAAACTTACTTCAAATAATAAATATTTAAAGAGAGAGTTACAGAAATGTGACTCTTTTTTTTGCCCAAAATGGTTAAAAATCTCAAAATTGTATTTTTTTTAATTTTACATTACAAAACCCACCCCTTGCCCCTCCCGAGGAGGGGAATTCGTCCATTAACAAACATTCTAATAACACTTAAAGTTGACTGATAAACTCGTCAAATCTCAAAATTTACCTCAAATCTTAGATAATGATAGGATATTCCCCTCTTGGGAGGGGCTAGGGGTGGGTTTTGCTATTGATAGTTGGGGTGAAAAAATGGCGATAGAAACACCACCTCGCCTTATCCTAGTTACTGCTTCACTCAAACAATTACTACTTGGGGTGGGTTAAAATTATATTTTATATCCTAATAATATTTCCATCGCTTTGTAAAAAAAATGTCTATTACATAAGTTTAACATGGGTATTTTATCTGCATTTCCCGATTTGAAGAAAAAGAATGATTTTTGGAAGTTATTATGTTCAATGAATAAATCGTTACCTTTTGAATACATCTTTTTTATTTCATTAAACTTATAAGTAAATTCTTCATTTTCACTTTTTATGAAAGTAATCTGTCCAATTCCAATTTTTATGTATGGAGTATATGAGTTGTTTTCGTGGAAATATAAATTGAAGAGGATATGCCCCTTTTGTTCAAGGTCTTTTTCCATTTTGTCAAGTAGATAAATTGTCCAATATTGCTCAACTTTACGACAAAAATTGATGACATTACCCTGTTTTTCTATCTTATTTTTCTTGTCGTATTTTCCTTCCTTAAAGTATGCGACCTTACCATTATTTGAATTTAGAAAAACATAAAGAAAGTCAGTCCCTTGATAATTGAAATTTACTTTTTTATCTAGCTGATGTAAATAAATATCCGTTATGTCGTTAAAATTTACTTCTTTGTCAATTATAATATTGTTTCTGTTTTCTTCACAACGATATTCAGCAAAACCATTTATACCTACAAAGAAATTACTATGTTCAAATTTAATTGAATTATTCGAAATCCATAATGCAATTGCAATTGGCACTAAAAGCCAAATTACAGTCCATATTTCACTTGGCCTGCCAATGAAATATATCAATGCACTAATTGCTAAACCAATAAAAAGCCCTTTTAATAAACGGATTGTTTTTTGAGAACTTGAAAGAGGTTCCATACCAATTATTAAATCTGAGTATGCTCCGATAATCTTACCTATTCTTTTGGGTAATTTTAAAAAGTCGAAGTTATCGTTTAACTTATTACCCCATAAGTCTAAAATTGGTTTGTATTGAGATGTTTCTTGCTGATCCCTATCTCTAGAAGAGTAAAAAGGTTTGAGTGGTTCGTAATAAAACTTTTCTTCTTCTTCTTTTTGTTTCTTTTTTTGGTCTTGACGTTTTTCTTCTTGTTTTAATATTTCTTCTGCAGTTTGTCTATTGAGAAAATTTAGCAATTGATTATCATAAACTTTTTTGCTTATTGGGTCAATTAGTATATCATATGCTTCTTTAATTTCTATGAATTTTTTTGCAAAAAATATATCATCAAAATTTTTGTCTGGGTGATATTTAACTGCAAGTTTCCTAAAAGCTTTTTTTATCTCGGCTTCACTTGCTCCGATTTTTATTTCTAATGTATCGTAATGATTCTTCATTGTTTGTTATAAATTATAGAAACTAGCGTGTTTTCGCAAGTTTACTCAAACTTGAGTATATATCCATAAAATATTCCTTTATATTTATGAGAATATTGCAAATATATCACATAGAGACAAAATTAACTTCATCAATAACCAAAACAGTCGTTGAAATTTGCATCTCAACGACTGTTTTTAGTTTTAAGTCATCATTAAATAACCTTTTATGAGTTCGTCCAAATTTCCGTTTAGGATTTTATCAGGATCGTGACACATGATGTTGGTTCTGTGGTCTTTAACGTAGTTTTTGTCTAATACATAGCTTCGTATTTGTGAACCAAATTCTATGTTTTTCTTTCCACTTTCAACTTCTGTACGCTTTGCATTGCGCTTATCTACCTCAATTTGATATAATTGTGATTTCAGCATTCGTATTGCATGCTCTTTGTTCATCAATTGCGAACGCTCAATCTGACATGCAATGGTAATTCCTGTTGGTTTGTGTTTTAACCTTACCGCAGTTTCAACTTTGTTTACATTTTGTCCACCAGCACCGCCAGCTCTAAATGTATCCCACTCAATATCAGCTGGATTATAGTCAATTTCAATGGTATCATCAACCAAAGGATACACAAAAACGGAGGCAAATGATGTGTGTCGTTTTGCATTTGAATCAAATGGCGAAACTCTCACCAAACGATGCACACCTGCTTCGGCTTTTAAGTAACCAAATGCATAATCTCCCTGAATTTCAATTGTTACTGATTTTATACCTGCAACCTCACCTTCTTGCAAACTTACTTCTCGTACTTTGTAGCCTCTATTTTCAGCCCACATCATGTACATACGAAATAACATTTGTGTCCAATCTTGACTTTCAGTTCCTCCTGCTCCCGAATTGATTTCTAATACAGCACTTAGTTGGTCTTCTTCATTACTAAGCATTCGCTTAAATTCCAATTCGTCGAGGAATTCAGTTAAGTTTTTCCATTCAGTTTCAAGTTCTTCAAGCGTAACTTCTTCGGCTGAATACAATTCAAGCATTATTTCAAAATCATCGGCTATTCCTTTGATTTTGTCATAATTTTCAACCCAAGCTTTTTCTGTACGCACATTACGCATTACCTTTTCAGCTTCCGCTGGGTTGTCCCAAAATTTTGGGTCGCTAATTTTAATTTCTTCGTGTCTGATTATCTCAATCCTACGATCGTAGTCAAAGATACCTCCTCAGCGCCTCTATTCTGACGCAAACCTCTTTGAGATTTTCCTTATTCATGGTGAATGATTTATTTAGATTTCCATAGAACTTCTGGTATATTTTTACTGTGTAACACATGGCGTGCAATCACAAATAAATAATCCGAAAGTCTATTTAAGTATTTGATTATGTTTGAATTGATTTCTTCGTTTTGGGCTAAATGCACAATTACTCGTTCAGCTCTACGGCAAACGGTTCGGCAAATATGTGCTTGAGCTGCTTCAATACTTCCGCCTGGTAGTATAAATGCTCTCAACACAGGTAATTCATTGGTGTATTTATCAATTAATTCTTCAATAATGGTTATGTCACTTTCTTCAATTTGAGGTAATTGACTTTCCCATTCTTGCGAATCTGCAGCTAATAATGAACCAATATTAAATAAAATATGCTGAATAGAAGCTAGTTGGTAATGTTCTGTTTTTACATGCGCTTCTAATAAACCAATGTGGCTATTTAGTTCATCCACAGCACCATAAGCATCTACTCGTAGGTTTGCTTTTGATACTCTGTTTCCACTTAATAAAGAGGTTGTGCCTAAATCGCCAGTTTTGGTGTATATTTTCATGTTAAAATTAAATAAGTAGTTGTCATTCCGAGGCACGAGGAATCTTATTAAAATATAAAATATTATAAGATTCCTCGTGCCTCGGAATGACAAAATTCAATTAAATGTTAATCAATAACTAAATATTAATTCTTAATTCCTAATTATTTACAAACCGTTCTCCTTAGCAACTTTGTCATATTCTACTTTGAATTCTTCATATTCATAAGCTGGAACATAACTTTGTATTGCATTTAAAGCATCGTTGGCAAATTTATCTAAACCAACTTTTAATGCTTGTAAACAGTATGCTTTATATAACCTTACATCTTTTGGATTGTTTGAAACTGCATTTACCAAAATACCATACGCATCTTGTTTTTTATTTTGAGAATTAAAATAATTGGCAGCATCAATATTGGCATCGGTATCAAATGGGTTGTTATTTACCGCTAATGAATATAATTTGTTGGCTTCTTTAGTATTACCATTGGTAGCATTAATCATTGCATCGAAATAATATTTTTTTGCTGGATCGATTTTACTTTTTGCAATAATATCTTTTGCAATGTCTTTTTTATTCAACTTGATTAATGATTTGCAATAAAACTCATTTAACTCTTCGAGTAATGAAGTTGGAACGGTACCTAAACTAAGTGCTTGAGGGTAAACATTTACAATTGCTTGATAATTACCCGCAGTATATTGTTTTTTGAAAAGTTCTAAAGTAGCATATTGTTTAAATGTTGGGTTTTTAATTGAATTATAAATCTCAATTAACTCTTCCAATTTCATGTATGGATGTCTGAAATGTAGATAGTGTGTTTTGTTTTCATCATCCCAAGTCATAGCTTGTTCAGGAACAGCTACATAAATTAATGGTTGTATGGTTGATGCAAAATTGTAATCATCTTTGTCTTTTGATGTTCTCACTATTGACCATTCATCAAATGCTTGTGCAAAATCACCATTTTCAGTAAGCGCCAAAGCGTAATTTAAACGTGCATTTTCATTTCTTTTATTTAAAGATGTTTTAAAGAAATCTGCCGCTAAACCATACGCATTTTCTTTCATCATCCACATTCCTAAGGTATTAGCAAGTATTGGGGCCGACTGTCCTGCTGTACTAACTAATGAATACATTTCGGCAATACCTAAGTTTTTATTACCTGCATAATAATGTTTTGCGGCTTTTAAGAAACTTAAATTATCGTAATATTCCGAAGTTGTATCTTTTTTAGTGTAGGCTTTTACATAAGCCAACATAGTAGTATCAGCTTCTTTAATTCTGTTTAATTCGTAGTTATAGAAATATGCAAAATCCTCATAAGGTAAGCCTTTTGAACTTGTGTCAGGTTTTAAATTGCCATTATATTTTACACCTAATCTGTTGTAAATAAACAATTTATTGGTTTCGTAGGCTTTATTGTTTGATTGAGATTCTGTAGTGTCAATCATTTCAGCGTTTACATTTCCTTGTGTTTTTTCAATTCCAAAGGCTAATAAATTCGACATTGGAACTGTTTCATCGTCATTCAATTGTCGAGCTAATTTGAAATAATACAAGGTTGAATCATTGATATTTGTTCTCTTAAACAATATCCCTAAGTTGTTATAAACTTTTCCACTTTTAGGGTATTTTGTTTTTGCTTCTTTTAACACATCAAATGCATCAAATAAGTTATTACTACCTTCTAAACTATTTGCCCAGTTTACATAAGCATATTCATTTGAGTACAAATTGTTATTTGCTCTTGAAAAATAATAAGTTGCAGCAACATTATCTCCCAAACTTCTAGCCATTACGCCAAGTGTGTAGTTTCCTTTAAAATTATAGAAATAAGCACTGTTGGCTTTTTTATAAAACTGTTCGGCTACGAAATAATCTTTACTTTTCATGTAAGCATCAGCCAAACCATTGTAATAACCAGATACACCTTGGTCGATGGTGGTTAAATTCGATTTCATAAATAATGCTCCCACAAACACAGCACCTAAGGCTGGAACCATAGCAAGAGGCAATCTATCAGGCTTATATACAATTAAATGTACTTTTTGATTTTTGTATAGGAATACAAAGAAATTGGTTAACACATAAAAAAAGAATAATAATCCAAAACATAGCTGAGTGTAAGTAATTAAATTTTCAAAAAACAATACAAATGTTTGATTTGCAGTAGCTAATTGGAAAGTGATAGTTGCAACAGCAACCAATGCTGCACACAAATATACCACAGCACCAATTGGCTCATAAGGCAAGGTTCCCATAAAAACATTGCGTTTACGAGTGCCCCAAATACCTGCAATTACTGCCAAAGCAAATATCAAAAATATATCAACATAAATAATATTAAAGTCAATTGTGTGAGATATTTTTAAATATACCAATGTTATGTTTGTGAAATATATCAATGATACAACTATGAAATTGAGCGCATTACCTTGTGCACTTACAGAGTTATTGGCAGTGATTAAATATAAAAATACATGAATATTATCATAAGCAACAGCTACAATTAAAATACATGTAATTGCAACTGGAACTAAAATTCCGTTTTGAACTAATTGAATTGCAGGTGCTTGTACAGTAGCATTTGCAATAACTACTGAGAAAAATACAATACTAATTCCTGTAAAAATGGCAATATTGGTAAGCATTGAATAATGCCTTTTAAATGCAACAAGTATGTAGGAAGGAATAATGTAAAATAAAATTGCTGCAATAAAAATGTAGTTGTTCTTTTGTGCGAAAACTTCCAATAGTTCAAGTTTAAAGCCAAATAACATCGCTATTGCTAATGTTGCATACAAATAATACCAATTATTTCGAACAGATGAAATAGCTCCCATAAACACAGAAAAGCTAAAAACTATAATTCCAAGGAAGCCATAAATAGCCCAAGTATTTAACTTTATTTCGCTACCATAGTATTGCTGATAAACCATAAAACCTTCTGATTCAATGGCGTAATTGATTAATCCTTTACCGAAATTATCTATTACTACTGGCAGAGTTTGTATAGTTAAATAGGTGTTCCAGTCGATATTAGCACTGTAACCCATAATTCTATAATAAGCGCCAATTGCAATGCAAATACTTATTAATGAAAGTAATACTAAATAAAGGTTACGATATGGCTTTTGCCATGTATTCCAAAAGAATAGTTGATTCATCTGTATTTTTAAATTAGTTTATGGCTAAATATTGATGATTGTATTTGTTAATTGTCCAGCGAAAACTAACACTTCGGCTACGCTAAGTGACCGTTTTCGAGTATTTGTTACTCGAAAATAACATTTACGGTGGTTGAGCGTAGTCGAAACCTGAGTAAATGTTATTTTTCGCACAAGAAATTGGTATAAAACCAATATTTATAAATACAAGTAATGCTTCCTTTGAAAGAAATAACAAAATCAATATTTTATTATACCTATAAAAGAAGCATTTGGGTAATAGTTTAAGTTATTTGTCATTTTGAGGTTGAAATCAAATTTATAAGATTCCTCGTTCCTCGGAATGACAGCAAGTATCTAAAATGAGTAACATTTTACATCTTACTTCGCACATTTCACTACTCTACAATATCAATCACTTTAGGAACTTTGAAATAATCAGAATCTTTTTTAGGAGCATTTTTAAGTGCTTCCTCGTGTGAAATTGTTACAGAAGTTATATCTTCTCTGAAAATGTTTAACTCAGCCGACATGTGTGTCAAGGGGTTTACATCATCAGTATCTAATTCATTTAATTTATCCATCCAATCCAATATCTGGTTCATATCTTTTTGAATGGCTACAGTTTCCTCTTCATTAAACTCTAAACGAGCAAGATGAGCTATTTTTTTTACTTTTGCCTGATCTATAATCATGATGGTATAGGATGATATTTTAATAATTCGTTATGAATAACATTGTAAGTTTTTTCTTTCAATGCCTGTAAATCACTGTTTTGTAAACCAATTGTAGGAATTGGTTCGTGAACTATTGCTTTAAAAACTCCCCAATGACAAAGCCAACGTCCGTCATCAGCAAGTATAATCCAGTTATTTGGAATAGTAACTGGTACAATTGGAATTTGTTTTTCAATAGCTAATCTGAAAGCACCATCTTTAAACTCAGCCATTTTGGGCGTGTGTTTAGGAATAGTACCTTCCGGAAAAATCATAATACTTTGTCCGTTGTCAATTCTCCGTTTTGATTCATTCATTAACTCTATTTTGCTATCTCTACTTTTGCGATCTACCAAAATATGTAATGTTCTATACATGTAACCAAACAGTGGAACTTTACCCAAACTATGTTTTCCTATAAAACAAAAATCAATATGTATTGCTCTATACATCAGTGCAATATCAGCATAAGATGTATGGTTTGCACAAAATACATACGTTTGGTTTTTGTCTTGTTTGAAATGCTCTTCAATTACACATGGTGTTCCGCATAAGTTAAAAACTATATGCGACCAAATTTTATTTATGTAGTGTGCATACCAATGCATTTTCTTGAATTTAAGAAATACATAGGTAAATGGATATAGCAATAAAAAGCTCGACAAAAATATCAGTAAAAACCATACTGTATATATTCGTCTGATAATTAAGCTAAATATGTTTATTTTTTTCTTCAAGATTTTGAAGTTAAGGGTTTAGAGTTAAGTGTTAAGGGTTTAGAGTTCTTAAATAATGGAAAACTCTCAACTCTTAACTCTCAACTAAATATTATCCAATATTTGTATAAACAGCTTGAACGTCGTCGTCTTCCTCGATTTTGTCAATTAACTTATCAAGGTCTTCTTCTTGTTCAGGAGTTAATTCAACAGTTGATAATGGAATTCTTTGTAAAGCAGCACTTGTAACAGCCAAACCTTTTTCCTCTAAATATTTACCCATTTTGTGGAAATCAGCAAAAGAGGTATAGATATATAGCTCATCATCCACTTCTGAAATTTCGCTTAAACCAAAGTCAATAAGTTCAAATTCAAGCTCTTCTTGGTCTAAACCTTCTTTTTTGATTTGGAAAACACCTTTGCGTTCAAAAATAAAATCTAAACAACCAGAAGTACCTAATGAACCACCACCACGGTTTAAATACGAACGAATATTTGCAACAGTACGAGTATTATTATCAGTAGCGGTTTCAACTAAAATAGCAACACCATGAGGGCCATAACCTTCATAAATAACCTCTACATAATCTTTAGTATCTTTTTCAGTTGCACGTTTGATAGCATTTTCTATCAAGTTTTTAGGCATATTTTGCCCTTTAGCATTCTGAATAGCAGCTCTTAAGCGGCCGTTTGTATTTGGGTCTGAACTGCCTTGTTTAGCAGCTAAAGTAATCTCTTTACTTAAACGAGGGAAAATTCGTGACATAGCACCCCAACGTTTCAATTTACTTGCTTTTCGGTATTCAAAAGCTCTTCCCATAATCTTTAATCTAATATATTTTGTTCAGAAATTTTTTCGCTTTAAAACACAAATATACCATATATTTTGAGCACTCATAAATTTCTTTCTAGCTATTTTTAGTCAATATGTTTAACTTTGAATATTAATTGAAATGCAATGGCAAAGGGCAAAGACGAAATTCAAAAACATATTAACATAAAAAACAAAAAAGCATCATTTGAATATGCTTTTATTGATACTTACACTGCTGGTATTGTTTTAACTGGAACCGAAATTAAATCTATCAGATTAAATAACGCAAATATTAATGATAGTTATGCTTATGTAGCAGAAAATGAAGTTTTTGTTACAGGTATGCATATAAGTAGATACACTGAAGGTACTTGGACTAACCACGACCCTTTACGTGTTAGAAAATTATTGTTAAACAAAAAAGAAATCAAAAAAATTAGCTCAAAACTGCAAGAGGTAGGTACAACACTTGTTCCTTTTCGTTTATTTTTAAGTGAAAAAGGTTTGGCAAAACTTGAATTTGCAGTAGCAAAAGGTAAAAAACTATACGATAAACGTGAGGATTTGAAAGAAAAAGATGCCAAACGTGATATTGATAGACATATGAAACAGTAGGTTAATTTACATTTTTACATAAAATACTACTCACATGAAACTTACTCCAGCTCAAGCATATACTGTAAATGTTCATTCTTATGGAATGGTAATTTATAATATATTGCCATTACGAGCTGAAGCTTCAGATAAAAGTGAGTTAGTGTCGCAATTGATTTTTGGAGAAACTTATAAGGTTGTTGAGGTTTCGGAAAATGGAGAATGGTTTAAATTAATAGGCATAATTGATGAATACGAAGGTTGGCTTGATGCTAAATTGCATTATTCTATTAATGAAACTTTGGCTTTGAATGTTAAAAATGCCACAGTTTTACATCAATTAACCTCTGTTCGTTTTAATGAAAATACACTGTTTTTACTACCAGGAAGTTTAATACAAAACCTAAATGGTAATCAGTTTACAATTCAAGAATTAAGTTTTAATATTTTAGAAACAAATAATTCATTTTCTGTTAATTATAATTTATCAAATTTGGAATTAATTGCAAACTCATATTTACATACGCCTTACTTATGGGGAGGTAAATCTGTATTTGGAATTGATTGCTCAGGTTTTATGCAGATGATTTTCAGACCATTAGGCGTATTTTTACCACGAGATGCTTGGCAACAAGAAATTTTTGTAAAAAAAACGACTTTTGGTGAACACAAACAGGGTGATTTTGCGTTCTTTAGCGGAATATCTGGGCGTGTGAATCATGTGGGTTTAGTATTGGATAATAATAAGATTATTCATGCTCACGGAAAAGTAAGAATTGACACTTTGGATGAAAAAGGAATTTGGAATCCTGAACGAAATACTTACTCGCACACTTTGCATAGCTTGGGTACACTCTGAACCCTTAAATTATAATTGCCATGAATGGTAATGTGTTAATACTCAATCAAGACTTTAGAGCCTTGACTGTGTGCAGCGTTCAAAAAGCTTTTGTTCTTTTGTATTTGAACAAAGCTGAAATGGTATCAAAAGATGAGGATAGTTGGATTCGTTCGGTATCTTTATCATTCCCGATGCCAACAGTAATTCGTCTCCATAACTTTGTGAAAGCACCCTTTAAAAGTGTACATTTAAACCGACAGAATATATTTCGACGGGATAACTTCACTTGTCAATACTGTGGTGTAAAACACGATTTAACGCTTGATCACGTATTTCCACGTTCGAGAGGCGGAGCAACTAGCTGGGAAAACCTAATTACAGCCTGCAAGCGTTGTAATGGTTACAAAGGAAACAGAACCCCACAAGAAGCTGATATGGTATTGAGGTACAAACCATTCCGACCTTCATTTGTGATGTATCTAAGAAACTTTGTAAATGTTACTTCTCGTGAAGATTGGGATTTATTCCTTGGAAAATCAGCTAGTTAAAGCATTTATTCAATACTGTATTTTTTATATAACAGTAGAGAATTTCTACTGTGAGCTTTTGTTGTCCTATTATTTATTACTTCCAAAAACATTCTTTAACTACTTTATGTAATGATTTTTCATTTTCAGCATCTTTGGTTAAATCCCAAAACATTACACCTGCAAATTTCGAATATAAAACACAAAAAAAACCATCCCCTTTCGAGAATGGCTTTTCTGTAAATATAATTTAGAAATTATTATGCTTCTGTAACAATTGGTTTCATTGCAGTCATAGCATCTCTTAACTCAGAACCAACAATTTCGATTGGGTGGTTAAGTAAAATTTCGTTGATTGTAAATAATGTTTTGTTATCTACACCATTATCTCTTCCTTCGTTGAAGTTTTTACCAATAATGTTAGTTTCAACAGTTTTGAAGAAATCAGTCAATAATGGTTTACAAGCGTGATCGAATAAATAACATCCGTACTCAGCAGTATCAGAGATTACTCTATTCATCTCAAATAATTTTTTACGAGCAATAGTGTTTGCAATCAATGGAGTTTCGTGAAGTGACTCATAGTAAGCCGACTCTTCTTTAATTCCAGCCTCAGTCATAGTTTCGAAAGCTAATTCAACACCAGCTCTAACTAAAGCAACCATTAATAAACCATTGTCGAAATATTCTTGCTCAGAGATTTTAACATCACCAGCAGGAGTTTTCTCGAAGTTAGTTTCGCCAGTTGCAGCTCTCCAAGTTAATAAGTTTTTATCACCATTAGCCCAGTCTTCCATCATGATACGGCTAAATTCGCCACTCATAATATCGTCTTGGTGTTTTTGGAATAAAGGACGCATAATTTCTTTTAATTCTTCAGAAATCATGAATGCTTGAATTTTAGCTGGATTCGATAAACGATCCATCATACCATAGATACCACCATGTTTTAATGCCTCAGTGATAACTTCCCAACCGTATTGAATTAATTTAGATGCATAACCTTTGTCAATTCCTTTTTCAACCATTTTGTCGAAACAAAGTATAGAACCAGTTTGTAATAAACCACAAAGAATAGTTTGCTCACCCATTAAATCTGATTTTACCTCAGCAACGAATGACGACAATAAAACACCAGCTCTGTTTCCACCAGTACCCACAGCATACGCTTTAGCTTGTGCTAAACCTTTACCTTCTGGATCGTTTTCTGGGTGAACAGCAATTAAAGTAGGTACACCAAAACCTCTTACATACTCAGCTCTTACTTCAGAACCTGGGCATTTTGGAGCTACCATAATTACAGTAATATCTTTACGGATTTGTGTTCCTTCTTCAACGATGTTAAAACCGTGTGAATAAGATAAAGTTGAACCTTGTTTCATTAATGGCATTACAGCATTAACTACAGCAGTGTGTTGTTTATCAGGAGTAAGGTTAATTACTACATCAGCCGAAGGAATTAATTCTTCGTAAGTTCCAACTTTGAAACCGTTTTCAGTAGCACTAACATAAGATTGTCTTTTAGCATCGATAGCCTCTTTTCTTAAAGCATAAGAAACATCTAAACCAGAATCTCTTAAGTTCAAGCCTTGGTTTAAACCTTGAGCTCCACAACCTACAATTACAAGTTTTTTACCGATAAGTGCATTTACGCCATCAGCAAATTCGCTGCTATCCATAAATTCACAAACACCTAACTGGTTTAATTTTTCTCTTAAAGGAAGAGTGTTGAAGTAATTAGCCATTTTAATATTTAAGTTAAGAAATTTTAAGTCGATTTTTAGTAATACAAAAGTGTAAAAAATATTCCAAACAAAGTGGTGATTTTTATATTTATTTAGGTACTTATTATGGATTAATATTTTAAGTAAAATTTAATAATTTATTAACTATTTGATATTGTGAAGTTTTGTTTTTTAATAGAATTGTATAATTTAATTTAAATTTATAAATTTGGATTAATTATGAGTAATACTTCTATCCATAACATTCCTGTTTATAGCATTGATAGGTTTAATACCAAAGCTGAACATGGCATGCAATTTCAGGTTGAAATATTTAACCGAAACAGAGATTTTAAAGTAAGTTACCCACATCGTCACGATGATTTTTATGAAATATTGTTTGTAACCCAAGGTAAAGGTGTTTATACCATTGATTTTGAAGAATATGAAATTAAACCAGATGCTATTTTCTTTTTATCTCCAGGGCAAATTCATGAATTAGAATTATCAGATGATGTGCAGGGGTATATTTTTTTATTTTCATCGTCGTTTTACCATTTCAACAAAACCAATCCATATAAATTATTTGAATTGCCTTTTTTTTACACTTTAGGTAAAGATACGCCACCATTATATTTAAAATCTAAAACCGACCACATCACTTTATCTGAGCTTTTTAAAAATGCAATTTATGAAAATGACCACCAATTAACCGATAAAGAAGAAGCAGTTCGTGCATTATTAGATTTAATATTAATTCAATGTAATAGAATATATCCTGTTCAAAATCAGGAAGAAAAGTTACAGAAAAGTCGAATTTTAGTAAAGCGTTTTAAACAATTAATTGAAGAAAAATGCCAAGAAAATTTAGCAGTTAAAGATTATGCTTCATTATTATCAGTTACAGCCAACCATTTAAGTGAAACTGTTAAATTAGTAACCGGACGTACTTCAACAGATTTAATAAACGACCGTATGTTGATGGAAATCAAACGAATGTTGGTTCATAGCAACTATACCGTTTCAGAAATTGCTTATAGACTAAACTTTGCAGACCAATCTTATTTTTCAAAATATTTCAAAAAACTGAGTTCATTTAGTCCATTAGACTATCGTCAAAAGAATTCAAAATAATGAACAAATTTTACAAATAGCTATCAAAGAGAAACTTAAAATAGTTTAAAATAAATATTTGCAATTATCAAGTTCATTTTATTGCAGATTCAAAAAACTTTCTTACCTTTGCAATCCAATCAACGGTCTCGTAGCTCAGTTGGATAGAGCAACTGCCTTCTAAGCAGTAGGTCTCTGGTTCGAATCCAGACGGGATCACATACTAAAAGCCTTTCAATTTAAGTTTTGAAAGGCTTTTTTGTGTTTAAACAAAACTTAATAATTTTTTTGAGAATAGAGCATCCCGCTAAAACGGGAAGGTCTCTGGTTCGAATCCAGACGGGACCACATAAAAAAAGCCTTTCAAATTAAGTTTTGAAAGGCTTTTTTGTGTTTAAACCAAAACTTAATAATTTTTTTGAGAATAGAGCATCCCGCTAAAACGGGAAGGTCTCTGGTTCGAATCCAGACGGGATCACATAAAAAAAGCCTTTCAAATTAAGTTTTGAAAGGCTTTTTTGTGTTTTGAAAATACTCAAATTATAGGTCAGTTTAATAGAACATCCTGCAAAACGGGAAGGTCTCTGGTTCGAATCCAGACGGGATCACAATTTGTGCTTTTTATAACTCTTATTTTTCTTTCTTAACCCAAGTCAATGAAATAGAAAAACATTGAAAGTAATTTTGTCTCATTAAAATTTAAAACAAAATTACTATGAAAAATAATAATATCTTCATTGCTAGAGTTTTCGGAATCTCATTTCTGATTGGATACCTATCTTATGGTTTAGGTTTCGGATTTCTTAACACATTGTTACAAGCAAAAGATTTTCTGCTTGCAATTTTTCAATCAAAGAATATTGTAATTGTAGAAGCAGCAATTATGATGGCCATTTTTGCACCAATAAATATTGTATTGGGTGTTGTGATGACACCAATTTTCAAACGACATAATCAAAGTTTGGCTTATGGTTACTTAAGTTCAGCCATAGCTTCAACAGTACTTTTAATAGTTGGGGCAATTTTGTTATTAATGTTAATCCCATTAAGTGAAGAATATATTTCAACATCAGTTATTGATAAAAAATATTTTGAATTACTTGGAAAAATACTCAAACAAGGCAATTTTTACTCTTATCAAATTGCGATGGTTGTATGGGGTATTGGAGGTTTAATTTTTTCTTACTTATTATTAATTTCTCAAATAGTTCCTAAATGGCTTTCAATTTGGGGAATAATAGGTTACATAATTTTTATCTCGGGAGCATTTTTTGCCTTATTCGGAATAAGTATTGATGTAATTTTAGATATTCCCGGAGGTTTATTTGAAATTTTCTTAAGTATTAGATTTATCATTAAAGGATTTGATATGCCTATAAATCAAACAGATAAGTAATACTTATTTATAAAGGATTGCCATTAGAGGCGACCCTTTTTCTAATTCTACTCAATGATTCGGGTTTAACACCAATATAACTAGCTATATGATATTGAGGTACACGTTGAAAAATATCAGGTCTAAATTTTAGCAATTTAAGGTATCGTTGTTCAGGAGAATCAGTTAAATAGGATGTTAGTTGCTTTTTTTGTTCTATAAAATCAGCTTCAACAATTACCCTTGAGATAGTTTCAAATCGTGGAAATTGTTTAAACATTTTTTGTGCTTGAGCCTCATTACCAATACAAACTGTAGTATCCTCAACACAAACTAAATTACTCTGAGCAGCTGTTGGATCATTAAAGTTATTCAAAGAAATTATCCATTGTTCCTCAGTGAAAAAATTAGTTGTTTTTTCTTCGCCTTCCGAATTGATAAACTCCCTAACACAACCTTCCATAATAAAAAAAGTATCGGTTGAAACTTGTCCTTCTTTAATAATATAATCTCCTTTTGAAAAGTGTTTAACAATCATATTATCCTCTATGGCTTTTGATTCTTCAACCGAAAGTGGCGATATTTTTGAAAAATAATTTACAAATTTGTTATTCATTGTTTTAAAGAAGTTTACAAGCTTATCATTGTCTGTAACGTTGCGATGGGCTTAAAAGATGTGTGTTGGTTTCGCAGTCGCTCGGCTCTGCCGAGTGACGATTATGGAAACGGCATCTTGCTAATCTAATTAATATTTTTTAAAAAAAGGCTAGAAGCCTTAAATATAATTGTCACTCGGCAGAGCCGAGCGACTGCGAGAGAAAATCTATACCATTTTTACAAAAAATAATACTTTGCATCAAATCCCTCTTTACTCGTCAATTCCATTTTCCATTCAAATTATAAATTCCTAAAAGCAAGTTAAATAAATTTCAACATAATTCTCCTTCCCCACATTTCAAACATTTTCTAACAGTTATTTTATAATTATTAATAAATTGCATGTTCAAATAAATTGTATTGCAATTTGTGGTTTGTAATTAATTTTTGATTCCAGTAATTGAACTTTATTAGCTCAAAATCTATTTAATTACAACCACCAAAACGTAGCTTATTATGACTGTAGAAGAAATAGAAAAATACATCTTAAAATATAAAAGTGAAGGTTTGAAAATGTTTACAACTTCTTCATTTCAAACACATTCTATTGTTTTGCTTCATATTTTAAGTAAAATTGACAATACTATTCCTGTGTATTTTATCAATACTGGTTTCCTTTTTCCTGAAACGGTTGCTTACAAGGATACTATTAAAAATGCTTTTGGCTTAAATGTGATTGACGTTTTGCCATCAACACCCAAATTGATGCAAAAAGATAATCAAGGTAAATTTCTTTTCACTTCTGACCCTGATTATTGCTGTTATATCAACAAGGTGCTTCCTATGGAACCTTTGTTACTTGAAAATGATGTTTGGATTAATGGTGTTCGTGCCGACCAAAGTGCTGTGCGCAAAGGTTTTAATATTGAAGAAAAAGCCAAACATGGTGTAACTCGTTACCACCCTATGCTCGATTGGAATGGCAGAATGATTTCGCAATATATTCGTGAAAATAATTTACCCAAACACCCACTTGAAGACAAAGGTTATTTAAGTATTGGTTGTGAACCTTGCACTCGCTTACTTACTCCAGAAATGGCTGAAAGAGAAGCTCGTTGGTATGGAATGAATAAAACAGAATGTGGTTTAAATACTGATTTAGTACAAAAATAAAAATATGAAAGTTTTAGTTACAGGAGGCGCAGGCTACATTGGTTCGGCAGTGGTGTCAGCATTGGCAAATGATGCAACTATCAGTAAAGTAATTATTTACGATAATTTAAGCAACGAAAATCATAATATATTTTTGTCGGCTTTTAATAAATTTGATAACAATAAAGTTGAATTTGAGTTTGGTGATATTCTTGATTCAAGAAAATTAGGTAAAACTTTGGCTAAGGTTGATGCAGTAATTCATCTTGCGGCGAAAGTTGCTCCTGCTTATGCAGATGTTGACTCTCACTCGTATGAGCAAGTAAACCACTGGGGAACAGCGGAATTGGTGTATGCTATAGAGCAAAGTAAAATTAAAAATTTTGTACACGTTAGTTCAACGGCTGTGTACGGTTCGTCAACTGAGCCAATAAACGAAAGTGTTGCTCCAGCTCCAGTTAATTTTTATGGTGTTGCTAAGTTAAGAGGCGAAGAGCATGTTCGCAGATTAGGCGACAAAATTCAAACGCATATTTTAAGATGTGGAAACGTATATGGTTTTGCACCAGCTATCAATTTTGAATCTGTAATTAACAAATTCATGTTTGATGCTCAGTACAAAAATCGTATTTCTATTCATGGAAATGGTTATCAATCAAGAGGTTTTATCAATATCAACAAAGTGGTATCGAGTATTATTGCTTGTTTAAAATCAAATGTTCCTGCTGGTACTTATAATTTGGCAGATATTAACTTACCGATTTTGGATATTGTTGATGTACTAAAAGAAATTTATCCATCATTAGAGTTTATATTTATGAATCAGCATTTAACCATGCGTGATTTACAAATTGATACTAATTTGGCTATAAAATCACACGTTTCTTGGTCAGAGGTTGATTTTAAAGCTGAACTAGAAGCATTTAAAACAAATTTTTCATTTAACGCATTTGAGGCATAATTACGAGTATGGATAACGCAAATTCAGCAGAATTAAATGGAAAATACTTGGGCGAAATCACTTCTGATTTTGTAAAAGTTGCCGATATGTTAAAGGAGGCATCGTACCAAGTGAGAGCTAGAGGTTTTTCAAAGTTTCCTATTTTCCCAATTTGCAAGGCTAAAACTGAAATTGGACATATTATCATTGAAAAAGAAACACTTAACTTAAAATGGAATTATAATATTTCGTTTATGGAGGAGTTTCAACAACGGCAATTGGTAGCTACCGAAAACGAAGAAACTTTCAAATCAATTTACAAAGATCCAGATGAATTTTGTTGTTTGTTTGTAATTGATTATGAGTTTACTAACTTTATTTTTGTTCCTTATCCTGAAGATGGGTTTAGTAATTAGTTGAGAGTTGAGAGTTTTACCCACCCCTAGCTCAGGTTAGGGGTGGGTTAATTATATTATTTTATAATATATTTTTGATTAAGTAAACTTTAAAGTTAACTTTACTTAAGTAAACAGAGGTAGAGATATAATATTTTATAAAAATTATTTCCAAGAATTTTATATCGCTCAAAACGAAAAAGTTAGAGAAAAGATCGCTTATGTATTTAATGTGATAAAATACGTAGATAAGGTTCCTGAAAAATTCCTAAAACACATGGAAGGTACTGATGGTCTTTTTGAAGTTCGAATTGAAGTAGGAAGTAATATATTTAGAATATTTTGTTGTTTTGATAAAGGAAATATTGTTGTGCTTTTCAATGGTTTTCAAAAAAAATCACAGAAAACACCAAAACAAGAATTAGAACTTGCCATTAAATTAAAACAAGAATACTTTAACTCAAAAAATAAAGAAAATGAAAAAGGATGATGCAATAAGAAACACTAAAAACTTTGATGAGTTATTAGATGTAGAATATGGTAAAATTGGCTCTAAAAAAAGAGATGATTTTGAAGCCAAAGCTCAGTATTTTGTTATTAGCGAAACCCTTAAAGATGCTAGAAAAGAAGCAAACCTTACTCAAGAAGAGCTAGCAAACAAAGTAGGTACTAAAAAAAGCTATATTTCTAGAATTGAAAATGGAAAATGTGATATACAACTTTCTACTTTGTATAGAATTTTTGAAGATGGTTTAGGTAGAAAAGTTAGTCTTGTATTTGGATAAACAATGCCCAATCCTAAACGATTAATAGCGATAGTTGGCCCCACAGCAGTTGGTAAAACTGCCATGGCTGTAAAGTTAGCACAACATTACAAAACCGTAGTTGTGTCGGCTGATGCACGCCAATTTTATAAGGAAATGAGCATTGGTACAGCCAAACCAACTATTGAAGAAATGGATGGCGTACCTCACTATTTTATTGATTCTCATAGCATTCACACACCTATTTCTGCAGGTGATTACGAACGTGAAGCTTCAGCAATTTTAGATTCACTTTTTGAAAGACACGATTTAATTATTTTGGTAGGAGGCTCAGGTTTGTTTATTAAATCATTAATTGAGGGCTTAGATGATATGCCTGTGGTTACTCCAGAAACTCGTCAAAATATAGAAAATCGTTTGGCTGAATTTGGTATTGATAACTTATTAGAAGAGTTAAAAGAAAAAGACTTAGATTATTATAATGTTGTAGATAAAGCCAATCATCGTAGGTTGATTAGGGCTTTAGAAATTATTCATACTTCGGGCAAACCGTTTTCATTCTTTAAAAATAAAACCAAAGCTGAGCGTAATTACACAGCAACTTACATCGGACTTAATTTTGAGCGAGAAAAATTATTTGCCAACATTAACCAACGTGTGTTAAATATGTTTGAAGCTGGTTTACTTGAAGAAGCAAAAAACTTAGCTCCTTACAAACACTTAGTAACCTTACAAACAGTAGGTTACTCCGAAATTTACCCATACCTTAATAATGAATACGAATTCGACGAAGCAGTGAGGTTGATTCAAAGAAACTCTCGTATTTATGCAAAAAAACAGTTGACTTGGTTTAATAAAGTTGAAGGCGTAAACTGGTTTAAACCTTTTGATTTTGAAGAGATTGTAAAGTTTTTGGGGTAAAAAATAAAACCTGACCCAACAGGTTTTAAAAACCTGATAGGTCTGAGTTCAAATCAATTAAATTTCACTAAAGTAGCTCCGTAACCGAATTTATCTTTTTGAGCATCTTGAAAAAATTTAATGTCTTTACTTTTGCTCAATCGTTTATGAATTTCGGTTTTTAAAGTACCATTTCCGTTTCCGTGAATAAAAACAATTTCGTTCATACCCAAAGCAAGGGCATTGTCAAAATGCTTTTGGAATGTTTCTAATTGAATTGTAAGAATTTCGTAAGCACTTAATTTTGAAGCATCTTTGGCTATTTTTTCAATATGCAAATCTACTTCACGTTCAACTTTTAAGCCAATAAAACCGACTTTTCTTACCGTTTTGGTTTCGTTTAATTTATTGCTCAATGTTTGTGTATTTACATTTTCAGCATCAATCTGAATCAAATAAGCATATTCATTAATTATTGGTGCTTTTGCTTTTGAAGAATAAAATTGAGATGATTTAATTTTAATTCTTCTAATCATTCCTTCTTTAAAAGGATAACCACCATTTAAATGATAGATAACTTGAATTACAAATGTACCCCAATTTTCAAAATCTTTGATATCCATTGGCTTAATCATAAAAGCTTGTTTTGATTCTAATATTTTAGAAGCCAAACCTTTATGTGTTCCACTTACTTCTGTGCCGATACTAAAAAGCACCTGAAAATCAGTATTATTTACAAAATAAAAATTAAAACGAGATTCGCCTGTAAAGGCCAAATACAAACCTTCGGTACTTAAAATATCAGAATTATTTACACGTTTGTCTTCTTTTTCGTCGAACAAATGTTTTTCTTCTCTAGCAATTACAACCAATTCTCTCAATTGAACCGGAATTCTAAAACCATCTTCAATTTCAACTTCAATAGTACGTGCATCAATAATTTTACGAACTATTCCCTCTTCTTTTCCATGTAAAAATCTTACTCTATCGCCAATATTCATTGTTTTTCAATTTTTATCAAAGTTAATGATTTTATGGTTTGGATTTGAAAATTTGAAATTAAATGTAATTATATCTACGATGGGCTATACCCATCGCTATGATATTTCGCACTTTCAGCGCTATAAAAATGTTTTGTTTAAAAAATCAATTAATACATTTAAAACGTCCTTTTACAAAAACTACATTCTTCCTATTTAAATAAAATTTAGGAAATACTGAATATATGATTTTTAAATTATAAAGTGAATTTTGATTATTAGGATAACTACAATCACTATAAAAATCAATTAAAATTGAATCATTTATAGCGGTTAAATTATAATTACTACTTTTTATCACTTTACATAAAAGAGATTGATATTCAAATTTTCTACAACCAGACATCATATAGCTGTTTTCTAAATTAGAAATCAAACTTACTTGAACATTAGAATGAACAGAATTTAGAGTATAAGATTGCCTAGCCTTAAACATTGAATCAATCATAAATTTATATTCTCTATTTGTAATTTCATTATGTTTGTATTTACAAGATATTAAATAACAGGCAATTAATACTATAAATAGAAATTTTATATTTTTAAACATATTAATCTAAAATTTACTTTATCATTTTTTTTAATCTTAACAAAATTAAGATTTCTTTATTAATAATTATCACTTTTTAAATTATCCCCCATTTCAAAATCTTATTACAAACTATTAAAATCCTGTAACACTTCCCTTGATTTTCTGTTGTTATTTTGCATCGTTATAAAACCAAACACACTCGGTTATGAACACTAAAAGAAGGTATTTCAGAGGACAAACACTAAATGATTTATTGAAAAGAAAAGTCTGTTTCTCAATTTTGTCGAAAGAACAAAAATTGCTTTTCCTAAAATTAGCGCAAATTGGGAATAATAGAAACTGGAATGACTTTATCAAAAAAATTGACATCGAAACCTTTAGGTTTATAACTAATTTAAATTGTAGAATTCTTTGAGAAGTATAGAGTACTAAGTATTAGGTATTAAGTACAAAGTATTAATATACTTTAAGCAACAACTTAACTATGTACCTAATACTTAAGACCTAATACTTAATACCCTCTACCTCATACTTAATACCCTAAACTATGAAAATCAAAAAAAATATTGCCATAAGTGAATCTGGATTTATATTCAACCCTGCTGTTGGAGATTCATATTCAACCAATCCTATTGGCGCTGAGATTATTAAGATGCTTAAAGAAAGCAAATCTATTCCCGAAATCAATAGTTACATTTTAAATACTTATCAGGTAGATGCTACTACTTTTGAGAAAGATTTATACGATTTCGTGAAAATGCTTGAAAAATATAAACTGACTGATTCAGATGGCAAGGAAGCTTAATATTGCTGTTACTGGCTTAAATGCTATTGACAGTCCGGGCCCAGGGATTCCTGTAATTAGGGCCTTGAAAGATAGCAAAGAGTTTGATGTAAGAATCATTGGTTTATCTTATGAAACCTTAGAACCAGGCATTTACATGCACGACTTGGTTGATAAAACTTACCAAATTCCTTTGCCTTCGAGCGGACAAGAATTTTTGATTCAACGTTTGGCTTATATCAATGAGCAAGAAGATTTAGATGTATTAATTCCAAATTTTGATGCTGAATTGTTCAGTTTTATCAAAATTGAAGATTATCTAAAATCTAGTATGGGAATTCACATGTTCTTACCAACTTTTGAGCAATACGAGCAAAGACATAAGGTAAATTTGAATGAATTTGGCGATAAACACGGTATAAAAGTGCCAAAAAGCAAAATGATTTTTAGCACCGCTGAAATAAATGGCTTAATGGATGAGTTTTCGTACCCAATGGTTATCAAAGGTAAATTTTATGAAGCTGCAGTGGCTTATAATTACGAACAAGCTGCAACTCATTTCAATAAAATTAGTGCAAAATGGGGCTTACCTATTATTGTTCAGGAGTTTGTATATGGAACTGAGGTAAATGTAACTGCCATTGGCGACGGAAAAGGTACCACTATTGGTGCTGTGCCAATGCGTAAATTATACATCACCGACAAAGGAAAAGCTTGGGCAGGAATCACTTTAGACGATGATACGCTGATAAGTTTAACCACCAACATGATTGCATCAAGCAAATGGCGTGGTGGCTTAGAGCTTGAATTTATGAAAACCAAAGACGATGAGTATTATTTGATGGAAATAAATCCTCGTTTCCCAGCATGGGTTTATTTAGCTGTTGGTGCTGGACAAAATCACCCTGAAGCTTTAGTAAAAATGGCTCTTGGTGAGGATGTTAAACCATATTCAAGTTATGAAATAGGCAAACTATTTATCCGTTATGCTTACGATATGATTGTTGACTTAAAAGAGTTCGAACAAATATCTACTCAAGGAGAATTATAATTTTTTCAACCCAAAACTTTACCCAAATCACATATGAAAAAGCAATATGAAAGACCTGTAATTTCGCAGTTAAATACAGGTGTTATGAACAAATTTGGTACAAAAACGGAATTTACACCTGTTACACATATAGATGAAAACAGTGTTCCAGATTTACTAAAAACCTATGGTTCACCACTATTCGTCATCTCTGAGCGTACCATTAGAGCTACTTATAAACAAGCCAATAGAGCATTTAAAACTCGTTATCCAAAAGTACAATTTGCTTGGTCGTACAAAACAAATTACATCAATGCAGTTTGTAATGTTTTCCATCAAGAAGGTTCGTGGGGAGAAGTTGTATCTCGTTTTGAATATGAAAAAGCATTAAACAATGGTGTTCCTGGAAACAAAATAATTTTTAATGGTCCAGATAAAACCGACGATGATTTAATTCTTGCTATTCAAAATGAATCTCCAATTCACATTGACCATTTAGATGAATTATACAGACTAAATGAATTATCTGATGAATTGAATAAGCGTCCACAAGTAGCCATTCGTGTAAACATGGACACTGGAATTTACCCAATGTGGGATAGATTCGGTTTTAACTATGAAAACGGTCAGGCTTGGGATGCAATAAATAAAATTTTATTGGCAGATAAAATGGATTTGATTGGTTTACACTGCCATATTGGTACATTTATGTTAACGCCAAGTGCTTACGGAATTGCAGCAAGCAAACTATCGGATTTAGCAATCGGCATTAAAAATAAATACAACAAAACCATCCGTTACATTGATATGGGCGGTGGATTTGCAACCAAAAACACTTTAAAAGGTTCGTATTTACCAGGTTCAGATATTTGCCCAACTTTTGACGATTACGCTGAGGTAATTTCAACTGCCATTTTAAATGCAGGTTTTAAAGAAAATGAATTGCCACTTTTAATTTTAGAAACTGGTAGAGCTTTGATTGATGATGCAGGTTACTTGTTAGGAACTGTAATTTCAAACAAACGTTTATCTGATGGACGTAGAGCTACGATTCTTGATTTTGGAGTAAACGTTTTATTTACAGCATTTTGGTACGAGCATAAAGTGAGTCCAGCACAAGAGTTTAGCCATTACACTGAAAACACAGTATTGTATGGCCCATTGTGTATGAATATAGATGTTGTAAGAGAAAATGCAACATTACCTCCAATGAAACGTGATGACAATGTGGTAGTACACCGAGTAGGCGCATATAATATTACACAATCAATGCAGTTTATTTCATTACGTCCGGCAGTAGTAATGATTGATTTAGAGGGTACACCACATATTATCAAAAATAGAGAAGACCGTGCTACTGTAGAAATGAATGAGGTTTTACCTGATTATTTAAAGGAATTTAAATTGTAATATTTTCTAGTTCAGAGTTGAGAGTAAAATGATAAATTAAACTCTGAACCCTAAAGACTGAACACAAAATTATAAACTCTAAAAAACTGAGTTAAATAAATTGAATGAAATTATTAAAGATGGATTTAAATGGGGGAAATCTTTAAAATTTTAAAATTTAATTTATTGGGTTTGATTATTAGCATAATCAAAGAAATTATATTTATATGTAGGGTGTAAATATCTTTTCAGGGAAGGATGGATAATGCTTTTAGTCAAACCTTAACTTAGTTTAGAGTTAAGAGTTCAGAGTTAAAATAATATATATTAAATCTAAACTCTTTACTCTAAACCTTAAACTCTCAACCCTAAACTCCCAAAAACCTTGAAAACACCTATCTCCATAAAAAATCAATTAACTGGACTCAGAAGTAGTTACACGCAAGTGTTTTTTTCTGACAGTATTTGGTTTTCGATTATTGTATTTATATCCACATTTACAGACCCTTACGCAGGTGCTAGTGGATTAATTGCAGTAATTATTTCAAACTTAATGGCTTATTGGTTAGGTTTAAATGAAACTTCAATTGCCAATGGTACTTACAGCTACAATAGCTTAATGGTTGGTTTGGTGTTGGGCGTAATATTTAAATTTTCGTGGGTATTTTTATTGATTCTATTTTTAGCATCGTTTTTATGTTTGATTATAACCGCTTGGTTAGGTGTGGTTTTATACAAATACAAAGTGCCATTTTTGAGTTTTCCATTTTTAATTACTGTTTGGATAATGCTCTTAGCTACACGGAATTATGATAATTTGGCTTTAAGTGAAAGAGGAATTTATACCCTAAATGACATGTATTTAACAGGTGGTAATTTTTATATTTATTTAAATGAAAAAATCAATGCATTAAAAATTCCAATATTTTGGGATGTATATTTTAAGTCACTTGGAGCAATTATATTTCAATACAATATCATTGCAGGTTTCTTAATAGCCTTAGGTTTACTTATTTATTCAAGAATTTCATTTACCTTGTCCTTACTTGGCTACACAACAGGTTTTCTATTTTATCAGTTTGTTGATGGCTCATTTAACGAATTAATTTATGGCTACATTGGCTTCAATTTCATACTTTTATCCATTTCAATTGGTGGCTTTTTCTTGATTCCTTCCTTAAAATCTTATTTATTGGTTATAGTTTGCACACCTGTTACAGCAATTTTAATAAGCTCAGTGAGTAATATATTTTTTCCAATGCAATTACCTATTTATTCATTGCCATTTAATATCATAGCTATTTTACTTTTGTTTATTTTAAATCACAGATTAGGGTTCAAAAAACCTGAATTAGTTGTAAATCAACTACTTTCTCCTGAAAAAAACTTATATGCACACAAAAATCGTTTAGAGCGGTTTAAACATGATACTTACTACCATATTTCGTTGCCTTTTTGGGGTGAATGGACTGTTTCTCAAGGATATGAAGGCAATATTACCCACAAAGAAAACTGGAAATATGCACTCGATTTTGTAGTTACCGACGAAAAGAAAAACACATATCAGCTACCTGGCACCGATGTTTCACATTTTTATTGTTACAACTTACCCGTAACAGCACCTGCAGCTGGTTGGGTAATTGAAATTAAAGACGACATTGAAGACAACATCATTGGCGATGTGAACCTAAAAGAAAATTGGGGTAACACCATCATTATCAAACATGCAGAGGATTTATACACTAAATTAAGTCACATCAAAAAAGGTACATTTAAAGTAAAAGTGGGCGATTATGTGTACAAAGGCGATTTATTAGCCAACTGCGGAAGTTCTGGTCGTTCGCCTGAGCCACACTTACATTTTCAATTACAAACTACGCCGTATATTGGCTCGCATACACTCTATTATCCAATAAGTTATTATATTTCTAGGGAAAATAATCAATTCAAATTTCATGCTTTTGAAGTGCCAAAAGAGAATGAAATTATTTCAAAAGTGGCAGTAAATAATTTAATGAATACTGCATTTCATTTTATTCCTGGGCAAATTATCAATTTTGAGGTGGATGAAAATGGTAAAAAAGAACTAATTAAATGGGAAATTTTTACCAATGCATACAATGTAAGTTATATTTTTTGTCACAAAACTAAAGCAGTAGCATACTTTGCAAAAAATGATGTATTGCATTATTTTACAGACTTTTACGGAGACAAAGAATCTTTGCTTTACTACTTTTATTTGGGTGCCCACAAAATTGTAATGGGCTATTATCACGAAATGGAAGTGAATGATATTTTGCCAATTAACATTATTGATTTAGGAATATTTAAGGTATTGCATGATTTTACAGCTCCATTTTTCCAATATTTAAAAATTCAATATACTTCAAAATTCAAACAAGTGGACGACCCTTATTTTCCACAGTTTGTTGAAATTGAAACAGCCGTTGAAGCCAAAATAGCTTCAAAATCTGTCAAAAAAATAAACTTTAACTTATTGATAAACAGTAATAAAGTTAAAGAATTTAGTTTCTCTCTAAAAAACAAAACCATTACTGCAACATGCGTAGATTAATAATAATTTTACTTCTGGTAATGGGGGCAAATTCATTGTTTGCACAACAAAGTACTGATTTCAAATCAGTTGATTCAACCACTTATGCGCAATATAACGGACAGTTTTGGGATGAACTAGTTCAAACTGGCGAAAATGCACTCGCTCAAAAAATTGATTATTTTTACTTGAGAGTTCGTTTGGGTGCTGCCTATTTTCAATTAAAAAAATACAGAGAAGCCGAAGTTCATTTCAATAAAGCATATCAATTCAATAATGATGATGCATTTTTGAATGAATATTTATACTTCACTTACATTAAAAACGAGCATTTCGACCATGCTCAAAAATTAAGTGCTTCCTTTGATTCAACTTTAAAAGCCAGAACTGTTGGTAAAGATTTACCCATTTCGCTTATCTATACTGAATCTGGTGGTAAAATAAGTAACGATGCCACTTTGTACAACAATGCCTTTTATTTTCAATTTGGCTTAGGGCATAGATTGAGTAAATACTTAAATTTTACACACTCCTATACCAATTATTCGCAAAATGCTTATTATGGTTCTGTGGTTCAGCATCAGTATTATTTAGGTTTGAGAATACCTGTTAAAAAAGTTTAACTATTTCACCTGCATTGCATTATGTAACATTTAATTTAGATAAATCTACAGCTACAAATGCAAGTTTGAAAAGCAATACTCAATCAACAACTTCAGGAATGGTAGGCTCTTTATCTTTAAAAAAATCGTTTAACTATGTTGATTTTACTGCAAGTTATGCCTACTCAAATTTAAATGATAGTGTTCAAAATCAACAAACTATCAACGCTACCTTGTATCCATTTGCAAATAACAAATTGAGTATTTCGGGAAATTATTTTCTTCAGCAAAGAAGTTATCACAGCAATATGTTTAAAGCATTTAGTTTGGGGTTAACTTACACACCGAGTAGCAAATTTAAAATATCAGCATCATACTATGCTGGCGATATAAAAACCAATACCGAAGAAAATGGATTTGTGGTAAACAACAGTTATTTTGTAACCACAAGTAGATTTATGATAATGCCCCAAATTGCAATTCACCCTAAATTAGATATTTACACTATGTATCAGCTTGAAAATAAAGCTTTGTACACGAGTAAATTTCAATACAACAACATCTTTCTTGGACTTAAATTCAAATTTTAACTATGAAACGCTCACTAGTTCACACCCTAATCATTATTCTTTTAGCTGCAACCATCAGCAATGCACAAGATAATTCCCTAGAATCGGCATTTTCGCAAAGTTACACTGCCGAGTACAACGGAAATTATACCAAGGCTATCAAGTACTTAAAAGATAAATACGATGAAAATTCCTATGAAATAAATCTGCGTTTAGGTTGGCTGAGTTACAGTGCTGCCCAACACACCGAAGCTTTGGTTTATTATCAAAAAGCAATAGCCTTGATGCCACTTTCAATAGAGGCTCGTTTGGGCTATGTTTACCCAGCTTCGGCACTAAATAACTGGACACAAGTTATCAAAACCTATAACGACATCTTGAAAATTGATTCAAAAAATGTAACAGCCAATTATCGTTTAGGTTTGATTTATTACAACAAAAAGAATTACAAAACAGCCTACACTTACTTGGCTAAAAATGTAAACATGTACCCATTTGATTACGACAACCTTGTACTTTACGCTTGGACAAATTATCAATTAGGCAAACTTCGTGAAGCCAAAGTGTTATTTAACAAAGTGTTACTTAACAAACCAAATGATGCATCTGCGAAAGAAGGTTTGGGGTTGATTAAGTAGGTTAAATTAAAGCTTTCTAGATTTTAAAATTGGTTAAAAATTGGTAAACTTGCGTATATTTCGCTGTATTGAGAAATATACGAATGTTTTTGGTTGAAACATTCGTATATACACTTGTTAAGCGGCACTTTACTGAACCGAAAATCTATACAGAAATAATGAAATTAACACTATTTTTTTTAACAATAATAACGTCTTTTCAACTATGTTTAGGTCAATCTAAACGCAAAAAAAAACAAGATAAAAGAGATATGATTGAATTAACAATTGTAGATGACAATGAAGCTTTCTCTCATTCAGATAATTCTGTTAAAATGTCTATTGCTCCTAAAAATCTTAATGGCTTAAAAGTTTATAAAACAATCTCTGAAGCAATGAAAAATCCGAAAGAGGTTTTTATTTTAGATTTGTCTTCACAAAAATTAACCAAAATACCGGAAGAAATTAAAACTTTTACTAATCTAAAATCATTAGATTTATCATTTAATGATAAAAAAGAAGTTCCTAATTGGATATCAGATTTTGAAAATCTGATAGAGTTAAATTTAATGTCTAATGATTTGAAAGAAATGCAAAAATCAATATTTAAACTAAAAAATCTAACTCACTTAAATTTTGATATGAATGAACTTACCGAAATTCCAACAGAAATAGGAACTTTGAAAAGTTTGATTGTATTTGTATGCACGAATAATGATTTAATTGAATTACCTTATACTATAGGGGAATTAAAAAACTTGTATCATTTAGAAGTCTACAGCAATAAATTAATTTCTTTGCCTGAAACAATTGGAAACTGTAATAGTTTGGTTCATTTAAATTTCTCTTACAACAAAATTTCAGAAATACCAACTTCAATTGGAGAACTTAAAAAATTGACTTGGCTTTTCTGCGATAAAAATTCAATCTCGGTTTTACCTGAAAGTCTAATAGAGCTAAATAGTTTAGCATATTTTCATATTAGTGACAATAATATTGAGAATCTACCTAAAGAATTTGGAAAACTTACAAACTTATATGGTTTAGGTATGAATAATAACAAGCTAACTATTTTACCTGAATCATTTTTTAATATGAAATCTTTGGGTGATATCCATTTTGAAAATAATAAACTTGATATTGAAATTAAAAAAAGGTTGAAAAAAACGTTCAATTCAATACCACTATATTTATAAATATTAAAAAGGCGAACGCTCACCTATCCTTAGTTTGAGCGCAGCGGGAACTAAGGATTAAATAATGAAATGTAGTCTTTTATTACCGTGGCAGGTGTCCTCACCTGACACTTCACTTTAACTAGCTAATTATTGTGTCAGGTGAAGACACCTGCCACGGGGTAAACGTACTAAACAAAAAATCAGACTATTATGCATAAACACTTAATATTAATTGTTTTAATTAAGTTAAATTTTTATTACCGTGGCAGGTGTCCTCACCTGACACTTCACTTTAACTAGCTAATTATTGTGTCAAGTGAAGACACCTGCCACGGGGTAAAACAGCCTACACTTACTTGGCAAAAAACGTAAACATGTACCCATTTGATTACGACAACCTTGTACTTTACGCTTGGACAAATTATCAACTCGGCAAACTTCGTGAAGCCAAAGTATTGTTTAACAAAGTATTACTCAACAAACCAAATGATGCTTCAGCGAAGGAAGGTTTGGGGTTGATAAAGTAGGTTAAATTAAAGCTTTCTAGATTTTAAAATTGGTTAAAAATTGGTAAACTTGCGTATATTTCGCTGTATTGAGAAATATACGAATGTTTTTGGTTGAAACATTCGTATATACACTCGTTAGGCACAATTATAGACAGACATCGCAACAATGACTTTTACATATAAGACAAGAAACTTCTATCCTGACGAATTACGAGTATTAAAGACATTGAAAACTCAGAAGGAAAAGGAAGCAAAGAGTAAAATCAAGATTTATCATTTTCTTCTTGCTGGACTTTTAGGTGCGGGCTTGACATATATTACGACAATAATTCCTGACAGCTTTTGGACTTTTCTTTTCGGGACAATTGCAGTATTCGCATTTGGATTTATAGTTTTTATGCCATACGAAATCTATAAACTAAAAAAACGACACAAATTATTTTTACGACTATTAGGCTCAACCATAGAGAAAGGAACCGTTGAAACTTGCTTAGTTAACACTAAACGTATTGCGATAGCACCAGAATTTGAAGACGAGAGCGACTTGTATATTGTTGAACTTAACGACAATGAAGTTTTGTATCTGTGGGACACGGAATACAACCTAAATAAAAAGTTCCCATGTTTAGACTTTGAAATTTACGAGGACAACTTCTTCAAACTTATTGGCAGACAGATTTACCCATTAAGCGAAAAAATTCAGCCATTGAAAATTGACAAGAAAGCAAAATGGAATTTTATGAAACAGTATGGTGCATTAGGACACTTAGAAACAGAAAATATAAACTTTGACGAACTATTACGGAAATATAATAACTGTGCCTAACACGGGTTTTGCGTCAGGCGGGCTGAAGTGCAAACTTGGAGCTTTGTGCTTTTAATGAACTTAAGTAATAAATTGAAACTTTGTGCTCTGAAACCCGCCCGAACGCAAAGCCCTAAAACGTTACCAGTAATTGTATGAAAAAGCTGACACAGACTGAATTAAAGGAAATCAAGATTGGTTTACCAGACATAAAAAGACAGTTGTCTGGTGACGGAGAATCTTATAAAATTATTTGTGTAAGCGTATTTGACAAGTGGTTGACAGAAGAGGAGTGCGAAATAATTTACACAAAAGATAAAACGGTAATTGCGGACTGGAGACTGAGATTAGAAACCGCAGTAACTGAACTCTACAATTTGACAAATATTTTTCTGTGGAGAAATAAACGCCATGATAGAATTTCATTTTATAAACCCAATTCTCTTAAACATTTACAGAAAGTATGCGACATATCAAATCAAACTTGGCAAAGCGGACATAGATATGATATTCTTTTGCCTGAATTTTCTGCGTATTATGGAGAAGAATGGGACTGGACAAATATTGTTTGGTATAAAGACAAAGAGAAAATAAAGCCTGTTTTGGAAGCTTTGGAGAGAGCCGGGTTACATATTTTACCGAATAACAATTAAAAAAACAACTACTGGTAACATCGGCTTACCGTCATGCGGGCGGAAATAGGTTTTGTAATATTCATCGCTTTTACTATCTTTTGTAACGGCAGATAACTCGAGGCTCTTAACTCCCGCAGAACGGCAAGCCGTGATACGTTATGTGTAACCTTAAATACCAACAACAGAGAAAATAAAATGTGGACATCGACAAATTTCAAGACCTATGAAAAGCAGTTTGACTTTACCTCTTCTGAACAAGGTAAACCGACTTATACTGCCTTGAAAATTGACGACACAGACTTCTTAAATATGGTTGAGGCACTGGATGGAGAAATAGAAGACAACCAAGTTTTTCAAACAATTATTTGCGACCATTGCGGGACTTATCATTGTTCATCCGGCAATTGGGTTGCTGTTAGACTGTTTGACAAATTCATTTTTTTCATTCCTGCCTTTGAAGAACTAAAAGAAGAACCAGACAGAGGAGAATATGACCCGCCATATTCATTTAGACAAAAAGGTGCTTATTGGTTGACAATAGTAGACTTTAACAACTTCAAAAAATTAGTGCCTGAGTTAGACTCACCTATCCTTAGTTTGAGCGCAGCGGGAACTAAGGATTAAATAATGAAATGTAGTCTTTGACTACAATAAAACAATATTGATTTTTCTTAATACAATCTTTATATCCTACAATCTTTTAATCCTACAAATCCTAATTCAGACATATTATTCCTATTTTTATTACCGTGGCAGGTGTCCTCACCTGACACTTCACTTTAACTAGCTAATTATTGTGTCAAGTGAAGACACCTGCCACGGGGTAACGTACTAAACAAAAAATCAGACTATTATGCATAAACACTTAATATTAATTGTTTTAATTAAGTTAAATTTTTAAATTTGTTTCATGGCACTACCGATAACACCAACACCTATTTTAAAAGGAGATGACAGTCGCAGATTCAATGAAGAAATTGCGAAAAGTCCGTTTAAAAAAATTTCACAAGAGGAAAGAATAAGAGGTATTGAATTAGTTAAAACACTTTTCAAAAACTCCAGCTTGTAAAATTTCATGAGCTTATCTAATTTTCGTATTGTAAGATTACAACCTGAAATTGACTTGTCATACTTCGACTGTGGAGATGATGACTTGAATGATTTTTTAATTTCAGACGCTAATAATTATCAAGATCAACTTCTTGCTGTAACTTACTTATTAACAGATACAACGAACAAAGCTTTAGCATTCTTCTCATTATCAAAAGATTCTTTGAAAGACCAAGATTTTGAAAAATGGAATAGTTTAAGCAGAAAAATTCCTAATAGAAAACGTCGAAAAGATTACCCTGCTGTCAAAATTGTACGTTTGGGTGTAGACAAATCTTTGAGAGGTCAAAAAATAGGTTCAGAGATTGTATTCTTTTTAAAAAACTGGTTCACAACCGAAAACAAAACCGGTTGTAGATTTTTACTTGTAGATGGCTATAATAAACCAGAAGTTTTGAAATTTTATAGTGCAAACGACTTTGCATTTTTGACTGAAAAAGATATTAACAAAAAAACAAGATTAATGTACTTTGACTTAACTAGAATGTTAGTCTATCCTTAGTTTGAGCTCAGCGGGAACTAAGGATTAAATAATGAAATGTAGTCTTTGACTACAATAAACCAATTTTGATTTTTCTTAATACAATCTTTATCTCATACAATCTTTTAATCCTACAAATCCTAATTCAGACATATTATTCCTATTTTTACAATTCAAATTATTTTATCGGTGGCATATACTATTCCTACAACCAATTTACCTGTACAAGAAATTGTAAATGAAGTCATTAATCATTTTACTACAGAAACTACACTTATTGTAAAAGCACCTCCAGGTGCTGGTAAAAGTACATTATTACCGCTTACTTTTTTAAATGAATCGTGGATTGAAAACAAAAAAATTATTGTTCTTGAACCTCGCAGACTAGCTGCCAAAACCATAGCTACTCGCATGAGTCAATTACTTGGCGAGCAAGTGGGTGAAACGGTGGGTTATAGAATCCGATTTGAAAATAAAATCTCAAAAAATACTCGTATTGAAGTAGTTACAGAAGGAATTTTAACCCGAATGTTACAAACCGACAACGCCCTTGAGGAAGTTGCCTTGGTGGTATTTGACGAATTTCATGAACGTAGTATTCATGCAGATGTGGCTTTGGCACTTTGCAGAGAAGCACAACAAGTACTTCGGCCAGATTTACGCTTGTTAATTATGTCGGCAACCATTGATTTGCCTCAACTTTCAACCATGCTCAATGCAAAAATTATTGAAAGTAAGGGCAGACAATTTCCTGTAACGATACATCACACTGGCGAAACCGACATTTACCTTTTACCCGAATTGGCAGCCAAAGTAGTTGAAAAAGCAAGTAAAGAAACCAATGGAGACATTCTTGTATTTTTACCCGGACAAGCCGAAATTAACAAATGCAAAGATTTGCTAATTAACACATTAAGCAAATTTCAAATTCATACCCTGTACGGACAACTTCCTTTTGCGCAACAACAAGCAGCTTTATTACCCGATAAAAACGGCAAACGAAAAGTGGTACTTGCTACCTCCATTGCCGAAACAAGTTTAACCATTGAAGGCGTAACCACAGTGGTAGATTCTGGTTTTGGAAAAACATCTAAATTTGACCCAAAAACAGGTTTATCACGACTTGAAACTGTAACTATTTCGCACGATGCCGCTGACCAACGAGCAGGTAGAGCAGGACGTTTATCGGCTGGTGTTTGTTACAGAATGTGGTCAAAATCACAACACGAACGCCTCGAAAAACACCATCAACCCGAAATAGAAACCGCAGATTTATGTTCATTGGTACTTGAAATGGCGGTTTGGGGAATCAGCAATATCAACAATATGGCGTGGTTGTCGCTTCCACCCAAAGCCCATGTGGCACAAGCCAAAGAAACATTGCATAACATTGAGGCTTTACATAAAAATAAAATCACAGCCCACGGTAAAAACATACATCAATTACCTTGTCACCCACGCATAGCACACATGTTGTTAATGGCACAAGAAATTGAACAAGAAGCTCTTGCAACCGATATCGCAGCTATCATTGAAGAAAAAGATCCACTTGGCAAAGAAGCAGGAGTTGACTTAAATGAACGCATTGAAGCACTACGCAGATTTAGAAACAACGATGGTAAAGGCAGAAGTTTTGGTATGATTGAAAAGGTGGCTCAATCGTACAGAAACTTACTAGAAATCGAAGTCGATAATGGCAAATTTGATCCATATATCACTGGCTTACTGATTGCTTATGCTTTTCCTGAGCGTATAGCCTATGCTCGTCCAGGAAATAATTCGCAATTTCAATTAGCCAATGGCAAATATGCACAGTTTAGTCATAAAGACGAACTAGCGCACGAACCTTGGTTGGCCGTGGCACACATTGATGCAAGAGAAGGTACAGGCAAAATATTTATGGCTGCACCCTTAAATCCTAGAGATTTAAAAGACATGGTAAAAGAAGTAGATTCTATCCATTGGGATACCCAAAAAGATGAACTTGTAGCCAAAAAAGAATTAAAAATCGGACAAATAATACTAAAATCGAGCCCGATACCAAAACCAAGTCAAGAATTAATTACCCAAGCCATTTGCGAAGCTGTAAGTAAAAATGGAGAACAATTACTTGATTTCTCAGAAGCATTTGTAAAATGGCAAAGCAGAATAATTTGTGCAAAAAAATGGACATCCGACACTACTTTTCCCGATGTGCAAACCAGTACTTTGCTTGAAACTTGCGAAACATGGCTAGCTCCTTACTTATTGAATATCAAAAAGAAAGACGATTTAAAGAAGTTAGATTTACTTCAAATTATATCATCACAAATTGATTATCAAGTACTCCAAAAACTGGATGTTATTGCTCCAAAAACTATTACTGTACCAAGTGGTTCTAATATTGAAATTCAATATTCAACAGATAATTTACCGCCAATAATCGCAGTTCGATTACAAGAATTATTTGGATTAAAACAAACCCCAACTGTAAATAATGGCAAAACACCCATTACATTACACTTACTATCACCTGGTTACAAGCCAGTTCAAATCACTTCCGATTTAGTAAGCTTTTGGGATAACACTTATTTTGAAGTAAAAAAAGAGTTAAAACGCCGTTATCCAAAACACGAATGGCCCGAAAACCCCTGGATTGCCGAAGCTGTGAGAGGGGTGAAAAAGAAAAGTGTGGTATAGGATAATTGAAGACGATAGTAATGAAGGCTTTGTTTTAAATTATATATCTACTTTGAAAAAGGAATTAGCGATAAGGGTAGTTTTAATATCTATTTTCAATCTATGAAATAGAATATTTATACTGATAGTTGCTATAGTGTTTAAATTTTAAAACAAGATGTAGATAACAAAAGATTATTTACAATCAACGAAATTTTACTTAACCACCCAATCGAAATTGTTGGTTCTGAGTTAAGAGATGCTATGACTGCAATGAAACCAATTGTTACAGAAGCATAATAATTTCTAAATTATATTTTCAGAAAAGCCATTCTCGAAAGGGGATGGCTTTTTTTGTGGTTTTTTACTCGAAAAATATATTTTACGGTTGATGAGTGGAGTCGAAGCATTAGTAAAGTTTATTTTTAGCTGAATGAATGTTTAGACTTTAGTTTGAATTAAGCAATCAAAGACCTGACAGGTTTTTAAAACCTGTCAGGTCTTTGATTGCTTAACCAACTCATAATTAGTACTTCTACCTCCTTCATTTTCTTGTTTTAAAATATTTTTTTCAATTAAATACCTAATATCTCTTAAAGCTGTATCAGGTGAGCATTTAGTGATTTTTGCCCATTTAGAGGTTTTTAATTTTCCTTCAAAACCATCAAACAGCTTATTGATCATCAATATTTGTCTGTTATTAAATATTGTATTTCGGTGTTTATCCCAAAATTCTGTTTTTAAATATAGTTTATTTAAACTTTGTTCAGTATTTATTAAAGCACTGTGTAAACAATTCAAGAACCAAACCAGCCAAGGCGTAATGTCGCCAGTGCTATATTGTACTTTTTGTAATATTTGGTAATACACTTTTTTTTCATTCAGAATTTGGCTTGAGAGGCTATAAAACCGTTGAGAAGTATTTTCTGAACGTGCAAGTATCATATCTGAAATTGCTCTTGCAATTCTGCCATTACCATCATCAAAAGGATGTATGATAATAAACCAAAAATGTGCAATAGCTGATTTTAACACCTCATCAATAGTCGATTCAGCATTTAGCCATTGTAAAAAAATATCCATTTCAGCTTTTACAATATTGTGAGAAGGGGCGAGATAGTGCACTTTTTCTTTCCCCATTGGTCCTGAAATTATTTCCATTTCGTCATTACGATAACAACCAATATCTATTTTTACCATGCCACTCCAACCTGTTGGGAACAATGCAGCATGCCAACCGAATAATCGTTCTTCAGTTAATGGTTCATTAAAATATTGTGTTGCATTTAATAACATTTCTACTACTCCATCTACATCTCTGCTAGAGTGTACCATTCCTGCATATTCAATTCCTAATTTACGAGCTATAGATGAACGAACTTGTTCAGAATTAAGGATTTCTCCTTCAATTTCAGAAGTTTTTAAAACATCAAGAGTTAAGTTAGAAAGAATAGTTTCTTCTTTTTCGGAGAAGCCTAACATATTCATTTGCCCAATTATTTTACCCTGTAAATGCCTAACTTTGCCAAGAATTAAATTTATTTCATGGTCGTTCCATGTAAAATGTGGCCATTGTTCAGATTGATAAATATACTTAGGCATACTAATAATATTATTATGCGGTAAATATATGAAATATTCTCCGCAAAAATAAGGGGAATATGGCGGATATTAGACACAAAATTAGAATTTATAGGTTTTCAACTTTTTAAATTATGATATTAAGACGAGGCATGCAACGTTTTATTTTGTATGGTGCGGTAAATAAATATATTATTCTCCGCAAAAATAAGGGGAATAGTGTGTTTGAAGTTAATATAGAGTAAGACGAGTCATGCTTTGTAACTACATTTCAGATATATATAATTTTAGCTTCTCGAAAATGGTATTTTTTATAACTGTAAAATTCCTAAAAATCTTTCTAATCCTGAAAATCAAGGTTTTGTCAACAAAAAAGGCTTGAAGTTTTTACAACCTCAAGCCTTTTTTGATTTATGAATTACTTAGAAATTAATTCGCTACTTCTGAAATAAATTTAATTCTCATTAATCTAACTTCTTCTTCAGAGAAATCTTCGCCTAATTCAGCTAAACAATCGTGTACGTCGTCTGATTCAGAAGTCATGAAGTATTCCATCAGTTCTTCTTGTTTGTCGCCCTCAATGTTAGCATTTAGGTAATAATCAAGGTTTAGTTTAGTTCCTGAGAAACAGATATGTTCAATTTCTGTCATTAACTCATCCCAACCTATATTTTTTGATTCGCAAATTTCTTCTAAACCAATTTTTCTATCAATTTGCTGAATGATAAATACTTTCAATTTAGATTTGTTTGCAGTTTGTTTAACTACAACATCTTTTGAAGTAACAATATCATTCTCTTTTACATAACCTATGATTAAATCCAAAAATTGTTTACCAAATTTTTGTACTTTACCCATACCAACTCCTTGGATATTAGCTAATTCTTCCGCAGTTACTGGGAATGAAGTTGCCATTTCTTCAAGAGAAGGATCTTGGAAAATTACATAAGGAGGTAGATTTTTTTCTTTAGCTACTTTTTTACGTAAGCCTTTTAATAAACTAAAAAGAACATCGTCGTAAGCTTTTACATTGCCTGGTTCTTTGTCGGCAATATCTTCGCTTTCTTCTACATTTTTAGCACGAGTTAAAGTAATCTCGTAAGGTTTTTTAATGTAGTCGGTACCTTTTTTTGTTAACTTTAAAATACTGTCATTATCAGTATCTCGAACAATAAATTCTTGAATTGTAATTTGACGAATAAGGTCATCCCAATATTCATCACTTTGGTCTTGACCTTCGCCGTATTCTTCTAATTCATCGTGTTTGTAACTTGTTACATATTCGGCTTCTTTACCTCTTATGACACTGATGATGTGTTCGGCATTAAAACTTTGGTCTGTGACCTGAATTACTTTCAGAATTAGTAAAACATCTTCCATTGCGTTGAAACTTATCTTAGGTTTTTTGCAATTATCGCAATTTCCGCAATCTTTTTCCAATGATTCGCCAAAATAATGTAATAAAAGTTTGCGGCGGCAAATTGTCGATTCTGCATAGGTGGCTATTTCCATTAAGAGATGCTTGGCGTTATCTCTCTCTGTCACTGTTTTATCTTTATTAAACTTCTCTAGTTTGGTTATATCCTCGCCAGCATAAAGCATATAGCAATGTCCTTCTAATCCATCACGTCCTGCTCTACCTGTTTCTTGATAATAGCCTTCTAAAGATTTTGGTGCATCGTAGTGAATTACAAAACGAACATCTGGTTTGTCAATTCCCATTCCAAAAGCAATAGTTGCAACTACTACTTGGGTTTCTTCATTCAAGAACGCATCTTGGTTTTTCATTCTCACTGCAGCATCTAAACCTGCGTGATAGGGGATGGCTTTTATACCATTTACAACCAATAATTCAGCTAATTCTTCTACTTTTTTTCTACTTAAGCAATATATTATACCAGCACTTCCTTTGTGTTCTTTTATAAAACGAATAACTTGTTTGTTAGGGTCGTTTTTAGGAATTACTTGATAGTATAAATTTTTTCTATTGAAAGAGGTTTTGAAAAGTGCAGCCTCCTCCATTTGTAAGTTTTTTACAATGTCTTGCTGAACTTTAGGGGTAGCAGTGGCAGTAAGTGCAATTATTGGGTATTCTCCCAATTCTTTGATTATGCTTTTTATTCTACGGTATTCAGGTCTGAAATCGTGTCCCCATTCCGAAATACAATGCGCTTCATCAATTGCAACAAATGAAATGTTAGCTTCTTTTAAAAATTCTAAGTTTTCTTCCTTAGTTAAAGTTTCGGGAGCTACATAAAGTAGTTTTACATTTCCATTAAGTACTTCTTTTTTTACTTTATTCATCTCTGTTTTGTTCAGAGTTGAATTAAGGAATTGAGCATTAACACCAAGTGCAATAAGTTGGTCAACTTGGTTTTTCATTAATGCAATTAATGGAGATATAACTATTGCTGTTCCATCTAGAACCAATGCTGGTAGTTGATAACACAAAGATTTGCCGGCTCCAGTAGGCATAATCACAAAAGTGTCTTTTCCTGATAAAATACTTTGGATGATATCCTCCTGAATCCCTCTAAATGAATCATAGCCAAATGATTCCTTAAGGACAGCTTTTACATCAACTTCTTCTTTAACTAACATTTAGTCGTAACGTATGTGTGAGTGATTAGATTTAACTCTATTTGTTTGTATATTTGCAAACCGTACCATAAATATAACCAAATTTTTTTGGTTACCTATACCTGTTTATGAATATTAATTTGAATTTAAGAAAAAATTTGGAAACTATTGCAACACGTGTTCTCCTTGAAGAGGCTGAAGCGTTGAAAAAAACTGCCGAAGAGGTAAACTTTAATTTCTCATCTTCCGTAGAGGCCATTCTTGCTTCAAAAGGAAGAGTTGTAGTAACAGGTATTGGAAAAAGTGCCATTATTGCACAAAAAATGGTAGCAACTTTTAATTCTACCGGAACACCTTCATTATTTATGCATGCCGCAGATGCCATTCATGGCGACTTAGGTATGATACAAGAAAACGATATTGTTATCTGTTTATCTAAAAGTGGAAATACTCCTGAAATTAAAGTTTTAGTACCTCTTATTAAAAGAACTAAATGTACTTTAATAGCTTTGGTTGGAAATGTAGATTCATATTTGGCTAAAGAAAGTGATTTTGTTCTTAATGCTACTGTTGATAAAGAGGCTTGCCCCAATGATTTAGCGCCAACAACAAGTACTACAGTTTCAATGGCTTTAGGCGATGCACTTGCCGTTGCCTTAATTGAAGCACGAAATTTTACAGCACAAGATTTTGCACAATATCACCCTGGTGGAGCACTTGGGAAAAAACTATATTTAAAGGTAGAAGATGTTTGTGCAAAACACGAAATTCCACAAGTAAAAGCTGAAAATAATTTAAAAGAAGTTATATTTGAAATATCCTCTAAGAGGTTAGGGGCTACAGCTGTGGTTGATGCAAATAATGAATTATTAGGAATAATTACTGATGGCGACTTAAGAAGAATGTTAAATAATTTTGACAATCTGAATAATGTTAAAGCTCAGGATATTATGACTAAAAATCCTAAAAATATTGATTTTGACGAATATGCTGTTGAAGCATTAAAACGTATGCAAGACAATAATATTACGCAGTTGGTAGTTTTAAAAGAAACAAAACTTTACGGTTTTATTCATTTACACGATTTAATAAAAGAAGGTATAGTTTAATTATAACCTAAACCTTCAATAGCTATATAAATTTATGAATCCAAACAATTACGTTGTGATTATGGCAGGCGGCATTGGTAGTCGTTTTTGGCCTTTTAGTAGAACAAAATATCCTAAACAATTTCATGATGTATTGGGTACAGGGAAGTCGTTATTACAACAAACTATTGCAAGGTTTGATACTATTTGCCCAATAGAAAATGTTTTTGTTGTTACAAATAAAGATTATAAAGATTTAGTTCAAGAGCAAATTCCAGAATTAACTGATAATCAGATTTTGTTAGAGCCAGTTGGAAGAAATACAGCTCCTTGTGTTGCTTATGCTTGTTATAAAATTGCATCAAGAAATCCAAAAGCAAATATTGTAGTTTCTCCTGCTGACCACATAATTATGAAAGAGGACGTGTTTAAAGAAAAAATTGAATTTGCTTTAAACGCTACTGCCGAAAGTGATAGATTGATTACTTTGGGTATTACTCCATCTCGCCCTGATACTGGCTATGGTTATATTCAGTACCTTGAGCCGGGTGATAATGGAATTTTTAAAGTAAAAACATTTACAGAAAAACCAAAACTAGAAATAGCGAAAGTGTTTTTAGAAAGTGGTGATTTTGTGTGGAATGCAGGTATTTTTGTGTGGAATGTAGCTTCAATTTTGAAACAATTCAAAACGCATTTGCCTGAATTAGCTCAAATTTTTGAAAAAGGTAAAAGTAAATATTTTACTGACGAAGAAAAAGACTATATTAATACTGCATATTCGCAGTGCACCAATATTTCTATTGACTACGGTATTATGGAAAAAGCAAACAATGTACACGTTATGTTGTGCGAGTTTGGTTGGTCTGACTTAGGCACATGGAAATCATTATATGATGTTTCAGAAAAAAATAATGATAATAATGTACTTGATGGAAATATAATTAGTTATGATTCATCTGGTTGTATTGTAAAAACACCTAAAAATAAACTTGTAGTTATTCAAGGTTTAGAAGATGTAATTGTAGCAGAGTTTGATGGTGTATTGATGATTTGTAAAAAAGACGAAGAGCAAAAAGTAAAAGATTTTGTTGCTGAGGTTAAATCACGAAAAGATCATCAGCATTTTGTGTAAGATTTTATAAACAGATTGTATTACTCGAAAAAATAAACTTTACGGTTGCTAATTTGATGCATAAGTAAAGTTTATTTTTTTATTTTTGGTAAAAAAGACACAGCAACGGGGGATGTTGTGCAAGGAAGAACTACGTTGAAATGTAATGATATTTAAATTATTCTAATTCCCCTTCACCACAACTTCACACCAAGGAATAAGTTCCGAAATACGTTTTTTATGTTCAATTAACGTTCCGTTGATAATCAGTTTTTTTAGATTTTTAAGTTTTGAAATTTCACTTGGGATTTCAGCAATTGGGTTAAATGAAATGTCCAATATTTCCAAACTTGTAATTTGGGTAATTGCTAATGGTAATTTAGTTAATTGATTATTATGTAGATAAAGGTTTTTGAGTTTGCTTAGTTGATTGATTTGCTCTGCAATATTTACAATTTTATTGTTACTTAAATTAAGGGTTTTGAGTTTTTTCAAATCTCCAATGTAGCTAGTGAGTTCAATGATTTGGTTATTACTTGCATCTAATTCAATTAATGATGTTTGTTTTCTGAAATCAATATCAATTTTGGTGAAATGATTATGCGAAATATTTAATCGAATTAAGTAGGGGAGGCTATCAGTAAATAAGGGTAATGTTTTTAATTTTGATTTACTAAAGTTTGCACAATATACATTTTGTGGAATATCGTGAGCGGTTGGTAAATCATACCAAATATCGAAACATTCTTTTTCAAGTAATGAATCTGCAAGTGGATAGCCTAAAAAATTAGCATTGTACAAATCTTTACAAATTTCTGAATCATCAATCCCTGCATCTTGTGCTAGTTTTTGGGTTGCAATAGCTCTGTAAAAATAGGCTTCTGCAAGATATCCTTTCTTTAAAAGTGCATGGTTAAATTCAGTTATGGCATTTTTGTAGTCATTTTGAAGCATAAATGCTTTTCCAGCTTCTAAATGGGTTTCTGCTTGTTGGGCAAATGTGTAAAAAGGGAATAGTAGTAGGAAAATAAAATATCTTTTCATAAATCAATATTTGAGTTGCATATTTAACGAAACGAAATATTTTTTGATGTTTAAAAAGGAAATTATTTGTAGAACAAATTAAAACTCCCCGCAGATTTTCGCAGATTTGAAACGCAGATAAAAAAAACTTCCCGCAGATTAACGCAGATTTAAAACCGCAGATTAACGCAGATTTTTTATTTCAAATAAAAATCTGCGTAAGTCAGCGTAAAAAATCAGCGAAAATCAACGGGGAAAACATTAAATTTTCTTCAACCAATAAACCATTTCATTTTGTTGTTCAATTACAGAACCATCAGCTTGAATAGTTGGCCAATCAAAAGTAGAAATAATGTTGGTTTTTGTATATCCATTTGCAGTCCAATAAACAGCTGGATCTAAATAATTTGCAGGTTTTAGTGGATGATTTCCTTCTCTAATTACAGTTAAAAAACAAACCGAAGTGTAACCTAAACTTTTATAATATTCTTCTTGAGTAGAAAATATTTTACGAGATAAACCTTTACCTCTGTGAGATTCAGCGATAATTACTTCTCCTAAATAAGCGCATTTTTCTAAATCAACTTTATCTTTTAAATGCTCATTTGCATGCGCTATGATGTCGGCTTCTCCTAAAATTGCGATACTAGTAGCTATGGCAACAATTTCGTTATTATCTGAAACGGTTAGTAGCATTGCATCTTTTCCTGTTACATAACCTGCTAGATAATCTTGTTCGTAAGCAAAAGAACCCTCGTACAAATATGGAAATTCTCTAAAATATTTAATTCGAAATTCAGCTAATAATTGCGTGTAATTTGCGATTTCACTTTGAAAATGTTTGTTGATTTGCATGAAGTACAAAGTATTAAGTACAAAGTATTAAGATTGATAACATAGTAAAAGTAATTAAAATTGCTTAATACCTAATACTTAGAACCTAATACCCCAAAAACTACCCTCTATAAGCAGTTGATAAATGTGATTTTATACTAAATCTTACAAATGGATATAATATACAAATTGTGATTATTGTAATTGAAAATGGTAATAACCACATATAATCTCCAGAACCATTGTATTCGCCTTGATAATTAATTACAAACAATGCTCCCAAAAACATTGCTCCTAAAGTATTTAATGAAGCATTAAATGTTAACATCCAATTTTTTAATACTTGGCGAGCTACACTTACTTTTTCTTCATCAGCCAACCAAAAATCTTTGTTGCTTACAGGTAGTATTGCTTTAGGGAATTTGCCAAATGTTTTTGCAATGGTAAACATCACTCCATTAAAAACAATTAATGCAGCAATGAAATAATAAAACAATGTTTCACGATGTACATAAATATCATTGTATCCGAAAGCTTTCTTCAATTTTACATCAACAACTTGAGGCCAGTAAAAATAAGCAGAGAAAAGAGCCACGAAGTATAATATTACTGATAAAATCCAGAAAAACTTCACAAATCGAGATAGAATACGCATAATTTTAAGATTTATTATTTGATTACAAATATAAAAGCTAATTCCACTAAAAATTGTTTTATTTTATGTTTTTATTTGTAACAAATTTAAAATTGAATTATGAAAAAAGCAGAAATTATCACCGACAAAGGTACTATGATTGTTGAGTTCTTTGAGAAAGACGCTCCAATTGCTGTTGCGAATTTTATTTCTTTAGCAGAAAAAGGCTTTTATAACGGTTTAATTTTCCACAGAGTAATCCCTAACTTTATGGTACAAGCTGGTTGCCCTAACGGAATTGGTAACGGAGGTCCAGGTTATACAATTAAATGTGAATTAACTGGTGATAACCAATATCACGATAGAGGTGTACTTTCTATGGCACATGCAGGTAGAAACACTGGTGGTTCTCAGTTCTTTATTTGTCACAATCGTCAAAATACGCAACACTTAGATCGTAATCATACCGTGTTTGGTAAAGTTGTTGAAAATGTTGATGTTGTTGATGCTATTCGTCAAGGTACTAAAATTGAAGCAATTAATATTATTGAAGCATAGTTAGTTGAGAGTTTAGGGTTAAGAGTTTTAAATTTTATTTTAATTATGACTTTAAAACATAACTCTAAACCCTAAACTCTTTACTCTAAACTCTTTACTCTAAACTCTTTACTCCCAGCACATGCCTACATCTTTAACCCAACTTGAGATTTACACGCAACACATCATAAAACTTGCGTTAGAGTATTTACCTAAATTTGGCTTAGCATTATTGGTATTGCTAGGTGGATTGTGGGTAATTGAAAAAATGAGTAATAGTATCAATAAATCTTTTCAGAAAAAAGATATTGATGTTTCCTTACGAAGTTTTTTAATTTCCTTAATTACAATTCTATTTAAGGTTTTGTTGTTGGTTTCCGTTGCTGGAATGATTGGAATCCAAACAACCTCTTTTGTAGCAATATTAGGAGCAGCTGGTTTGGCAGTGGGTTTAGCTTTACAAGGCAGTTTATCAAATTTTGCGGGTGGAGTACTAATTTTGGTTTTTAAACCATATAAGGTGGGCGATTCCATTGAAGGGATGGGCAAAAGTGGAAAAGTTAAAGAAATTCAGATTTTTAATACAATACTTTTAACCTCAGATAACAAAACTGTGATTTTGCCAAATGGTGCTTTAGCCAATGGCACAGTTGTAAACTCCTCAAAAGAAGGCACTTTGGTTGTTACTTCTACTATACCTTTAGAATTAGATACTGATATTGAAAAACTAAAAATTATAGGTTTGGAAGTATTGAAATCAGAAGCAAAAGTAATTCAAGAGCCATCACCAGCAGTAAAAATTGCTAAAATAAATCCTAACCACATAGAAGTAAACTTTACTGCACATACCAATGCTGGAGATGCAAGTGCTTTATTACCAATACTAAATGAAAAATTATTGATTGCATTACGTAATAACCAAATTCAAATTGCAAAAGCATAATTTAAAAAGAATTTGTAAATTGCAAATCGAATTACCAATCCTTAGAATGAATAAAATTAAAATCTTAATTTTTGTTGTATTAACTACATTATCAAGTTTGTCGATTGCGCAAGACAATCAAGCAACTAACACTGAAACTCCAAAGAAAAAAATGCATGGTAATTTTTATATTACTTGGGGCTATCAAAGAAATGGGTATTCTAACAGTGATATTCGTTTTGTAAATCATAATAATGGAAATAATTATGATTTTACACTCCATAATGCAGTTGCACACGAACAACCAGATTTTGAAGATTTACTTCATCGCCCAATAAGTGTACCTCAATATGTATTTAATATTGGATACATGTTTAATGATAAAAAAGATTTAGGAATAGAATTAAGTTGGGATCATTTGAAATATGTAGTTACTGATAATCAAATACTTCATGTTACTGGCAATATTAATAATACAATTTATGATGCTGACATGATGGTTGATACTAATTTTGTCCATTTTGAACATACAAATGGTAATAATTATTTAATGGCTAGTTTAGTAAAAAGGCAAAAACTATATGAAACCAAAAATGGTTATGTAAAAGTGTCGGCTATAGGGAAATTTGCATTGGGAGGATTAGTGCCAAAAACAGATTCGCATATTATGGGAAAACATAACGATGGACCATTTCAATTATCAGGATGGGTAACAGGGTTATTTGGAGGTGTAAAAGTTGATTTGTTTAGGTATTTTTTCCTGGAAGCAGCTGTAAAAGGTTGTTATGCTGATTATACCAATGCAATTATTCATGATAAAGGTAAGGCAATACATAGCTTTTGGTCAGTGCAGTATATAGCTGATTTTGGATTTAATATTCCATTGAGTAAGAATTAGTTGTAGTTTTATTATCTTATATAATATAGGGAGTCAAAATTTTAATTTTGACTCCTTTTTTTTTATCTGACAAAAATCATAAAATACGTTTTTGTGTAACTTTTGATACCATTTTTAGCTAATTCAAACTGTAGTTTTGCATCATAAATTAAGCAATTATGTTAACTCTCATAAAAAAAGTATTAGGAATAAAATCGGAAGATTTTGAAGCATTAATAAATAACGGTGCTGTAATTGTTGATGTGCGTACCAAGGCAGAATTTGCACAAGGGCATATAAAATCGTCGATTAATATACCTTTAGATACTATTCATAATTTTATACCTCAATTAAAGAAACATAATCACATAATAGTTTGTTGCAAAAGTGGTGGCAGAGCTATGAGGGCAAAATCAATACTAAAATCTAGTGGTATTGAAAATGTTTCGAATGGCGGAAGCTGGTTGGATGTTATAAAATTTGCGAAATAATTATGATAGAATTAATAAGTAAACCTTGGCCTTGGTATGTAGCTGGTCCTTTAATAGGAATGATTGTTCCTTTTTTATTATTAATTGGGAACAAAACCTTTGGTATAAGTTCTTCATTACGTCATATTTGTGCTGCGGTAGTACCTGCAAATGTTTCGTTTTTTAAATACGATTGGAAAAAAGAAGCTTGGAATTTGTTTTTTGTAACAGGGATATTGATTGGGGGCTGGGTTAGTGTTCAGTTTTTATCTAATCCAGAAGTAATAGTTGTTAATGCTTCATTAGTAGACGATTTAAAACAATATGGCGTTACCCAAATTGAAGGTTTGGTGCCATCTCAATTATTTAATTGGGAATCATTATTTACGCTTCGTGGATTTATAATGATAGTCGCAGGTGGTTTTATGGTTGGTTTTGGAACACGTTATGCCGGTGGCTGTACCTCAGGGCATGCAATTTCAGGCTTGTCAAACTTTCAATTACCTTCATTAATTGCTACTTGTAGCTTTATGGCAGGAGGCTTTTTAATGGCAAATGTAATATTGCCTTTTATTTTATCACTATAAATTTCAATGAGATATGACTAAAATTAAAGATATAAACCTTGAGTCTCAAGAGTATCAAGATAGAGCTTTAGATACTGTATGCATTAATGAATCGCACCTTTCTCATCCTTGGTGGTATAATTTTAAATATTTAGCAGCTGGTATAGCTTTAGGTATATTGTTTGCTAAAGCTGAAATTATTTCTTGGTACAGAATTCAGGAAATGTTTAAAATGCAGTCATTTCACATGTATGGAGTAATTGGTTCGGCTGTTGGAGTTGGAGCATTGAGTATTTTCCTTATTAAGAAATTCAATATCAAAACTATTTATGGTGAAGAAGTAGAGTTTCATCCTAAAACCTTCAATAAAGGACAAATTTATGGTGGAGTGATTTTTGGTTTAGGTTGGGCAATTACTGGTGCTTGTCCGGGACCATTATTTGCACAAATAGGAACAGGAGCAAGTGTAATTGCTATATCTTTATTAAGTGCAATTGCTGGTACTTGGGTTTATGGATATTTTAGAGATAAATTGCCCCATTAAAATATTAGGAATTAATTGATTTGCAAAGAAAATAAAACTAAGTTTTCTTAATAATTATTTAATCACAATAGGTACATAGGTTTGATTTTAATAAATTAAAGCTATGTAACTAATGTGCTTTGAATATATAATTTTTTAAAAATGTTAAGAAAACATTGAGGATTCATTCTGAATTCTTTAAAACCAAAATATTTTATTCTATCTTTAGCTTATGGAAAATTTAAGAAATAGTTTATTGCTAATTTTTGAGCGAGGTTTGGTAGATGAAATTTTGGCATTAGGTAATATTCGTGAGTTTAAAGAAGGCGAAACCATCATGGATTATGGCATGAATGTAAAGTTTATGCCGTTGATAATTAGTGGTACTATTAAGGTAATGAAAAACGATGAGGATAATAGAGAAATACTACTTTATTACCTAAGTAACAACGAAAGTTGTGCCATGGCTTATGCCTGTTGTATGGAAGCCAAAAAAAGCGAAATTCGTGCAATAGCTGAAGATAATGTTTCATTAATACCTATTCCTCACGAAAAGCTTGATGAGTGGTTGAGTAAGTATCCATCTTGGAAAAGCTATATTTTTAATAGCTTTACACAGAGATTTAATGAGTTATTAAAATCAATTGAATCAATTGCATTTCATAAATTAGATGAACGTTTGATTACTTATTTGATTGATAAAACTAAAATCACAGGAAAAACATCTATTCAGTTGTCGCACAGTCAAATAGCAGAGGAAATGGGTACAAGTAGAGTTGTTATATCTCGTTTGTTGAAACAACTCGAAAACGACAAAAAACTATTACTTTATAGAAACGAAATTAAGTTATTGAAAGGGTTTGGGGAATAATATTTCTCAAACCTTTTTTATTAAAATATCATGTCAGATTTAGCAGTATATATACAATCATATTTTGGAGTGAATGAAAACGAAATTGCATTAATTGAAGCAATGTTCACTGAAACGCATATCAAAAAAGGAGAATATTTTTTACAATCGGGAAGTGTTTGTAATAAATTAAGTTTTGTACAAACTGGTTTAATGAGGATTTTTGTAACTATTGATGACAAGGAAGTTACACAATGGATTTCAACGAAAGGTTATTTTGTAGTTGATTTAGCGAGTTTGGTTTTTAGTACGCCCGCAAGGTGGACAATTCAAGCTTTAACCGATGCTACACTTTATACTATTTCAAGAGATAATTATAATAAAATAGGGGAGGTTGTACCTAAATGGCATGAATTAGAAAAACTTTTCTTGGCTAAATGTTTCATCACATTAGAAGATAGAATTTTTACACATTTATCTATGTCGGCAGAAGAACGTTACCAACATTTTTTTGAACACAATAAAGAACTGTTTAATCAAGTGCCTTTGCAGTATATTGCTTCTATGTTGGGCATGACTCCTGAAACATTTAGTAGGGTTCGAAAAAAAATGTTGCATTCATAAATTCTTGATATTTGTCAAGAGAACTGAATTTTATTGCTTGCAATTTTGCATTACTAAAATAACAGAAAGTAATGAAAAAGTTAATTCTTGTTTTATCGTTTGTAGCACTAAACTCAACTCTTATGGCAAAGGAAATTAAAACCCAAATTGTAATAAATGCACCAGCTGAAAAAGTTTGGGCAATATTGACAAACTTTGAAGCTTACCCAACTTGGAATCCTTTTATCAAATCAATTTCGGGTGAAGCCAAGGTTGGCAATAAAATTAAAGCTCATATTGTGCCACCTAATGCTTCAGGTATGACATTTACACCTAAAGTGCTGACTTATGATGTAAATAAAAAGTTTACTTGGTTAGGGCATTTAATGTTTACAGGTTTGTTTGATGGCGAACATTCATTTGAGTTGATTCAAAACCCGGATGGTACAACTACATTTATCCAAAGCGAAAAATTTAAAGGAATATTGGTGCCTTTATTCAAAAAAATGCTTGATATCAATACAGTAGAAGGCTTCAATTTAATGAATCAAAAGTTGAAAGAATTGGCTGAAAAATAATAAAATTTAATATTTCAGTGTTCAAAAACTTACAAAGTTGTCATAAAAAAAGAGCCGAATTTTCGGCTCTTTTTTAAATTAATGTTTAACAAATTTTATGATTTTAGCATTCTCATAATCAGAAACTTTAATTATATATATGCCGCTAGGCAAATGTCGAACATCGATTTTTTCAGTTTCAGTCCAATTTGAATTTGATAAAACAATTTCACCTAAGGACGAATAAATTGTATACTTACTAATTGATTTTTGTTCTGAACTTATTTCTAAATAATCAATTACTGGATTAGGAATTAATTTGATTTGATTTGACCACAGTTTATCATTAATTCCATTGATAACACTGCCATTTAAAGGTATAGTTACATTTACAGCAGCAGTACTTGTTAATGTTAAATTACCTGTAATTGAGTTTGATGCAGATTGTGCTTTGGCACGAACAAATAATTTAGCATTGGTTCCGCTTACTTGTAATTGAGATGACCAAACTCCTAAAGTATCTGTTGTAATTTCGTAACCTGAGGGTGCGTTTACGTTTATTAAATCAATTAATGAAGTACCCGAAATATTTATACTCTGAGCTTTTGAAGGAGTATTTACATTTGTCACAAAATTACTTAAACTACTTGTTTGGGTAATTGTAGGCACAAATTCTCCTACTAACATTTCGTCAATCCAGATATCACCTGTAAATGGTGTTGATGAAACATATTGAATAGAAACTTGAGAAACTGCCTTAGGGATTCTAGGGAATTTACCCGCTAAATCAAATACATACCATTTAAATTCTCCTGCTGTTACGATATTAACAGTTGGTCTATTAGGACCATAATTAAAATAACTAGCAAACAATGAATCATCAAAATCAATAAGAAAACTAACAGGTACCGAAGCTTTTACTTTAATAGCAACTTTTTGATTTACAGTGTTAGATAAATCCATATTTAAAGTCAGTGGAGTTAATCCAATTATCTTTAAAGCACTTGTATTGTATAATTTTACATTTGACAGACTTACTTTTATAGCACCATTATCTACAATAGGTTTACTTATTGTGGCTGTACTACCATTAGGAATATACGGATCTGAAAACATAGCCAATGAATAGTTGGCTAGAGATGTGCCATCAGCGGCCATACCATTTTTAGTTACTTTAAAACCATAAGGAGCCTGATTAACTGAAATAGCCAAAGAACCACAAGTACCAGATGCCACGCTACTACCTTCACCACGAACATAATATGTAGTATTAAAACTTGGAGAAACAGTAATTGAAGAACCTGTACCCACTAAAGTACCTCCACAAGAACCTGAGTACCACTTCCAAGCTGTTGCACAGTTTAACGTACCAGTAGCCACCGAGAGCGTAATTGACTCACCAGCAGTTATAGCTGTTTTAGTGGCAGTAACAGAAGGTTGTGTAGCAACAGTTGTGGAACAGGTGGATGTAGTCTTGTTTGTAATTTTAATTAATTCATTACCTGCAGGTAAATATAGTTCGCCATCATAAATGTCAACGAATTGATAGCCTGTATAAGCTAAATATCTATTATTGCTTGTTTCAACATGATATTTAGAAATTTGATTATCTGCACTAATATAAGTGTAGAATTTATCTTTAGGAGACGAGTCATAATTATATAATATAGCATCCCCATTAGGTTTAATTCTAAAATCTTTACTTTTTATTAAAGAAATATTGCCACCATCTACAACATTACCGTTTTTGAATTTTGTAATTATGCCATTCGAAATTCCTGCATAAACATTGCCGAGTGTGTCACATTCTATAGAAAAATATGCTTCACCCAGTTTATAATAATATGTAGAAACTTGTCCCATTGGCGTAATTTTTCTTATTTTCCCATCGCATTCAGATACATATAAATTATCAAATTGATCTATAGCAATATCTGTAGGACAATCAAACCTAGCAGCAGTTCCTGTGCCGTTTAAAATAGTTGATGTTGAATTTCTTCCATTACCAGCAAATGTAGTAACGGTTCCATCTGTTGTAACTTTTCTTATTCGTAAATTATTTCTATCAGCCACAAAGATATTCCCTTTACTATCCATAACAAAACCATCTAAACTGCTGAATTGAGCTTCTGAAGCAATTCCATCTTTAAATCCACATTGACTAGAACCTGAAATAGTAATTACGTTACCTCCTGTTGTAATTTTTCTTATTTTTAGATTTCCTTGATCTAAAATATACACATCTCCATTTTTATCTACAAAAATTCTTCCAATATAGCCAAAACTTGCAGCAGTACCTTTTAAATCAGTACCTTCATTTGTGCCATTTGTTGAGCCAACTATAGTAGTAACTTTATTATTTATAATGTCAATTTTTCTTACTACTCCTTGATCTGAAACATGTATGGTGTTATTGAATATAAATAATTGAGGAATATCAAAAGTTGAATTTGCTAGCTTATCATCAATTTTAGATGCAATCTTACAACTATGTCCAGCAATTGATGTTAAAGTGCCATCAAGATTTACTTTAACAATCGAGTGATTGAAATTTGCAGAAATTGTAGTAAAAAGCTCACCTTTGCTATATAAAATTGTAGACCTATAAATGTCAATATTAATATTAGCAAGGGTTGTTACAATACCATTAGTGCCTATTTTTCTAATATTTGTGTTATTATTTGTCTTGTCATATTCAGTAATGAATAAATCTCCAGTTTCATTTATTGTAATTTGACGAGGATAATAAAATTCAGAACTTAAACTTATACTATTAATATTTCCTGCAATTCCAGTTCCTGCATATGTTGAAACTAATCCTTGAGATGTTATTTTTTTAATCTTATTATTGCCATTATCAGCAACATAAACATTCCCTAATTTATCCACTACAATACCAAGTGGATATTTAAATTCTGCAACATTAGCATTTCCATCTTTATCACCATAGTTGCCGTTTCCTGCAAAATTACTTATTTCTCCCTTAGAATTAATTTTCAAAATACGGTTGTAATCAGGAACTGTTACATAAAAATTACCATAAGAATCTGAAGCAATATTCTTAATAACTGGATAAATACATTGTGAAAAGGTAGTTACATTATTTTCTTGATCAATTTTTAATATTTTCCCATTAGAACTAGTACAATAAATATTGCCGTCATTACCTTCAACACATTGACCACCTATGCATGGCGTATTAAGATCTAGGTTTACAGGACCATCTATGCCACCAACTCCTTTACCTGCATACAATTCCATTTTTAAGTTTAAATCATTTTGCCCTATAGCCCATGTGCTACAAAGGGCAAATAAGAGGATTGTAAATATTTTTTTCATTTATTATTGGTTTTAAAATCTACTCTACTATAATTTTCTTTGTTTCTACTATTACACCTTGTTGGTTAAGTAGGGGAACATAGTAAATGCTGTTTTTACTTATATTAAATATTAATCTTTTAAGCAACGTACTGGTTTGCCATGACCTCCAACATCAGAGTAGCTTTTATTGAGTTCGTTACTGCCGCTATGTAAATACCATCCTTGAGTACTAGAACTACTACTCCACCAAGATGTGTAAATACCTATTGCGTCGTCCGAAAATGTGCCATTTAACACATCAGAATTAACATATCCTCGACGAAAGTTAGCAGGTAGAGCAGTAAATCCAAATTCATCTGTACCATTGCCAGTAATACCATCATAATCGCTCCAACCTATTTTGCTCTTTAGTTTAGTACCAACATTTGCTCCAATATAATTATTGAGGATAGTCCAATCATTATCTGTAGGAACATGCCAACCTGTTGGGCAGAGTTTGTCAGTGTTTACTACGTACCAATTATATAATGCGCCATAAAGGGCTGCATTCGATGTATCGTTATTGTAATAACAAAATGCAGGAGTAGTTAATGTCCACCATGTTTTATTATCAGTTACTAAAGAAAAAGCTGTGCCATCGTTATACTTGGTAGTTCGTAGGTTTTTTGCCATCCATGTTTGGGTGCCTATGGTTACTACTTTGTATTCGTTACCGTCTATGTCGGTAATGGTGGCGGCTTGGGCACCTTCTTGTGTTAGAGTAATTTTTCGAACCAAAGTATCCATGCTAATAGTAATAGTAGCGGTGCGTTTAGCAGTGCCTGTATATTCTGGCACTACTATAGAAAATTTATCATTGCCATTGCCTGATAAAGGGGTTATTACTGGCCAAGTTTGGTCACAAGTAACATTCCAAGCACCATTACTTGTTACATTAACGGAAACAATTCCACCATCTTTTGTTTGGGTGATAGAGGTTTGGTCAACATTTAAAATAGCTACTTTATTTATTACTATATCATGTTTTTGTAAAAAATCATTTGCATCATCAGTATATCGCACTTTAAGCTTAGTCGCAACAGAAGTCGGTACTTGAGTACCTGCTTTTGCATTAAATGTAAAAGCCAATTCACCATCTTTTACTAAACTAGCACTTATAACAAATCGATTATCTTCTACCTCAAAAACCATTTTACTAAATGTTTCTGAATTTAAATCAACTGCTACTGGTGGTAAATTAGAAGTTGTAAGCAAAGAAAGGTAAGATGAAGAGTAAAATGGTAGATTATCGTTTAGGAAACGTACTACTTTGTTTACTTTCTCTATTGAAGTATTAAAATCATTATTTAAGCTAAAAAACTCTTTTACTAAAGCTTTACTGCTAGTATTATCACTTTCCTGTAATGGACTTTTGTTAAGCGAATATGTAACAGTTTTTGCATTTCCTAACTCAAATTCATTGCCAGCAGCCTGTGTACGTAATCCACTAGCAATACCATCAAAAATGGTATTAAGTAACTTCAACCTTTCATTTGTAACTTCCAATCCATACTTACGTGCCTTAGTCCATCCAACATATGCTACTGCTGTCCCAAGTGCTCTTTCAATAGGATCTGGACTCAACCATAAAACAGCAACTCCTGCTCCAAATGCAAAAACAGACAATTTAAATTTCGCATTAGTTGAACTAAAGTCAAAACCAGCAGTTCTATTGTTTGTACCTTGACCACCATTCAACATAGCATCAAATACAACTTTGTTTGCAGTATAATATTTAGCCAATGCTAATTTTTCACTCTCGCTTGCTTTACTTAGCTGATTACGAAAAGCCAGCAAAGATGAATCTGCAGTAGTTTTCATATTAGTATCAGCCAATGCCAACTGTTCATCAAGCTTGGTATTCAATTTATCAAGAATTTGAGTTGGTGTTTCTGTCAAAATTAAAGTTTGTAAAACCAAATTAGTTTTATAATTCAATTTTGGTACTTCTAAGGCATAAGTTCCTGCAGTTTTATTAGGAGTATAAAATGCCAAAGTAGAATCATTAATCTTTACAAATTCAACAACCTGCCCATCTAGTGAACCTGTGTAAGATTCACTTATTAATTTATCTTTTGAAAATACAATAGTTTTCACTTCCGACTCTGTTACTGTAATTTCAGTTTTTGTCTGGCTTGCAGGAGGGATATCCTCAGATTTTTTCTTACATGAAAGTATAATTAATGAAGATAATAACATCAAAATTACTTTTTTCATTTTGCTTGGCAATTAAGTTTATTAAAATATTAAGTTTTCTATAACAATCTACTCTAAAACTATTTTCTTAGTTTCTAACACAGTTCCTTTATCATCTATTAATTTTACAAAATAAACTGCATTTTTTACTAAACCACTTAAATTAAACGATTGTATACTTTGGGTGATATTTGCATTATATACTACTTGACCAAGTGTATTTACTAATTGCATTTTATAACCACTCATCACTAAATATTGTGAGTTTTCAAGCATAAGTATGTCAGATACAGGGTTTGGGTATATTTTAAATGTGTTATCGTAACTATTAACCCCAACAGTAATTTTAGATTTTATATACAATGTGTCATAAGTAGCACAAATACCACCCAATGTATCTATTACATTTACCTCTTGTGTTACCATGTTTGTTGAAGCACATGAAGCACCTGTATAAGTATATGTAATTAATCTTTTTCCTAATTTACCCACAAATGGGCTAAAGGTGTTACCTGAAACTCCTACACCTGAAAAACTACCACCAGTTGGACTTCCTGTAAGTGTAATTGGTGTTGAATTAGTGTAAATTACAGATGGTAGTTTATTGAAAGTGATATTTGGATTTGAATTTTGAGTAATTGAAATAGTATTACTTTTTGAGTTATTTATTAAAACATAGTAGTTTCCTTGAGTTTTAACTAAAATACTATCTGTTTTAGCTCCACTTGGGTACCATAAATAATTAGCAAAACCTTTAGGTGCATATAAAATAACACTATCATTTTTGCATAAATTACCAGAACCTGACGATTTAATAATAGGTGGATTAACAGTGATACCAAACGTTACATTTGTTGCTGCTTCATAAGTAACATCGCCAGCTTGTGAAACAGTAATTGTAGTATAACCAGCTGTTTTAACAGTTGCTTTATTGCCTGTTATATTTAAAATATTGCCATTTGAAGAAGTATAAGTTAACGGTAATCCCGAACTTGCTACTCCTGGCAATAGTATTTCTGAAGAATTAAAATCAATAACTATATTTTTGGTATCTAATATGCTTTGTGTTTTTTTTGATGGATTAGTTGATAAAATACTTAAACTTCCATTACTAAAATATAATTGACCATTAATGTTAATCAGGTTGCCAATGCCGTTAATTAAAAATTCTCTACCACTTGTTGGGAATATTGATGTATTTTTTCCTCCTCCTATATAGGTAGAAACATTGTTATTTGTAAAATCTATTCTTCTAATTAAATATTTTAAATAGGTATTGTTTGAAGATACAAATAATAGATTGTTAGTTTGGTCGTATGACAATCTGTCAATACTGTTAAATGTAGATAACATTAAATTGCCATCCGAATAACTGTTAGGTTCTGGAGGGAAAATTCCTGCTACAGTGGTAACATCTCCATTTGGGGTGATTTTTTTAATTTTTGTTGCTTCCGATACGTATAAATTATCGTTTTGGTCTATTGTTATTGAAGTGGGGTAGTTAAACATTGCGTTACTACCATTACCATCAACATCTCCATAGGTGCTACCTGCAAAAACTGTAATTATACCAGTACTGCTAATTTTATTTATTTTAAATTCATTTATTATAAAAGTATTACCTTTTGAATCTTGCACTAATTTAGTTGGAGGGTTTAATTTATTTACCAAAGATGTGTAATCTACAATAGTTGTAACAACTCCAGAAGGAGTTATTTTTCTTAGTTTATACACATCAAGTACATAAATGTTGTCATTTTGATCAATACTCATGCCAAGTATATTTGAAAATGTTGCTGCAGTACCCGTGCCATCAGTTTGGCCATTAGTTGTAGAACCTGCAAAAAAAGTAGCATTCGTTGTTGGAGGAGTCCATTTTAAAATTGATGTTTGTAAACGAGAGTAAACGTTTCCACTTTTATCTATAACAAAATCATTTATTGTGGAATTTGATTTAAAATACTGGTTTACCTTGCAATTATATTCATAATTAGACTCATAAATTGTGAGAGGTAATTTTGCATTTAATGGATAATAGTTAATGTTTCCAGAGTCCGAAGCAATTATATTTGTATTACCCGATTTTAGTAAAGTAACTATATTGCCACTTATTGTAGCTATTGATGGGTCTTCAATAGTGTAGGTTATTTTTAAACCTGTACTTGACGATTGTAAAGGAAGGGTTAAGGTTTTATCACTTAAGGAAACAAAATAAGAGGTTGGGGTTCTTTGTAATTGTTGTGGTAATTTTTTTTTGTTCTGTGTATAATAAAATAATTTCCTCACTAGTAAGAGCTCTGTCGTAAAACATGATATCATCAAGGTTTCCTTTAAAGAAGTTAAGTTCAGTATCTCTACCAATCATAATAGGGATTGTATTTGGAGTGTTATATGTTACATTATAAAGAATACCTACCAGTTGTCTATCTTTATATAGTTTCATGTTTACACCATCATATGTGCCAATAAAATGTGTCCAAGTATCTGGAGTGGTAATGGTATTTGATTTAATATAATTACCACTAACATTTGTGTAAAAGGTTGCATAACTGTTTTCGAATCCTATATTGAAACCATTAGTAGAATAGTTTTTATGTTTTGAAATTACATTACCATATGTTGCGGCTGGTATTTTAGCCCAAAATGATACTGAAAAGCCTGTAGTTCCGTTTAATGATTCAGAGCCATCTACCAAAAAATGCGAGCCTCCACCTGGTGCTATTAGATAACCACCTTGAAAATTTTTATTTGAATTTACATTCGATTGGTTTTCATAACTAACATCAAAACTTAAAGGCATTGCAACTTGCTGCAATTTGAAGTTATTATTTGATGTGTCATTATAAGGAGATGTTTTATCATCAAAATTGTAATAAAACTTTAATCCGTTGGTTGGGATTTGTGCCCAAGATGATGCACTTATCCACAATGCAGCTACTATTGTAAATATTTTTTTCATTTGTATAGTTTAATTCAAAGTTTAAGTTAATTATATTTATTTAAAAAATAAAAAATATAATAATAAAGTTATTTGTTTTATATTTTTATTGAAAATTTTTAAATATTGGGAATGTTTTAAGTGTAATTTAGAATATTTTTTTGATATACTTTCATAAATGTTTTTATTTTACTTAACAAAAATATTGATAAACTATTTAATAAAATGCATTATTGAAGCTATAGGGAGTGTTTTTATCCTGTGGCTTCGTTTGGGGAGAGATTAGTATTTTATTTATATCGGTAAATATTACTTAAAAATTTGGAAGATATTTTAAATAATGGTGAATTTATTAATTGCATTTTTTGAAATTGCAATTAGGATTAAACTAATAATGATGGTTCCAAATGATTTGAGAAATGGATATATCATTATACAGTAAAATATCATAAATAAAGAAACAATAATTGCTATTTATCCTTCATATTATACTCCTTTAGTTAATTCAAAACCCGGATGGTACAACTACATTTATCTAAAGCGAAAAATTTAAAGGAATATTGGTGCCTTTATTCAAAAAAATGCTTGATACCAATACTGTAGAAGGATTCAATTTAATGAATCAAAAGTTGAAAGAATTGGCTGAAAAATAATAAAATTAACCAAGTAAATATTTAGGATTATTATTTACTTGGTTAATTGTTGGTAGTGAAATGATAGTTTTAAATCAGTTATAATTGAATATTTTTTTTTGATTTACAACTTCTTAGTCATTTTTATCTGTAGCAGTTGATGTTATGTTATTGTTTGCATCAATTGATATTTCGTAAGTATAACAATTACTCATTGGTACTGTTTTTACATAATCAATTTTTGAAACTGTAATTGTGAAAGTAACCTCTCCAGCAGCATAGGAAGCATACGAAGAAGCGGTGCCAGGGTCAACATTATTTATGTTTGTAGTATTGCCTCCTGATGTTTTTATTTGAACACTTGCTTTAGAGGTACCATTATTTATAATTCTAGCTGTTGGAGCTTCATTCTTACATTTTTTACAACTACTTAAGGTTGTAAGTGTTAGTAATGTAAAAAATACAATACTGATTTTTGTAATTAATTTCATGTGATTTGATTTAGGAAATTATTGGTTGATTGATAAGCTTATGATTTTAATCATCATAGTATTTCGCAAAGCTAATTAAAAGTTTGAATCAAAAGGCATGTTTAATAATTCTTTATTGGTTTCGAAAGTTGACTTAATTTTGTTTAAAAAAAAATAGCGTCAGATGAGAAATCACCTGACGCAAAATATATTTACTTGAATTGTATGTTAATTGAAGGTTCAATTTTTTGATTAAATCTTTTTTAACTCCTTCATCTCCATACGGATAATCAATACCAGGTTCAGAGGTAAAAGTGTTTGGTAAATTTTCCTTTACAAATTTCCTAATTCTGATTCTTTGCTCTTCCGTGTATCTACCACCAATGAGTACAAAATCAACTTTGGGTAGTTTTTGTAATAGTTCTAATCCTTCTTTCTCGCTTAATGCTGCGTACACAGTTACCTTGTTAAATTCGGCAAGCATACTCACTACCTGATGTCTCATTGCAGGATTCCCTCCAAATATTACCATGATTGGTGCATTTGGGTTATTATGAATATATTCAGATAACATAATATGGTTTGATTGGCAGTAAGTGAATTGTGAAATGATAATTAATAGAATAGCAAATACTACTCGTAGCATTATTTTAAGCACTTACATTATTTTTTATTGATTTTGAAATAAAATATAATAATGCTCCATACACTACAACATGCATTACATTTAAAGCAATGGCATAAGCCGTAGTTACATTTGGAATACCAACAAATGGATTTACAAATGAAAGCACAACCAATACAGTTGATAGTATGCTAAATATTTTAAATCCTTTTTGAGTGTATTTTTCAATTAGGAAAAATACTACAGATGCAATTAGTGTAGGAACTACACTTGAAATAATTATTGGCACTACAGTTAATGGTTGGTTTGGTTGAATAAATATGGTGTCAACCAATATTCCCATGGCATGAAATGCAAAGAATAATATACTGTTAATTACTGTTGCAAGTCCAGCAGCTGATAAACCAGCTACAAATGATTGTTTGAAATTTAATTTAGCGTTCATAATAATTGTTGTTTAAAGGTTGAATATTAATTTAATGAATTGTAATCGGTATACCCCTTTTCGCCACCGCCATAAAAGGTAGAGCGATCAGCAGGATTTAGTGGTGCATTTAATGCAAATCGTTTTGGCAAATCAGGGTTGGCAATAAATAATGCTCCAAATGAGATCATTTTGGCTATTCCTTTTTTTAGTTCTTCTTCGGCAGTTTCTTTTGTATATCCGCCATTTGCAATGATAAAATGTTTAGTGGTGGGTCCGAAAGTTTCTAATACATTTTTGGGATATTGAGGCAAATGATCTGTTGGCATTAATGGATTCATTAAATGAATATAAAGCAAAGGGAGTTGGTTTAATTGATTTAATAATGCTGTAAATAATGCCGTAGGATTACTATCAATAATGCTGTTGTAAGGAATACTTGGCGAAAGTTTAATAGCAACTTTATTTTCGCCAATTGCATCAACCATTGTTTTCATAACTTCTACTACAAATCGAATTCTGTTTTCAATACTTCCTCCGTATTCATCTGTTCGCTGGTTGGCACTTTCAACCAAAAATTGATTTGGTAAGTATCCAAATGCAGCATGTAGTTCTACTCCATCAAATCCAGCTTTAATGGCATTTATTGCTGCAAGTTTATAGTCATCAATGGTTTGTTTTACTTCTTCTGTACTTAGAGCTCTAGGTGTTTCGTATTCTTTAGGACCTTGAGAAGTAAAATGTTGTTGACCTGTTATGGCAATGGCTGAAGGTGCAACAGGTAGTTGCCCTTTTTTGTCAATGGAATGACCAACTCTACCTGTATGCCATAATTGAGCTATAATTTTACCTCCTTCTTTGTGTACTGCATCTGTTACCTTTTTCCAAGCATTTATTTGCTCTTCCGTATAAATGCCGGGAGTGTATGGCGAACCTATTGCTTGTTCTGAAATATTTATTCCTTCAGAAATTAATAGACCAGCACTTGCTCTTTGTTTGTAATACAAAACAGTGAGGTCACTAACTACTCCTTCATTATTTGCTCTACTTCTAGTCATGGGAGCCATAGCCATTTTATTTTGTAATGCTAGGCTTCCTAAGTTTACTTGATTTAATAATTCCATTTTGCTCTTATTTTAAAATTATAATTTATGTTTGTAAAATAGTTATACATACAACTATTTGGGCAAAAAAATAGTTCACTCAGCTCTCAATTTTTCTAACAAAGCGTTTAGGTGAAATGCTTCTGAGGTAGAAAGATTGCTAATAAGGTCGTTACTATTTTTAAAGTTTGCATCTATTTCATTTAATAGTTCTAAACCGCTGTTTGTAATATTAATTTGGTATTCTCTTTTATCAGATTCAGATTGGGATATGTTAATTAAGTTTTTGTCTTTTAGTTTTTTAACTATGAGAGTTACATTGGAGTTTGGAGCTATCATACGTGATAATATGTCTTTTTGACACATACAAGTAGGGTGGCTTCCCTTTAAAATTCTTAAAACATTGAATTGTTCGTGTGTAATATTGTATGGTTTAAGCTTAGCCGAAATTTTATTATATAACCAATTGGCTGTAAAAAGCACATTGATATTGGCTTTCATAATTTCGTTTTTGAATTCTTTTTGCTTTAATTCTTCTTCTAAAGTTGCCATAGCTATAACTAATTACATTGCAAATGTAAGTGAAATAGTTGTATGTACAACTATGTTGTTATTTTTTTTTTTGAATAAATGAATCGTTTTTATTTTAAATAATTTATTAAGATATGAACAACCATTTCAAGATTTGTCAAATAAATATTTTATAAACTACAATGGTATACTAGTATAAATTTGTATTATAACTAGAATGGTTGTATATACAGTTGATTGTGTTCGTTGTTTTTTTTGTATTATATCTGGAAAAAAATTGTACTATTTTGTAGGTTTAATATATTGATTATAAATAATTTATACGTAAAATTAATTATCTGTTTTTGACGCTTTAAGTTAAAAAATGGCATTTTTAATGTCATTTTTTTTTGTCTTATGAAAGTTTTCTATTATTCAATACTACTATATTGTTGCTTAAGAATTAATAGATTATTAAATGCCTTATAATTACGTAAATTAGCTTCAATTAAAAAGAAAAATAGTTTTATTCCCACTAGTAAATTATTGAAACATGAAAAATGTTTTTAGAATTATTTCGATACTAACCATTTTGGTTTTATCTAATATTCAAACTGAAGCGGCTACATATTATTCGAAGTCTGGACAAACGGTTGCAAACACCTTAACCAACTGGACACTCAATGCCGATGGAACAGGAGCGAGTCCTGCAAACTTCACTACTGCAACTGATACTTTTGTAGTACAGGCATCGCATAGTTATGCTCCAACTGCCAATTGGACCTTAGGTACAAATGTAAGTTTGAAATTACTTGGAACTTTTAATGCAAGCTCAGTAAATGTTACAATTGGTGGTGTAACTCGAATTTTAAACGGCGCAAGCTTTACCGATAACAATAATAGTGGAGCAAATGTATTTACAGGTTTGGTTACTATTGAATCAGGTGGTAGTTTATCAACAGCAAATACTTCAGCATTTACATTTACAGGAGGTATCAATAATAGTGGTACTTTTAATAAAACAGGTACAGGGAATGTTACTTTTAATGGTTCACAAACAATTACCACAAACACTGCATTTACAGCTTTTGCAGGTAATGCAACAGTAACCAGTGGAACATTAACTATTGCAGGAACAAATAATATTAACTTTGCGGGTACATTTACTGTAAATGCAAGTCAGGCTTTAGTTTTAACAAATTCAGGAATTACTTCTTTTACAGGAACCTTTACTAATAACGGTAGTTTTACAGCATCAGCCATACCTGCGGCAGCTAATTTGGTTTTTCTAGGTAATTTAACAAATGCCGGTACATTATTTAATGCAGCAAATGCTTCAATTGTTACAACTGGGAATAGAACAATTACAGCAACAAACGCATTTACCTTAGCACCAGTATTTTCAGGAACAGGAACTTTAACAATTTCAGGTGCAGGTGGTTTAACTTTGAATAGTAGTGCTGATGTACTTATTCCAACATCGTTAACCGTAAGTGCAGCAAGTTCATTAACTTTAAATTCATCTGGAAATACAACAGTATCAACTACTACAACTGTAAATGGTAGTTTATTAATTAACGGAAAATTATTTACAGCTTTAGGAAATATAACGGTTGCAAACGGTGGTACACTTGATATTGGTGCAGGGGGATTTTTAAAATTGGCTAATGCTACTTCAATTACAAATGCTGGAACATTTAGAGCAGTTGGTACATTGGGAAGTGTAGCAACTGTTAGTAACAATGGTTCTGGAAACTATACAATTACACAATCAGCATCAACGGGTGTATTTCAAGCACAATATTATTTGTTTGATAATTTAGGTACTGCTGGTATTGTAATCAGTAATGGTTCAATCAATGCTACAAATAATTTTTCAAATGGTTCATTCACAAATGGATTAGGAGGAACAAACTCTACTTATTTAAACTTAAACTCTTATGACGCTACTTCATTAGGTACAATCAATAATGCATCGTTTGGAAGTGGACAAGTATTTAACGTAACAAGAACATCAGGAACAGGAACTGTTACTTTTCAAAATGCACAAGGAGCATTAGGTTATGGAACTGCTGGACAGCAATTTGAAAGAGACAATGGAATTCCTGGTACTTTATTAACTTGGATAACAACTGGTGAAGCATATACTTCACAAGGTTCAGGAAACTTTAGTGATTTAAATAACTGGAAAGATGGTTCGAACAATTCGCCAAGTACAGCAAAATTAACGGATGCTTCAAGTACATTTATTATTGCAACTGGTCACACTGTAACTGTTGATCAAAATATTCAAGTTGCTTCTCTACAAGTGTCAAATGGGGCAAGTTTAGTAATTGGAAATGATGGAACTGCAAGAACAGTAATTATTGAAGGTGACTTTACTTTACCAACAGGCGCAAATGTTAGTGCCGGAAGTTTATCTGCTACCCATACATTTACAGTTAAAGGAAACTTTACATCAAATGGAATATTAAATTTTGCACCAACATCTTCAAGGATTGTTAACTTAACTTTAGAAGGTGCAAGCAAAACCATTACTGCAAACGCAACAACAACTTTAAATAACTTAACCTTTAATACAGGCAATTTTAGTTCAGTATCATATACTTTAACAACTGATTTAGTAATTGCAGGTACTGTAACAATTAATGCAAATGCAACCTTAACTGATGGTGGTAAATTAATAAGTGTTGCAGGTAACTGGTACCAAACCAATGCAAATGCATTTGTGGCAACTGGTAAAGTTCAGTTTAATGGTTCAAATGTGCAATCAATAGGAGGTAGTGCTCCTTATAATGTTGGTATTACATTTAACAAAGTAAGTTTAAACGGTACAGGTAATACTGTAATTTTCAGTTCAGCTTCAACTATTAAAGATTCGCTTTTTGCAACCAATGCTGTAGCAGCAGTAGTAAGTAATATCAATTTTACTGTAAATGGTAATTTTACTTTTGATGGAGGAAGTACTTATTCATCTGCATTAACTACTACATTTGGTTCGGCAACTGCACAAACTATTGATTTTACCAATGCATCTTTCACAAATATTGATTTTAGTGGTGCAGGTGTAAAAACTTTGAAAGGTGCTTCGGGAGTAATATCGGGTATATTTAATATTACACCAACAGCAACAGTTGATGGTGATGCAACTTTAAATATCTCAGGAAGAATTAGAGTTGATGGTATCAATAATTTATCTGGTACTTTAAATTTATCAGGAACAGTAAACCCTACTATTTATACTGGAGTTGCAAATAATACTAACTTTAGTTTAGGTAATGCAGCTGTAAACTTAAATGGTTCTATTTGGTTAGGATTTGTTTCTCCAGCAACTTCAGCTAATTTAAAAGTAGGAGGAAATATTACTATTAATAATCCAAACAACATTGCAAATCAGTATTTGGTAATGAACCCAAATACAACATTGCAAGGTAATGGTTCAAATAGTTTTAGCTTAAATTCAAATGCAACTTTGTATTTAAGAAGTACTGATAACTTCCCTGCAAATTTTGCTAGTTATACTTTAGATGTAACTTCAACTTCGGTATATGATTACAACCAAGTGCAAACTATTAGAGGTGGAATCACTTATGGTAACTTATATATTAGAGCAAATTCTCCTTCGGTAAATACAAGTGCTGTTATTAAAAATGCAGATGGTGATTTAAATATTAAAGGTATTTTATATTTAGGAGGTACAAACAGTGCTGCTCCATTAATATATGATTTAGTTACTTTAAATCTTGGAACCTTTAACCATGCATTAGCTGGAGCAAGAATCGGTAACATTGGTACTGCAAGTATTACTGCTACTAGTGGAACATTTACTTTAAATGCAGATAACTTAGCCCAAAATATTGAGCCAACTACTGGTAGATACAACTTTGCTAACTTTAATATTGACCAAGCTTTACCAACAGCATCTAGAACAAAAACATTCTCTGATTCAATCAATGTTTCTGGTTTCTTTACAGCAACAAATTCAGGTGGTGACGTAACTAATACATTGGTTTTAGCTTTAGGAAACAATACAATTACTGGTTCGGGTGGTTCAAGTAGTTTTACATTAGGAGCTAATGTAATTTTACAAACATCTTCTACTAGCTTTGCAACGACAATTGGAACATTTGGTGGAACAAAACAATTAGATGCCCTAAGTACAATCCAATATAATGCAAATGGTAACCAAGATATTGCAACAGGTTTTACTTATGGAAACTTATTGTTATCAAACTCTGGTAATAAAACTGTAGCAGACAACCTTGATATTAATGGTAATTTTACCACAGCAAATACTGCTAATTTTGTTGATGGTGGTTCTGCATTTAATCACACTGTAGCAGGTAACTTTTATATATCATCAGGAAATTATGTAAATCCTTTAGCTACTATTACTTTAGATGGTACAAATCAAGATATTTTATTAAGTGGTTCAACTACCAATGTAAATAACTTAATTGCTGCCGGTTCGGGCACTAAAACTTTAAATGGAACTCTTTCTATATTAAGTAATTTCAATATTAATCCAAGTGTAATTGTTGATGCTAATACAAGAGCAATCAATATTGGTGGAGATTTCAATATTGGTTCTGGTCAATTTATTCAAACAACTGGTTTAACCACCTTTAATGGAAATTCAGCAAATGTTCAAAACATTACTTCAAACTCAAATTCATATTTAGGTGCTTTAACTATTAATCGTCAAGGAGCTAACAAAACATTACAATTACAATCTGATTTAACTGTAAACGGAGCAGTAATTTTAGAATATGATAGATTACCAACTCCGGTTGTTGGTTATGCTGATTTTAATACATCAGGATTTAACTTAACGGTAGGAGGAAATTTCGTTTATTTCCCATTAACAACCTTGAATGCAACAGGAAGTACCTTTTTCTTCAATGGTGCCAATGTGCAATCAATTTATTATCAAGGAACTGGAACATTTAATAATTTAGATTTTTCAAATGCAGGTTCAAAAAGATTTGTAGTTGGTACAAGTATTAATTCAAATACTGTTGATATATTGGGTAATTTTGTAAACAATGGTTCAACTGTAGATTTATCAACGCATAATGTAAATTTAAATGTGGCAGGAGATTGGAATAACGCTGGTGTTTTCCAAGGAAATGGTAGAACAGTAACATTTAATGGTGCTAAGCAAAATATTAGTGCAACAAGTTTTGGTAATGTAGTTATAGCTGGTACAAAAGCAAAAACCTTAACAGGTGCAATGACAATTGCTGGTAACTTAACAATTGGAGCAAATGACACTTTAGATGTAAGTTCAAGTAACTATCCTGTATCTATTTCTGGAAACTGGGATATGTCAGCTGCTGGTTCGGCTTTCTTAGCACAAAATGGTACAGTTACTTTTACTGGAAATAACTCTTCATTATTTACAGGTTCAACTGCTGCAGTAGCAACTACTACACCAAGTACTGCAAGTGTTGCTGTAGGTAAAAGTTTCTATAATGTAGTTGTAAATAAAGCATCTGGACAATCATTAATATTGAATACTTTAAACTCAACCTTTGGAGATTTAAAAGTAGATAATGATTTAACAATTACAACAGGTACTTTAACTACCTCTGGATATGATGTTTTTGTAGCAGGAAATTTTGTTAACAATGAAATTTTCAATGCTAACTCAGGTAACTCAGCATTGGTATTGAATGCTACTTCTGGAAATAAAAATTTTGACCCAGGTACTAATGTATCAACAACTTTCAGAGATATTTATTTAAATGCTGGTACTGCCTCATATACTTTATTGAATAACTTAAATATCACTAATAATAACTCCGGTACAACTGGTTTAATATTAACAAGTGGTACTTTAAACTTAAATTCAAAAGTAATTGAATTTAGAACTAATTATGCAGGTACAGTATTATCGTTGGCTTCGGGCGCAACTTTAAATGTGAATGCAGGTGCATTTATCAACTTTGCAAATGGTAATAACTTATTAAATGCAGGTGGTAATTTAAATATTATTGGTACATCATCAAGCCCTGCAACTATTACAAGAACAAATACTGGTGGTTATACAATAACTCAAACTTCTGGTAATTTTGCCGCACAATATTATGCCTTACAATATTTAAACAATAATACTACAACTGATAACGGTTTAACTATTTCGGGTGGAACTATTGATGCAGTTAATAACCTAAGTAACGGTACATTTATAAATGGTTTAGCATCAAGTAAGCAATATTTAAACCTTGATGGTTATGCAGGTGATCCAATAGTTGCTCAAAATGTAGTATTCAATACAGGTCCAACTAAAAACGTAAGGTTTACTACTTCAAGTAATGCAAGTTCAATGATAACTTTTACAAGTGCATCAGGAACTTTAGCAGGTGCAACTTATGAAAATGATGATGCATCAGCAACTACAGGTAAAGTAAGATGGAGAAACACTGGTATTTACTGGGTTGGAACTACAAATAGCGATTGGCACACTGCAACTAACTGGTCTACAGGGCAAGTACCAACTGCAACTGATACTGTTTATTTAGACCACAGAACTGCACCTGTTGCAGCTCCAGCTGGTGCTTACACAGTAAATATCAATGCAAATGCAACTTGTTTCCGTTTAATTATAGACAAAGGTGCATCTTCAAATGCAATTGGTTTAACACTATCAGGTGTAGCTAATTTAACTGTTGTTGAAAATGTTAACGTGCTTTCAGGTAATAGAATTACAACTTCTGCATCAACAAACAAAATATTAGTTGGTGGTAACTGGACATTCGCAGCTGACGCAATTTTAACAGCAACTGCCGGTACTGTAGAGTTTAATCCAACATCGGGTATAAAATATGTAACTACACCTACTACCAATGCTTCAACATCTGCATTTAACAATTTTACAGTAAATGCAAATGCAGAAGCTACTGTAATGTTATCATCTCCAATATTTGTAAATAATGATGTTACAATATCGGGTGGTACTTTTGATGTATCTGCTGGTAACTTAGCTGTTGATGTAAAAGGTAATTGGTCTATAACTACTGGAGGTATTTTTAATCCACAAAATGGTACGGTTACATTCTCTAAAACTGGAACATCTACACAAACAATCAATGCTGGACCGTTTTATAATTTAACTACTTCGGCTGCGGCAGCAACAGCTACTAAGCAATTTACAGGTAATATTTCAATTTTGAACAATGTTGTAATTGGAACAAATACTGAAATAAATTCAGGTAATTATGATGTAATGGTTGGAGGTAGCTGGACAAATAATGCTACTACTTCTTCATTTGTACAAACAGGAACAGCTTCAATTATTTTTAATAGTACTTCAGCTACACAATCAATTGATAATGGTTCTGTAGCGTCCACATTTGGAAATTTAATTTTACAAGGTGCTGGCGCTAAAAACTTTGGAAGAAGTTCGGTTGTAACAGGTGACTTTACAATTTCGTCAAGTTCGGGTACTACCAATTTTGATGTGAATACAATTACTGGTTCAGGTGCAAATAATACATTTGTTGTAGCTGGAGCAAACAATATCCAAGTGCGTGGTGCTAATAACTTCCCATCTGGTTTTGAAACTATCAGTTTAGCTTCAAACAGTACTGTAAATTATATTAGTGACTTAGCTCAAACTATTGCAGCTGTGCCTGCACCTGGTTATGGAAACCTAACTATTCAAAAAGTTACTGCTTCAGGCACATCAACTAAAACTGCTGATGGAAACATAATTTTACAAGGAGGTTTAACAATTGCAGATATTTATTCTGTATTAAATTTTGGTACTAATAATGCTGACTTAACACTAAGTGGAAATATTGCTTTACCAACTGGTGGTCAACAAATTGTTTGGGGTACAGGTACTTCAACCCTTTATCACTTAGGTCAATCAGGGTGGGATATTGATGCTGATATTACTTCATTTAACAATGTTACTCTAGGAGGTACATCTTGGAAAAGAATCAATAACAATTTGAGTGTATCAGGTAATTTTGTAGTTAACAGTGGGGTTTCATTATTAATGAACAACAGTGTTGGTACACCTTTCCAAATTACAGGTACAGGTTCAGGTAAAACATTTAACTTAACTAGTGGTTCATCATTATCAACTGGTTTGGTTGCACCAACACCTGCATTACCTACAGGTTTTTCTAATTATGTGTTGGATGCTGCAAGTACTGTAACTTTAAATGCTCCAAACTCTGTAAACCAATTAATTAATTCTGCTGTAACATACGGTAATCTTGTTATTTCAAACACTGCTAAAAATGTTACAATTCAATCAGGAAATCCTTTAAGAGTATTAGGTACTTTCACTGGTACAACCAATGCTGCTCCTAACAATGCTGCTACATTAATTGATAACGGTCAGGATATTTTTGTTGGAGGAGATGCATTATTCGGTATTTACATTCCATCAAGTAATGCTGTGAAATTAGTTTTAAGCGGTGCTAACCAAACTGTTAGACACGTTTATGGTTCTTCATTAGCTTTAGCAAATATTGAATTTAATGGTACAGGTACTAAAACTTTTGGTGACGGTGGTGACGCTATAACTGTTGGTGGAAATTTATCAATTGCAAGCGGAGTTACTGTAAACAGTTCAAATAACATTACTTTCTCTGGTTCAACATGGACTAACCTTGGTACTTGGAATCATACAGCAAACACAGTAACTTTTGCAAATACTTCTGCATTAACAATCAATGCAGGTGCAAATAATACTTTTGTAAATGCAGCCTTTACTGGAACTGCACCTGTTACTTTTGTATCAAACGGTGCAACTTTTACTGGTTCGTTTACTTTAAATACCCCAAGTTCGGTTTATATGGGTGCTTTCACCTACAACATTGCTGGTAATGTTACTTTAATTGCCGGAACTTGGACAACCAACAATGCAAGTTTCAATTTCAATGGTGGTTCGCAACAATTACCTGCATTAACTGCTAAAGATATCAATCTTGCTAATGCAGGAACCAAAACAATGAATGGTGCTTGGGCAATAAACAACTTGACAATTGCAAATGGTGTATCTTTAAATACAAATGCAACTTCAAACTTTAATTTAAGTGTTGCAGGTAACTGGAATAATAGTGGAACATTTGCTCCAAACTTATCAACAGTTACATTTAATGGTGCTACTTCGCCTATTACTGTTAATAACAATACTTCACGATTCCATATTGCTGATTTCTTACCAACAGCTGCTGTAACTTATAATTTAACAGCTGCTAATACATTTATCAATTTAACTTCAACAATTGGAGCAAATGCAAATGTGAACTTACAAAGCAATGCTTTGATTTTTGGTTCATCAACTTATTCTGCAAAAGTGTTTACAGTAAATGGTACATTAGATGTAACACCAAATGGAGCACTGAAATTTGACAATACATTTACGGCTTGTACCATGAATGTTAATGGTAATTTCAGATTAGTAGGTAGTTCAGCTCAAATAGCATCAGTTTCACAACATAATACAAATAACTCTTACGCTGGTGGTCATCAAATCAATATCAATGCAGGAGCTAAAATTGATGCAAAATATTATTTAATCAAAGATTTAGCAGATGCTGGTTTATACGTTGATGCCGCTGCTACTTTAGATGCAACCAATAACTTCTCAGACGGTACTTGGTCTAATATCAGAACAAACACTACAACACCAAGAAGATATTTACAATTAGAAGCTACTTCACCTGGAACCGATATTGCAAATGTAACTTTCAATTATTCAGGTTCGCCAACTGCTGTTACTTCTGGTGCTTACAATGTAAAACGTGGTGCTTCGGCAAATGGAGTAATTACATTTGTATCTGCATTGGGTGGTAATTTAGGAGATTTTAAATTTGAAGATGATGGTGCTGCTGCAGCTAATGCAACAACAGGTAAAATTGTTTGGCCAGTAGCTACAAATGTAACTTGGACTGGTGCTGTAAATACCGATTGGAACAATGCTGCAAACTGGAATCCAAACATTATTCCTGATGCAACTATCAATGCAACTATTCCTTTGGCTACTAATAATCCTGTGATTGGTACTGCCGATGCAAATTGTAAAAACCTAATTATCACAAACGGACAATTAACTTTACAAAATGCATTCGACTTAAATACAAATGGAGACATAAGTATTGGTACAGGTACTAATGTGGGTGTACTTACTGTAATGTCGGCAGGAAGTGTAATTAACTGTCAAGGTAACTGGACAAGAGGTGCAAATGGTGTTTATTCACATGGTCAAGGTAAAGTAGTATTTACAGGAGCAACAGGTGCTTCTACTATTACGCCTTTAAGTTCGCCATTCTATACAGTTGAGTTTAATAACCATACTTCAGTATTCTATATAGTTGGTAATACTGTAAACTTTGCTGGTGACTTTATTATTAAAGACGGACAAGTATTCCCTAATAACTCAAATTATAACTTCAATATTACTGGTAATGTGGAGTGTGATGTGGCTGTTGGTGCAAGTTTTAGTACAGTAACTGTTGGTACAATTACATTAAATGGTGCAAATCAATCAATTACTGACCCTACTTTCTCAAACTTAGTAATTTCAGGAACTGGTGTAAAATCTACTACTGGTGTAATTACTATTTTAGGTACTACTACAATTAACTCAGGAGCTACTTTCGCTGCAAATCCTTCGGTTAGTAATATTGATTTCAGAGGAAATGTAACAATTAATGCAGGTGGTACTTTTGTAGATGGTGGTGGAAACCATACATTCTCGGGTAGTACTTGGACAGGTACTGGTACTTATTCGGGTACAGGTACTGTATCATTTGTTCGACAAGGAGGTCAAAATCAAACTATCAATACTTCTACTTTTAATAACTTAAACTTCTCAACTGGTGGAGGTACAGTAATTATAGCAGGAGCAATAACTGTAAATGGAGACTTAAATGTTACTTCAACTAATGGTGGTGTAAATATTAATATTGGTTCTACTATAGCTTCAAGCAATGGAGTGGGTACATTTACTTTATCTTCAGGTAGGTCAATTACTTGTTTAGGTTTAAATTCATTCCCTGCTAACTTTGGAGTGTATGATTTACAACCTACAAGTACAGTACTTTATTCAGGTACATCAAATCAGAATGTATTTGGTACTACTTATGCTAACTTAACTTTAAGTAATACCAATACTAAATCATTATTAGGAGATATTACTGTTAATGGTAATTTGCAATTTAATACCTCAACACTTGATGTAACTACCAATAACTTTGCTGTAAATATTTTAGGAACTTGGTTTAATCAAAATACAGGTACATTTATTCCAAGAAATGGAACTGTTACTTTTGAAAGTGCTACTGCAAATCAAAATATAAATATTGGTGCTTCTGCAACAAATCCATTCTATAACTTATCGATAAATAATCCTGGTTTTGTGGTATTTGCAACTTTGGCAACTACTGTCCAAAATGATTTAATTGTTTTAAATGGTACTTTCAGTGCTAATGGAAACACAGTTTATGTGGGTAAAAACTTTAGAGCGATATCAGGTACATTTGCTAATAGTGGTACTTACTATTTAAATTATAGTGGAGCTACTGTAATCAATATCCAAACAAATGGCTCTACTTTAGGTAACTTAACTATTGATGGTGTTGGTTCAACATTTATTTGTAATGATAACTTATCAGTAGCAGGTAACTTTAGATTATTGAATGGTATTTTCAATGGTTATAACAAAGTAGTAAACTTAGGTTCAGGCGGACACGCAATTGTTATCAATGGTACTTACCAAATTGGTGCTGGTGGTGTAATGGCAATTGGTAACTTATGTACTGTAGCTATTAATGGTACTTTGGTTGCTGTTGGTACATCGAGCAATGTAGCAACTATTACCAGAAATACTTTAGGTGGTATTGGTAGTCGTTATTCAGGTTTCCAAGTAAATTCAGGAGGTACAATTCATGCTAACTATTACTTAATTGAGTACATGGGAACTGGCGGTATTGTAATTAATAGCGGTGCTACAATTGATGCAGTAAACAATTTCAGTAATGGTACATTTACAAATGGTGCTTCTGGAGGTACTTATTTAGTAATTGAAAATAACCAAAAATTAACAGGTGCAAATAGAATTGAAAATACATCTTTTGCTATTAACCCAGGTGGTGGTGCTAAAAACGTAACCAAAACTTCGTTACCAAGTGATACAGTAGAGTTTTACAATGCAGCAGGTACATTTGCAGGGGCTTCATTTGAAAATGACCCTAATGGTTTAATCAAATGGTCGGGTCCGGTAACATTAACTTGGAACGGTTCGGTTGATAATAACTGGTTTGAAGCAAATAACTGGACAGCCAACTTTGGTCCAAGTAAAGTGCCAGCAAGCAATGAAAACGTAATTATTGCAAACACTACAAACCAACCAGTAATTTCATTAGGTGGAGCTACTACAGCTAATTTAACAATTAACCCAAATGCTATACTTACAGTAACTACTGTTGATACTGATTTGAATGACTTAAATGTAACTGGCGATTTAAATATCAATGGTACTTTCAGATTAACATCTTCAAATGATGGTGTATCAGTAGCTGGTAACTGGCAAAAAGCAACTGCAGGTTCGGTTGCTATTTCAAATGGTACTGTAACATTTACCGCAGGAATTGTTAAAAATATCAATAACGGTACAGGTACTTTTGGTAATGTAATTGTAAATTCTACTTCTACTTTGGCATTGGGTTCAAATACTGTTATTTCAAGAAACTTAACTATTACTTCAGGTACGCTTGATGTTTCAACAAATAACTATCAATTAACTATAGGAGGTAACTTTATTAACTCAGGTACTTTCCTTGCTCGAGCTGGTAAAGTAGTATTAAATTCAACTTCAGGTACAAAACAATTAAATGTTGGTAATTCAGCATTATTTAATGTTGACTTTACTCCATTTGCTGGTTCAACATATCAATTAACTGGTATTTTAAATACTCATGGAAATGTGAATTTACAGGCTGGTACACTTAATTTAAATGGATTTACATTTAACATGGGTGATGGTTCAGGTTCTGATTTCTTGGCTGTAAATGGTGGTACATTATTAATTAACGGAAATTCAGCATTGCGTATGGGTAATGCTTCAAATATTGGTGTGAATGCAGGTGCAACTATCAGAATTGTTGGTACTGCAAGCGCTAAAGCATTGATAGCTTCACAATCTGGAACTTACGGAATTACAGTAAACTCTGGTGCTACAATTCATGCAGCTAACTATATTATAAATAACATCAATGCAAATGGTGTTTACATAAAATCAGGTGCTACAATTGATGCAACCAATAACTTCAATAGAGGTGAATTTGGTAATGGTACCGCTGGAGGAACTTTCTTACAATTAGAAAACTCATTCGCTGACTTTACAGTAGATAGTGTTGAGTTTAACGGTGGGGTTTTATACAATGTAATTCGTACTACTGGTACTGGAACTATTTCATTCTCTGACCCAAGTGGTGCTACTGGTAACTTCTCGTTTGAAAAAGATGAATTAGGAATTAGTGCTTCTGCTGGTTTAATCAGATGGTCGTACACAACAACTACTGCTACTTGGATTGGTGCAAACGGAACTGACTGGAACGATCCATTAAACTGGAACATAGGTCAAATTCCTTCATCAACAATATCTGCAATAGTTGCAAATACAAGTCCTGCACCATTAATTACAGCTAACGCTGCTGCAAACAATGTTACTTTACTTGGAGGTGCAGTATTGGTAATTAGCAACAATGCATCATTTGCAATCAATGGTAACTTTACAAATAACGGTACATTGACTGTGGCAACTGGTTCTACATCTGCAATATCAGTTGGTAGCAACTGGGCTGATAACGGTACATTTAATCCTGGAGCATCTACAGTAACATTAACAGCTAATGCCGGTACAAAAAGCATCGTTTCGGGTACAAGTAGTAAATTTAATAACTTGGTTGTATCAGGAACTTCGCCTTACTATTTAGCATCTGCTATCACATTAAATGGAAGTTTAACCGTAAGTTCAGGAGCCACATTAGGTACAAACAATTATGGAGTAACAACTGCTGGTAATATTACTATCAATGGAACATTTATTTCAGGTACAGGTACAGTTACATTAAACGGAACAAGTGGTACACAAACAATCACTTCAGGAACTTCGGTTGGAAAAACATTCTACAACTTAGTGAAAGTATCAACAAGTACAAGTACATTGAGTTTAGCTTCGGATATTTCTGTAACCAATGATTTAACTGTAAACAAAGGAAACTTTACTGCAAACAACTTTGCATTGAATGTTGGAGGTAACTATACTTGGAATAACCCAGCAGGTACTTTATCAAATGCTGACTTAGTATTTACTGGTGCTTCTACCAAAGTGTTCAGTAACTCAAGTGGTGCATCTGGTAATACTTTCAGAAACATTACTTTCCAAAAAACAGCTGGTGCTATTATTTTAAGTAACTCAATTACTGTAACAGGTACACTTACTTTAAATGGTGGTAACTTACAACTAGGTGCTCGTAACTTAACTTTAGGTACTTCGGCAAATGTAGTAGGAGGTAGTGCTAGTTCATACATCCAAGCTGATGGAGTAGGTACTGTAATTAAAAACTTGAACAATGCATCATTAGGAACTACTTATTCTTTCCCAGTGGGCGATGCTTCAAATTATTCTCCAATGACCTTTAGGTTAAACTCTGGAACATTAACTGGTTCTGCTAATATTGCGCTGAATGTTGTAAATGCAAAAGTGCCAAATGCACATTCTAAAACATTAACTGCTTACTTAAATAGATATTGGGAAGTGAATCCAACAGGAATTACAAGTCCTAATTATGATTTAACTTATACTTATGCACAAGCTGACGTAGTAGGTACAGAAGCTGATTTAGTAGCTTGTAAATGGTCAACTTCTACATTAACTAATAGCGGCTGGTCTTATGGAAATTTAATGGGAACTTGGAGCATTAACACAGCAAGCAATACTTTATCTTGGAGTGGAATTACTTCATTCTCTCGTATTACAGCTGCCAAAACATCAACTCCTGTTCCTGTACAATTCTTAGTTGTAAATGCTTCCGTAGTAAATGATAAAGTACAAGTTGCATTCTCAACTGCACAAGAGCAAAATAATCACTATTTTGTAATTGAAAGTTCAACTGATGGAGTAAGTTTTGATTCGGTAGGTGTGTTAACAGGTGCAGGAAATAGCAACAACGTATTACATTATGTATTTGAAACTGAAATAACAGCGGCTACTTATTACAGAGTAAAACAAGTTGATTTTGATGGACAAAATACTTATTCGTCAGTATTTAACTTATCAAATACTACTGTAGCAACTGAGGAATATTTCAAAGTATATCCAAACCCAAGTAATGCAAAACAAGGTTTGAATATCGCTTACAAATCAAATAACTTTGAAGAAGTAATAAATGTAACCATTGTAGATTTAACTGAAAAAGTACACTACAATGCAGACCACGAAATTAACTTCAAAGGTGTAGTTGATTTACCATTATTCGCTAACCACGAATTACCAACAGGTATTTACATTATCACACTTAAAACACAAGATAAAGTATACACACAAAAATTAATTGTAAACTAAGCTTTATTTACCCCATAAAACACAAAAGCCACTCAGCAATGAGTGGCTTTTTGTGTTTTATGGGGTTTGTGAAATAATTTACTATAAATTAAGTTTGATTCGAGATATTTAGTAAACTTGCGTATATCTTCACAAATAGAGAAATACACGAATGTTTTTGGTTGAAACATTCGTAAACATGCTCGTTATATGCCATATTAAAGGACGACAATGGAAAGAATCGACATTAACGAATTTGCAAGGAAATTTATTGACGCCTTTGATTTTTTGACTAAAAAATTCAATTTCAAAATTTCAGAGCTTAGAGAAAGTTCTTCAAAAAGTGACAATTCAATTATTCATAAGATTATTTATAAAAATACAGAAGCAAAAAGAATTATAGAATTTGTTCTTGTTGCAGAGGACTATAAAACTCATATGTTTAGTAGAATTGGCGACACGTATGTAAAAAGAATTATAGAAAATATTGAAACACCTACCTACACTGACTTTGCAAACTGTTTTAAAATTGACGATCTAAATGAATTAATTGAGGAGAAATACAAGTATCCAGAAACGCAGAAATTTCCGGAGAATTATATTAATAGAACTCAGTTTATTATTTGTCATTTAGAAAAGATTTTTACTCAAAATTATTGGCCGACTATTGCCGAAATTGGAGATAAACAACAAAAGAGAATAGGGTTTGTTTCAGTTGGAAAACAAAACGTCCCCTACATTAGCATAATGAAAGACGAATTAATGGAATTAGTAAATTTGGGTTATGAAATAGTGTTTGACGAAACACAAATTCCGCCATACGAGCAGTCTTTTATGGGGCCTTCAATAAGGTATAATTGCAAAGAAAGAAATTTAAATATTGACATTACTTTTCAAACAAGAGACCAAGAATTTTATGTATCCACTAATAAGAACAAAAATTATTTTTATGGCAGAGCGACTATAGAGGAGTATGTAAAACTAAAGAACAAGATATTAAGTGAATAGAAATACGGCATATAACAAGGGTTTGGCAAAAGTGGCGGTTCAGTGCTCCGCAGATACATTTGTGGTTAATCTTGCTGTTCGAGATGTTAGCGCAGCGCATCTCGAACTGTAGATAAAACGGTTCTCCGAACCGAATTAATTGTTTTGCAAAATTTATACATTTGTTTTAAAGTTTAATTATTTAATATGGGATTTGCATATACTGTTAAAAACCAGGAGGGTATGTATTTTGTAACATGTACAATCTCTCAATGGATTGATGTTTTTACAAGAAGTATTTACATTGATATTGTGATTTCAAGTTTAGACTATTGCCAAAAAGCCAAAGGCTTAAAAATTTATGCTTGGGTTGTAATGTCCAATCATATCCATTTAATTGTAAAAAGTGAAAAAGAACCTTTAAGTGATATAATAAGAGATTTTAAGAAATTCACTTCAACGCAAATTTATAAAGCTATCGAAACCAATCCTAAAGAGAGTAGAAAACGTTGGCTATTATGGTTATTTAAAACAGATAAAGGCATTAAAGTTTGGGAAGAAGGTTATCATGGTGAAGAAATTATAACACAAGAATTTTACAAAACTAAAGTTAATTATATTCATCAAAATCCTGTTAGAGCTCGGATTGTTGAAAAAGAAGAAGAATATTTTTATAGCTCTGCTGGTGAATATTATGGAATTAGAAAAAGTTTACTTAAACTTGATATCTAATAAAGATTACAAAACCTACATATCGGTTCGGAGAACCTCTTTATCTACCGTTCGAGATGCGCTACGCTAACATCTCGAACAGCAAAAATTTGAATTAAGTTGATTTGCTTTATGAATAATCCAAAACAATATGCTTCCTTATTAAAATCAACTTTTGATACATTTTTTGAAGCACCCATCGAAGCTTGGGAAGAATTTGCAGATAAATGCGAAGTTGTTAATTACAAAAAAGATGAAATTATTAAAGCTCAAAATACAACTGAAAAATACTTTTATTTTTTAATAGAAGGTAGTTTAGGAATTTTTCTTTGGAAAGAGAACAATTTTGTATGTCTTGATTTTGCTTTTGATGGTCATTTTTGTTCGGATTATATGTCGTTACTTACCAAACAACCTACTCCCTTGCAAGTTGTAGCCTTAGAAAATACCAAAATGTTGAGAATGTCGGCAAGTAGTTACGATTATCTTACTTTACAAACAGTTTCTATTACAACCAATACTAACGAAAAGCTTAATATACATCCTGAAGGTATGGTTCTCAGGCTTGTAGCTGCCGAAATGACTTTTGTTGGTAAACAACAACAGCAAATTGAATTGCTCACAAAATCAGCAAAAGAAAGATACGAGATTTTGTTAAAGCAATTCCCTAACATTCAAAATCGAATTGCCCAAAATCATATAGCCTCTTATTTGGGAATTACTCCTCAGAGTTTGAGCAGAATCAAAAGGATTTTTTAGATTTTACCCTATGGTAAAAAATATATTGTTAAGGATTATGACCTTTGTAGTATAGTTCAGTTATAATCTATACTACATGAAAAAATCAATTCTATTTGTATTAATTCTTACTAATTATTTGTACGTTATGGCACAATCTTCAATAAAAAATGTTGAATTACAGAAAGTTTTAGATAAAACTGTCGACGCTAAAAAAGTGTTTGGAACATCTTTCGCCATAAAAAAAGATGAGTTTATATGGCAAGGTGCAGCTGGAAACTTTGATTCAGAAACGCAATATTTTATAGCTAGTACAACCAAATTATTTACCACTGCAATAATTCTTAAATTTAGAGCCGAAGGTAAACTTAGCCTTGATGATAAGCTTAGCAAATATTTTGATAATTCAATATTGGCTGGTTTACACCTTTATAAAGGAAAAGATTATTCGCAAGAACTTACTATTAAACACCTTTTGTCGCATACTTCTGGACTTGCAGATTATTTTCAAGGTAAAGGTGCCAATGGGAAAAGTTTAGAAAATGAAATTACTGAAGGAAATGATCAATATTGGACTTTTGAAAAAGCAATTGAAAGAACCAAAAAAATGTCTCCTCTTTTTGCACCAGGTACTAAAGGAAAAGCAAATTATTCTGATGCAAATTTTCAGTTATTGGGGAAAATTATTGAAATTATCTCTCAAAAATCCTATTCTGATAATTGTAATGATTTAATTATTAAACCTTTATTTTTGTCTAAAACCTATCTTTATCTTGACTCTTCGGATAAAAAACCTAAAACACTTTATTATAAAAACAATGAACTTCATATTCCTAAAGCAATGGCATCATTTGGGGCAGATGGAGGAATAGTGTCAACATCAAGTGATATGCTTATTTTTATTGAAGCTTTTTTTAAAGGAAAATTATTTCCTTCAACTTACATTGATGAGATACAAGAGTGGAACAATATATTTTTTCCTTTGAAATCGGGTATTGGTATTCATTTGTTCAAACTTCCTTGGATTTTTAATCCAACTGGAGCTGTGCCATACTTTATTGGTCATTCTGGACTTTCAGGTGCTTTGGCGTACTATAGCCCTAAAGAAAATTTATTTATTGTTGGCACTGTAAATCAGGTGGCACACCCCGATATTTCATTTAAAACAATGATAAAATTATCACAAGCGATATTGAAAAAGTAGTTTAGGTTGATATTAAGTTAATTATGTATTTATTTTTCATAAAATTTTGTTTATTTGAGCAAAATTTTATGAAATATGAAAATAGCTAAATCTGAACTTCCTAAAGATTCTGTATTAAACAGTAAGGAGCAAAAGTTTGACTATGTGGATAGTTTTGAAGCTGATTTTATTGATAAAGGAAATACTGTCAATTCATTAACTGTTGCAAAAGCTTTTTTTAGGAGTGCACCAAGTTGGGTTGAGTATTTATTTGAATTTAGAAATAAGCTCGTTGCATTATTTGGTTTAAAAATATCAGGTAATGTAGCTGATAAACAGAAAGTATTAGATAACTTTAAGGGTGAAGTAGGGGAGCAAATTGGTTTGTTTAAGGTATTTGATAAAACTTTTAATGAAATTATTTTAGGAGAAGATGATAAACATTTGAATTTTAGAGTTTCGTTATTTATTGAACAAAATCATAATGCTATTGGCAATAAAAAATTAATAATCTCAACTACTGTACACTTTAATAATTGGTTTGGGAAGCTTTATTTTTTGCCAGTTAGGCCATTTCATAAAGTAATTGTACCAACAATGTTAAAGGGAATTATTAAGAATTTAAATACCATTTTGCAGGTTGAATGAAATAAAGTATATTTCCAAAATGAATATTGAGTATAAAGCTTTACCTGCTGATTTAAAGGAGGAAATAGGTCTAGAAAAAGTAGACTTTTGTATCAAAACTGATAAAAGTACAGAGTTAAAATCATTGAGATTTTTAGTTTTTTTGATAGTTTTATCATTATTGTTTACACTCTATTTTAATATAAAGTCAATTTTTAAATTTGTAGGAATTGATATTTTTCATCCTTTATTAGTAAGTCCAACAGAGGTTAATCCAAATGTACTCATTGATGTATTTTATTATATAATATCAAGAATAATTCCTTTGGGTACTTTTATTTCGTTAATTTGGTTTGTATTAATCAAAATTAAAAAGGAAAAAGGTATAAGGTTTTGGGTTGCTACCGAAAACAGATTGATTTTATATAAAATTGGTGTAGAGCAAGTGTATTATTGGAAGGATTTTAATGGAAATATTGAATTTGAACTAAATAATAAAGCTTTAACACTTGAATTAAGAAGAGGTTTAATGCCCTATAAATCAAAAATTGACGCTGATGCAGTTAATAATGAATCAATAAATTATTCTCCAGAAAAAATTCAAATTATTGATGTAGATAATGTACTAGAAATAGTTTCCATTTGCCAATCAAGAATTAAGCAACACGACCCAACCCCTTCAACTTAATTAATAAATTATGGAAATTCCGTTTCAAATAAATTCACTTTTACAAGAAAATGAAGAAGTTGATTTTTGTGTTAAAAGTAAGTTGTTTCAAAAACCTTCAACAAGTGCTAGTCAGGTATTTGGAGGTTTAATTTTTACTGCATTTCCATTGGGGATTTTCTACCTTATGTTTCGAAATCAACTTCAATTAAATTCGATATCTGAAATGTTTACCAGTATCACTTCAAATGAAATTATGATGTTAATTTTCCCCATTTTGATATTGAGCATTTTTTTAATTATTGGATTATTAATGTTTTTTGGAGGTATTGTTTATTTTTTTGTTGAAGGTGGATATTTTATTGGAACAAATTATAGATTTATAACTTTCAGGAAAGGAAGTGTGAAATTTTATAATTGGGAACAGTTTGATAATAAAGGTGTTGAGGTCCAAAAGCCAGATAAAATAGGTTTAAAATTAAGAACAGGGGTAATACATAGTTCTGGAAGTAAAAAGAAGCGTAACTATAAAGAAAGCTTTGTTCAAGAGCAACTTTGGATTGTAGGTATTGAAAATGTAGTAGATATAGCTCGAAAATGTAATATTAGAATTGAAAAAAATAAAGTGTAAAAGTTTTTTTAAATTAGCCCAAAAGATGTATTTATAATTGATTTTTAAAAAGTTAAAGTAAACTCAATGCAGCAACTTATAGAGGTAATCCGACAAATGATTTGTGTTTCAGATGCTGAAGTACAACATTTTACACAGATGTTAACTTTAAAAAATGTGAAGAAAAATGAAGTTTTAAGTTTGCCAGATACAATTTCAAACGAAATATTTTTTATTAAAAAAGGAATAGTAAGGGTTAAAATAATCGATAAAGAGGGAACTGAGCATACCATTCATTTTGCAATGGAAAACCAGTTTATAGCTGATTATTCAAGTTTTATACAGAAAGTACCATCATTTTACACACTTCAAACTTTAGAAGATACAGAATTATTAGTGCTTCCTAGAGCAGCTGTTGAATGGGGCTTTCAAAATATGCTTGAAGGGCAAAAATTAGGTCGTTTGATTGCTGAATATTATTATATTTATCAGGACCAACGTATAAAAAACACTTATGCTCTCACGCCAAAGCAACGTTATGATTCTATCTCTCAGGTATTTCCCAATATTCATAATAGAGCACCTCAACACATGATAGCCTCTTATTTGGGAATTACACCAGTTCATTTAAGTAGATTAAAAAAACAAGATTGAAATCTAAAAATCATAAACTATAAACATTTGTTAACGATATTTATCTGTAAACATATTCATATTTGCAGTATAAAATAATAAGAATATGATACTGATAGCTTTTATTGAAACATTAAAATCTCGTAACGAATCACTGTATTATTTCGGTTTGGTTTGTTTAGTAGCTTCAATTTTATTTTTGGTTTTATCCAAAATTACCAATATTGAAGTTAATAATATAAATGCTTGGTATAAACCATTTAAGTTTGCATTTTCTATATTTTTATATGCTTGGACAATGGCTTGGTATTGCCAATATTTGCCCAATTTTAATGTCAAGTTATTTAATTGGACAATCATAGTATTACTTGGTTTCGAAATCTTTTACATTGCATTTCAAGCTGGTAAAGGTCAATTATCGCATTTTAATGTAAGTACACCAATTTATTCAACATTGTATTCACTAATGGCTATAGCAGCAACAGTAGTTACTTTGTATACAGCTTATGTTGCAGTATTATTTTTTACCAATCAATTTCCTGATTTACCCAATTACTATTTGTGGTCAATCCGATTAGGCTTAATTATTTTTGTGATATTTTCGTTTGAAGGGTTTGTAATGGGCTCAAAATTGTCGCATACTATTGGTGGTGCAGATGGTGGACCAGGAATTCCTTTTCTAAATTGGAGTACAAAATTTGGTGACCCAAGAGTTGCTCATTTTATTGGTATGCACGCATTACAACTGCTACCTTTACTTTCCTTTTATTTACTAAAGGATATTCAGCTTACTTTTTTATTGAGTATTTTATATTTATTATTATCTGTTTATACTTTGATGCTAGCGCTTCAAGGAAAACCTTTGATAAGAATTGATAAAAATATACAAGTTGAGAAGTAATTTTTTATTTATTACTTCTACACCTTTCACTGCAATATTTTACCTCGTCCCAACATTTTTCCCATTTTTTTCTCCAAGTAAATGGTCTGTTGCAGACAATACAAATTTTTTGAGGTAAGTGTTGTTTTTTCATATTACTTTGAATTTAAAACCCTCAACTCTTAACTCTCAACTCTCTTCCCTCTCATTCCCCACATAATATCACTAGCGTATTTTCTAGTTTCTTCAACATCAACAATAGGGTGTGGGTAGTTTTTTCCTAATTCGCAATGATACATTTGTTGCTCAATAATACTTAATTTCCATGGTTCGTGAATTAAATCAGCTGGAATATGCTGTAATTCAGGCAACCAAAGTTTAATAAATTGAGCTTCTGTGTCGTGGTCCTCAGAGTTTTTTATTGGGTTATAAATGCGAATTGTGTTTGTACTTGTTACACCTGCCTGCATTTGTATCTGCGGAAAATGAATGCCAGGTTCATAGTCTAAAAACTGTTTTGCAAGGAAGTAAGCACAATCTCGCCAATCTTGCCAAAGGTTAAATACAAAAAAAGAAACCACCATGGCTCTCATTCTGAAATTGATATAACCAGTTTCGGCCAAACAACGCATACAAGCATCTACAATTGGTACACCAGTTTTGCCATCTTTCCAAGCTTGAATAAAAGCTTCATTTTTAGGTTTTTGAAGCTTATTATATTGTTGATTAGCACTGTAGAACTCAAGTTGGTAGTTGTTTTCAAACTTTTGTATAAAGTGACAATGCCAATGCAAGCGAGAAACAAAATTTTCTAATGCCCTTTTGTTTTTTGCATGTGGATATTGTTGCATGGTATATTGATAAACCATTCGCATACTGATATTTCCATACGTTAAGTAGGGCGAAAGTCGACTACATGATTTTCGACTCAATGCCGGTTTTGAAATATGTTTACTATAATTTTCGTATCGTTCTTTTATAAAAGTATCCAAATATCGCCAAGCGTAATGTTCGCCTCCTGGTTGAAATTTTTTGTTTTTTGTAGTGATGTTTTCGGGTAATGTGTCGCCTTTTAGTTGATTATAAAATTCAGTATTTAATTGTTCAAAGTTCCAATTATTTTCATCAATTATTAGGGGAGGAGAAGTCATAAAGTTTTCCCAGCGTTCATTCCAATTTTTGAGTGTTTTAATTCTTCTAATTACCCCATGTTGTTGAAATTCTTTCCATACAATTTGATTTTGTTTACAGAAATGTTGTATTGCAATATCTCTTTCAAAAGTAATTTTATTACCAATTTCTTGATGAGAAAATATAGTTTTTATGTCGTATTCTTTTAGTAATGAGTTAAATATGAATTGTGTTTCATTTTGAAAAATATATATTTGCGCATGTAGATTTTGTAATTTTTCATTCATTTCTTGTAATGATTCATACACAAACCGCCAGTGACGAATAGCTGAATCTGGATAATTCATAACCGAAGGTTCAAAACAATACACCAATAGTACAGGTAATTTACTTTGTTGGGCGAAATACAAAGGTGCATGGTCAGTAAACCGTAAATCTCTTTTAAACCAAACTATGTTTATAGCTTTTTTCATTCAATTTCAGAAACAGGTTTGTCGGGTTTTGCATAACTTAAGCGAGCAAGTTTTTGGGTAGTGTGGTAACTATCCAAACCTGAACAAGTAACAGTTTGCGCTTTTTCAATATCTAAAAATCCATCTTCGTGCAAACACTCATCTGGGAAATGTACTGCAACAATTTCACCAATTACCATTATTGTATTATTGATTGAAATTGGAATAATCTCTTTGAATTGAACCCCTAATTGAATATTGCTTTCGGCAACGTATGGAGCTAAGAAATTTTCTTTGTAGCTTATTTGTAAGCCTGTTGCATCAAATTCTGAAACTTCTTGAGGGTAATTGGCTGATGTTTGATGTGCTTGTTTGAATATGCTTGGGTTTACATTATTGATAGTGTAAAACCCTGTTTCTTTGATGTTGTTTAAGGTGTGTCTATCAACAACATCGGGGCGGTTAATAAATGCAATATAGGGTGGATTGGCTCCGATATGTACCAGAGAACTAAACAATGCAAGGTTAGTTTCTCCTTTTGCATTTTGAGTGCCAATTAGTCCCAAGCTCTTAAATCCTGATAATGAATTGATAAATGTAGCTCTTTTTCTAAGCTCCAAATTCATGATTGTTTCGTGTGTGTAATGCATGTTAGGTCAATAATTAATAATTAGTAATTAATAATAAATATAATTTTTGGGGTTTTCTATAATTGATATTAAAGTAGAAATTCAAAATCTAAAATCTTGAAATAAAACACAAAAGAGATGAATCCAATAGTAGATTCATCTCTTTTAGTTTTCAGTTGTTTTAAGTCTTAAGTCTTGTGTCTTAAGTCTTAAATCTAAAACTTATTTTACAACAGATAATCTTGTGCTGTAAACTTTAGCATTAGATTTCAATAATAAAGTATATAAGCCAGCATTTAAGTCAGTAACTTCAAATGATTTGTTAGCATCTAAATTTACAGATTTCACAACTTGACCTAATTGATTTACAACCACTACATTGTTTACATCACCGTTTACAGTTACGGTTTCAGCACTTGGGTTTGGATACACATTGATTGATGCAACAGAAGCATCTTCAATGCCTGTAGTTGTAGCGTTATGAACACCAAATTGAATTACAGTTCCATCAGGTAAAGCAGCAAATACACCAAAGTCTGCACCATTGTTATTATTCTCAGGGAATAAGAAACCACTTGCAAACACTACAGCCGAACCTCCTGTTAGGCCATTTAAATCTACATCGTAACTAACTACAGTAGAGTTAGTACCAGCAGCATTTACATCAACAACGTATTTTGAAGCAGGTACTACAGTATAGCTTGATGTAAAATCATTGAATTTTAAATTAGTAGCCAATGGACCTACATTTCTAGCTAAAATATCTACTGCAGGAGCATCGGTAACACCATGTAAGAATTTTAAACCAACACCACCAAAAGATGATTCAGAACCTTCACTAGCAACTATGCCAAATTTAGTTGAGATATTGTCAGGATTTGCTGCATAAGAATTTTGTAAAACACCATTAGCTACAGCTACATACGTTTTTCCATCTTCGAATTTCACAGTTTGACCTAGGCCTGCAATAGTATCATTTACAGAAGCACTGCTTGCAAGAGCAAAACCTAAACGAATGTTAGTTTCAGCAGGCACGTCAATATATTCTGTTGCTGTTCTAAACTCAAAATCATCAATCAATAAATCACTACCTGCGTAAACATCTACCACACTTGCAGCAGCATCAGCAGAGTTGTGAATAACTTGTAAACGAGCAGTTGGTTCTTTTAACTCGATTACGTTACCATTAGGTAAGGCAACAAAAACACCAAATTCAGCACCATCATTATTTGCAGATGGGTCAATAAATCCACTTGCAAATGCTACAGCCGAGCCACCATTTAATGACGATAAATCTGCAACATAAGTAGCAGCAGTTGTATTTGTACCAGCTAAATTAACGTCTACAATGTATTTGTCGGCAGGTACAACACCATAAGCACTAGTAAATTCGTTGAATTTTAAGTTTGAGGCCAATGTTGTAACTCCTCTAGCAATAATATCTACCGCAGGTGCATCAGTTGAGCCATGTAAGAATTTTAAACCAACACCACCAACAGATGATTCAGAACCTTCAGTTGCAATAATACCAAACTTAGTAGAGATACTATTTGGATTAGCAGAATAAGTATTTTGTATATTTCCTGTAGCAACTGCTACGTAAGTTTTACCATCATCAAATTTCACAGTTTGACCTAAGCCTGCAATAGTATCATTTACAGAAGCACTGCTTGCAAGAGCAAAACCTAAACGAATGTTAGTTTCAGCAGGCACGTCAATATATTCTGTTGCTTTTCTAAATTCAAAATTATCAATTAGTAAATCGCTACCTGCGTAAACATCAACCACGCTTGCTGCAGCATCAGCAGAATTGTGAATAACTTGTAAACGAGCACTTGGTGCTTTTAATTCTAACACTTTACCATCAGGTAAGGCAACAAAAACACCAAATTTAGCACCATTATTATTGGCCGAAGGATCTAAAAATCCACTTGCAAATACTACAGCCGAGCCACCGCCCAAAGATGATAAATCTGCAACATAAGAAGCGACGGTAGTTGAAGTACCAGCAACATTAATATCTACAATATATTTACCTGGTTGAACTCCAATATATTGAGTTGAGAACTCATTAAATTTAATATCACCTTCTAATAAAGCAACACCTCTTGCATCAATATCAACAGCAGGTGCATCAGTTGCGCCATGTAAGAATTTTAAGCCAACACCACCAGCAGTTTGTTCTGAACCTTCAGTTGCAATAATTCCAAATTTTGTAGAAATTCCATTAGGGTTAGCTGCATAAGTGTTTTGAATATTACCACTAGCAACAGCAACATAAGTTTTACCAGCTTCAAATTGAACAGTTTGCCCTAAACCAGCAATAGTATCATTCACTGAATTACTAGTTCCAGCTGCAAAGCCAAGTCTAATATCAACTCCAGCAGGAACATCAATGTAAGGAGTTGCTTCTCTAAAATCAAAATCATCAATTAATAATGCATTTCCTGCATAAACATCTACTGTTTTTGCAGCTGCATCAGCAGAGTTGTGAATTACTTGTAAACGAGCAGTTGCTCCATTTTTAATTTTTGTAAAATTGTGGTTGCCCGCAAATGCAAAGCTACTTGCAAATAATGCGAAAATGGGGATAAATTGTTTTTTCATAATCTTATATGTTTGTTTTAAGGTTATTTCTATCTTAACTTTTTGTAATACCATTTTGTTTAATATTTTTAGTTAAAAAGTTAAACAAAATATTTAATTTTATTGTAACTAATTGTATTAAAGCTGTTTTTTTTATGAAAAATTTTATAAATTTTTAAAAATATTTTTGCATACCTCACATACAACTATCTCAAACTCGACATTCCACCATCAATATGTAAAATCTGCCCAGTTACCCAACTTGATTCATTTGAAAGCAAAAAGGCTGTAGCGTTGGCAATATCATCTGGCGTTCCAATTTTTTTCAAAGGGTGACGATTGTTGCTCGCCTCAATTTTTTCGGGAGTATTTAAAAACTTTTCTGCAAGTGGTGTATTTGTAAGTGATGGAGCAATACAGTTTACTCTTATTTTGGGCGCAAATTCTGCCGCTAATGCTTTAGTAAGTCCTTCAATTGCTCCTTTTGCTACCGCAACTGAAGCATGAAATGTCATGCCGGTTTGAACAGCAACTGTACTGTATAATACTATGGAAGCTTGTGTACTTAGTTGTAAATTTGGGGTATAAGCTTGAATAGTTTTAATAGCACCCAAAACATTTAACTCAAAATCGTTTAAAAAATCTTGTTTTTTTAAACCTCTAAAAGGTTTTAAATTGATAGAACCTGGGCAATACACCAAACCATCAATAACACCTTCAATTTTAGGTAAATCTGAATCTGATAAAATATCGTGTGAAATATAATTTGTAAAATTGGCATCAGGTTGATTGCGTGAAATAGCAATAACTTGTTCGTTTTGAGCGGTAAGTTTATTTGCAAGTGCTTTGCCAACTCCCGACGAAGCACCAATGATTAATGTAGTTTTCATGAAACTACAACTAAAAATGGTTTACTTTGTTTAGATTAGAAAAAAAATGAAATGCTAATTACAATTTATTTGAACCATGAAAATCGTTTAATTTTTTATTTAAAACTTCTTGATAAATATTGTTTTTAACAATCATTAAATAATATGAGTCTCCACCCGAATCTAGAAACAAAAGTTTTAATTCATGCGGAGTTAAATCTTTGTCAATAGTTTTGAAAAGTTTAATTACAAAATCACCATTGTTTAAATCTTTATTTTTATGCTTTTCCCTTAGTACATTAGCATATTTCCATGAAATTTCTTTGTTAATTTGTTGAGATATAAATTCTTGAATTTCAAATTCGTTTTCTTCACCTCGCCAATCAATTACCAAACCTAGTTCTTTTAATTCTGCAAATTCAATCAAAATATCAATTGGTCTGCTAGTACTATTTTTTTCTTTTAAGTATGAATTGTAAAATGCAACAAATTCATTTTCATGTTTTTGAAACAGAATTTTACCTACTTCTAAAAATGCTGGTTTGTTTAGGTTTTCAGGTTTGTCAAAATATTTTTCTACAAAATACATGAAAGCAAAGCATAAAATAACATCAATTATTGACCCATAAATTTCGCCAAAATATTTAAAAACGAAGTATAATAAGGCTATAAATGGAATGCCGAATATTGCTGTTTTCCATATTATTAAGAACAGAAATTTAAGTAGGTCTTTTTTGAGTGACATTGAATTGTATTTAGCAAAAAAAATCTGACAGGTTTCAAAAACCTGTCAGATTTTAAAAATTTATGCAAAAGCAGGAATGCCAGTTATTTCGTTTCCTAAGATAAGTAAGTGTATGTCGTGTGTGCCCTCGTAAGTTACAACCGATTCAAGATTTGCCATGTGTCGCATAATTGGGTAATCACCTGTAATGCCCATTGCACCTAAAATTTGACGAGCCTCTCTTGCAATTTCAAGTGCCATGTGCACATTGTTTCTTTTAGCTAAAGAAATTTGTGCAGTGGTTGCTTTACCTGCAATTTTCAATGTTCCTAATCTCCAACAAACTAGTTGTGCTTTGGTAATTTCGGATAGCATTTCAGCTAATTTCTTTTGAATTAATTGAAATGAAGCTATTGGTTTATCGAATTGAATACGTTCTAAAGCATATTTTTTAGCAACATCATAACATTCCATTGCTGCGCCGAGCGCTCCCCAAGCTATTCCATATCTTGCAGAATCTAAGCACATTAATGGTGCACCTAAACCATTTTTACCAGGTAATAAATTTTCTTTTGGCACTTTTACATTATCAAATACAAGTTCTCCTGTAGCACTTGCTCTTAAAGACCATTTATTATGCGTTTCGGGAGTTGTAAAACCTTCCATTCCACGTTCAACTATCAATCCGTGAATTCTACCAGCTTCATTTTTTGCCCAAACAACTGCAATTTCAGCAAAAGGAGCATTTGAAATCCACATTTTGCTACCATTTAATAAATAATGGTCGCCCATATCTTTAAAATTAGTAAGCATTCCGCTTGGGTTTGAACCATGATTAGGTTCTGTTAAACCGAAACAGCCTAAAAATTCCCCTGAAGCTAATTTGGGTAAGTATTTTCTTTTTTGTTCTTCACTACCAAAAGTATAAATAGGGTACATTACTAAAGAGCCTTGTACTGAGGCAGTTGAACGCATTCCTGAATCAGCACGTTCAAGTTCTTGCATTGCTAATCCGTAAGAAATATAATCCAATCCGCCACCGCCATATTCAGTCGGTACAAACGGACCAAAAACACCAACATTACCAAATTCTTTTACCAAATGACGAGGAAATTGCGCTTTTTGGCAATATTCTTCAATAATTGGTTTGATGTGAACATTTGCAAAATTTCGTACAGTATCACGTACCAATTTTTGCTCATCCGAGAGCAAATCATCTAACTGATAAAAATCAGGTGCCTCAAACTCGTAGGTTGCCATCGCTTTATTTGTTTTTGGTGTAATTTAATAACATTTTTGTAACGTAAAACTATACTATTAAGTTTTTAGTAAGATTTAAGATGTGAGATTATAGATTTTAGACTTAAGATTAAAGACTTAAGACTTAAGATAAATTTTATAATTTAATGATAAGGATGTAACTCTTTACTGACAACTGATTACCGACAACTGACTACTGACCACTCAAATATGCAACAACCAGATAATGAGCAACAAATTCTAGCTCAACTACAAGAACGTTTTTCTAAAGATGGACAAGATTTAAACTCTTATCTGCAAGGATTGTATCATACGCAGTATTTAACTTATTGGGATTATATTCATTTAGATACTCTTTTAAGTTTACAAAATCCCAAAACGGCTTTTCCTGACGAACAAATATTTGTTGTTTATCATCAAATTGCTGAATTATATTTTAAACTTATTCTTTTCGAAATCAAACATATTGGTTTAGAATTAAATGCCCAAAGTTTTATTACTCGCTTGGATAGAGTTAATAAATATTGGGAACAAATAATGAGTTCATTTGATGATGTAATTGGTAGTATTTCAAAGCAAGAATTTGGTCAATTCAGAACTGCATTAATGCCAGCTAGTGGTTTCCAATCGGCTCAATTTAGAGAAATTGAAATGGCAAGCACAAAAATGAATTTTTTAGTTGATAAAGAAAATAGAGAAAATCTAGTTACAAACACAGATGTAGCTGGGGATTTATATGAAAATATTTACTGGAAAAAAGGGTCAATAGATTCTCGTACGGGAAATAAAACCTTGACTTTGATTCAGTTTGAAGAAAAATATGATGATTATTTGAAAATTCAAGCACTGAAATTTAAAGAAAATAATTTGTTAGCATTGATTGATAAAATATCATTTTCGGAAGAGGAGTGGAGTGTTGCAAAAAAAGGACTTCGTCATTTAGATGAGGTAGTAAATATTCGTTTTGCATTAATTCATTACAAAGCCGCTGTAAAACATTTAAGTCAAAAACCTAAAGATAAGCATTCAACAGGAGGTACAAATTGGCAAGGATATTTACCTCCACGTTTTCAAAAAGTAATATTTTTCCCTCATTTATGGACTGATGAGGAATTAAATAACTGGGGAAAATCATTTATTGAAGGTGTAATTGCAAGTTGAATTGAAATTATTGTTAAATTGGCAGTAATAATATTTTAATTCCTTGCTTAGAACAATTCTTTACATATCATTATCCCTTTTTTTAACTGCAAATTCATTTGCACAGAGCCTTGTTTGTCAAAAAAAATGGTATGATATTGAAAAAAAACAATTAAAAGAAGAGTATCAAGTATTATCAAAACAGAAGAATGTTTTGAATGGCTTTTATAATGCTTATTTTCAGAATGGAAATAGAAAAATAGAAGGCTTATATATTAATAATTTACCCGAAGGCGTTTGGAAATATTTTTTTGAAAATGGCAAAGTTAAATCCTCTGGTTTTTACAAAAATGGAAAATCAGATGGAGTTTGGTCATATTATTTTGAATCTGGTTTGCTTAAAATGAAAGGTAAATTAGTAAATGGGAAAAAAGATAGCTTATGGACTTTTTATTACGAAAACGGATATCCACAATCAGAAGGGTATTATGAAAATGACACTGCGATAGCCGAATGGAAGTATTTTTATGATGATGGAAAACTTAAATCTAAAACCTATTTAGTGGCTGGTTCAGGTTGGGTAAAAGAATATTATCCAAGTGGTAATATCAAATCTGAAGGTTTAATGAATAATAATTTAGCAGATAGTGTATGGACACATTACCATGAAAACGGTGCGATTAAGGCTCGAGGATATGAACGTAAAGGTTTGAAAGAAGGTGAATGGGTGTATTTTTACTCAAATGGAGTATTGTCGGCTAAAGGATATTATGCTCAAAATAAACAAGTTGGACATTGGAAGTATTTTTATGAAAATACCAATGTTAGTTTAGAAGGAGATTTGAAATCAGGAGTAAAAGAAGGCGAATGGTTTTCTTACTATCAATTAGGAGCGCTAAAAAGTGAAACTGTTTATTCTGCAGGTGATGGACCTTATAAAGAGTACTATCCAAATAATAAACTTAAAATAACAGGTTATATTAAGCAAGAAAAAGCCGAAGGTACTTGGTTATATTACGATGAAAATGGTAAACAAGAAGGGATTTGTAATTTTAAAGATGGAGAAGGTTGGTATAAAGGATTTTTTCCGAATGGTAAATTAAAAATGGAAGGGATGATTAAGGATGGAGTTAGGGTAGGTTCTTGGAAAATTTATGACTCAGACCAAGAATTAGCTGGCTACTTTAAAGCATTTTACGACAAAGAACCTCTTGAACAAGATTTAAAAATTAAAGAAGAAATAAAAGATTCAAACCAAGTTCAAGTAAAAGTTCCACCCAAAAAAGAAGTAACGGATGGTTTTAAACCCAAAAAAACAAAAAGGAAAATATTTTTCAATCCATCTTTAAATCGATATAACTCTTTAATAATAAGTGTAAACCCTTTTGCAATAATGCGAAGCTCTTTACCATTTTATTTGGAATATTATAATCAAGAAAGGTTTGGCGTTGAATTAATGGGAGTGGTGCATAAAGTTCCTTTTTTTGATGATCCTCAAACTTTACCTGCAAATAAAGTTTTTAGTAATGGTAGTGAATTATCAGTTAAGTTGAAATTTTACAAAAGAAACAGTGATTTAGGAATGATGTATTTTGCACATTCATTAAGATACAAAACATTAGAATATGGTTCATATATTGCCGAAAACTCTACAGATATCCCCGAATTATTTACTTTGAATCAACAAACATATAGTTATTCTTTTTTGATAGGAGATAGGTTTGTGAGAGCTACTGATAAACCCGGAATTACATTTGATATTTATACAGGCTTAGGCTTAGGTTATAGGTTGCTTGATAAAGAAATTAAGGCTGGAACTTATACTGAAAAAGTATTTTATGGTATTGTTAAAAAAGGTGTTTTTATTCCTTTTAATTTTGGTTTCAATGTTGGCTATATATTCTAATATCTAATGATTTATATATTTACAGATGGTTCTTCAAGAGGTAATCCTGGTAAAGGAGGGTTTGGGGTTGTATTAATATCTGGTCCGCATAGAAAAGAATTAAGCAAAGGTTTTAAGTTAACTACCAATAACCGAATGGAACTTTTGGCTGCTATTGAAGGCTTAGAATGTTTAAAAGCCGATGGAATGGAAGTAACACTTGTATCTGATTCTAAATACGTTGTAGATGCAGTTGAAAAAGGTTGGTTAACTAAGTGGTTGCGAACAAATTTTGCAGGAGGTAAAAAAAATGCCGATTTATGGATTCGATTTAGTAGAGCATACAAGCGACACAAAGTAAAAATGCAATGGGTTAAAGGGCATAACGGTCACCCAGAAAATGAACGTTGCGACCAATTAGCAGTAGCCGCAGCAATGGGATCAAATCTATTAGATGATTTTGGTTTTTTATCTGAACAAAATACGTTGGGATTATAGGGAGTTTAGGGTTGAGAGTTTAGTGTTTTTCTGCCTTATTCTAAAAATCACAAGATGTCTTAAAGATAACTGTCACTCGGTATGAGCGACAGCGGGGAAAATTGAGGAGTAGGTATTCCAGATTAAAATCATCATGAAAATTATAATTATAAGCATATTGTTATTAGCAATAATCGTATGTATATTTTTTCAGAGAAGATCTCTTTTAAATAGTAAGAATAGTCTTTTGTTTGGGATTAAATTTATGTTTATTTATTATGTGGTAGTTTTTGGAACAGGGACTATAATTTCATATTTTACCAAATCAGCTACAGGAAGCAATGTGTTGATATATTTTTTAGTTTATTCTAATATTCTTAGTATTCCAATAATAAGTATATATTTCTTTCTGTATTGGCTGTTAGTGGATAAGGCAAGTCTACAATCAAAAGCTCTTCGACATCTTCCCTTAAAAATTAACAACAAAAGTTAGTAAAACGTGCTCATCGGGATTTGCAATCCCGATGCCATATTAAAGGATTTTTAATCCACAGTAGTCGCTCGGCTCCAGGCGAGTGACGCTTAAAAAAAGACATCTTGTCGCTTTTAGTTAAAATGCAAATTCTAATCGCCGTTGTTGTCCAATAACTCTTTAACATTAACCCTTAACTCTAAACTCTAAACCCTCAAACCCAAAACTTCTACTCAAACCAAGCAACAGCCATACAAAAATCATCATAAAGTGTAAATTCTGCCTTTACTTTTTGTTGGTTTATTGTAATGTTTACATATTTTGTAGTAAGGTCAAATGCTTTGATATTGATTTTTTTGAGAGGAATACCTTTAATTTGAACTAGTTTATAGCATGCTTCTTTAATAGCCCAAGCCAAAGTTAGTTTGGTAATGTCATTATCGAAAATAAATTCTAGTTCGTTATTATTCAGAAATTTGTGTCTAACTTTATTTATTTTTTCACTAAAATATTGAATATCAATTCCTATTTCAATAGAAGAAAATGCACTTGCAACAATGTTTTTTGTATGTGATACTGAAATATGGTTTTCATTCTCAACTAAAAAAGGTTTGCCATATTCAGTTTTTGCAATTTGCCATTGAGTACAAGTATTGTGTTTGTCAAGTAAAAATTCAATACAATGTAAATAGGTTATTTGCTGTCTTTGTCTGAGAGATTTATCTTTTACCAACCATTCAGGAGTTGAAATAAGTTTTTTGCAAACAACATCATCATTTTCGTCAATTTCCCATAAAACTATATGAATGGAATTATCATAGTTATTTTTTAGATGAATATCTTGGTATAATGGCATAAAAACAGCAGAACAAATTATATTTGTGCAAGTTTACGAAAAACATTAACTATTGAACTATTATGCCCAAAGTATTAGTTGAAAAAAAATATAATTTTACTGGTCACCGTGATTGTGTATATACATTATGTAAAGGTTTAGTGCCAAATTTATTTTTTTCCTCTGCCGGTGATGGTATGGTGGTGCAATGGGATTTAAATAAACCGGATTTGGGAGAGGTAATTGCCAAAGTTGAATCGTCAGTGTATTCACTTTGTTTGTTACCAATTCAAAACCAGTTGGTAATCGCAGAAAATACCCTCGGTTTGCACTTTATTGATTTATCAAATAAAGCCCAACTGAAATCTTTAAAACTAACTGATGTTAATATTTTTGATTTACAATTAGATAATAATTCATTGTTTGTAGCCTGTAGCGATGGGGTAGTTTTTGAAATTGATGTTTTAACCTATCAAATTTTAAATAAATGGCATTTATCATCCATGAGTGCCAGAACAATACTAGTAGATGGTAATGAGCTATTTGTAGGTTATAGTGATAGCATAATTCGTAAAATAGATAGAATTACAAATGCTGTAATAGAGATTAAAGGTCATACAAATTCTGTTTTTTCATTAGCTTCTACACCAAATAAAAAATATTTAATTTCAGGAGGTAGAGATGCACATTTGAAAGTTTGGGATAGAGAAAATAATTTTGAATTATTTAAAGATATTCCAGCGCATTTATTTGCAATAAATAATATAGTATTTAGTAACGATGGGTTGAATTTTGCCACATGTAGTATGGATAAATCTATAAAAGTTTGGGATTCAGTGACTTTTGATTTATTGAGAGTGATAGATAAATCACGTCATGCCGGTCATGGTACATCTATAAACAAGTTATTGTGGATAACTTTTGAGGATTTTTTGGTAAGTGCTAGTGATGATAGAAGTATATCTATCTGGAAATTAATATTTAATGAAAAAAATGTAAAGTAATACTTTATATTCTGAAATATATTATTTATGTTTGAGGTGTTAACCAATAACACAAAAACTCAGACATGATAATTACCGCTTTAGAAATACGTCAAAAAACTTTTTTAAAAGGATTTAGAGGTTATGAAACCGAGGAAGTAGATGCATTTTTAAATTCTCTTTCGCAAGAATGGGAGAAAATGGTTGAAACCACTCGTGAACTAAAACGCAAATGTGATGTTGCTGAGCAAGAAAGTGCTAAAATGAAAGATATGGAATCTTCTCTTTTTAGAACTTTAAGAACTGCTGAAGAAGCTAGTTCGGCTATTATTGCTCAAGCTGAGCTTAGTGCAGCAAATAAAATTGCTGACGCTGAATCAACTGCACGAGCAATGCTCGAAGATGCATCTGTGCAATCATCTGCAATAATTAAAGATGCTGAGTTAAGGTCAAACAATGCTTTACTTGATTTAGAAGCTAGGGTGGCTTCATTAACTAAACAAGTTCAAATATTAGAAGCAAATAGAAATAAATTATCTACAGAATTAAGAACTGTAGCTGAAAATACTCTTCAATATTTAAATACATTATCTGTAAATGATACAGTTGCAGTAAATGATTATTTATTTCAAGAGTCTGTAAATAATATTGTTACAGAGTCAAATGATAATAATACAAATGAATCATTTTTTGATAATTTAGATTCTGAAATTGAGGTAGAAATTGAACAACCAATGGTTATGTCAGCTGTTGTTGAAGAAAGCATAGCTTCAATTGAAGAAAATATTGTTGCAGAAATAAATGTTGAGGAACAAGAAGAAAAATTATCCATTCCTTTAAATGTTGAATTTAAAAGTACTCAAATTGATGAAGTGGAGGATGAGATTCAATCTATAGATGAATCGAAATTTCATACAGTGGTTTTAGTGGATAAATCGGATGATGAAATTTCAAGAAACCCAAAGCCTACTGCACAAACTACTTATCAGGAAGAAGAAGATTTATCTTTCTTTGATATGATTAAATAATAAAATATTGATATTGAAAATTTTTACAAAAAGCTGATTATTGATTTAGTCAGCTTTTTTTATTTCTCCCGCTGATTTTCGCCGATTTTTTTCGCTGATTCCCGCTGATTTAATTGAAAGTAAAATCCTATAAATATTTTTATTCTGTGTTTATCAGCGGTTAAAATCTGCGTTTATCCGCGGGTGATTGAATATTATTTTTGGAAAAATTGTAATGTGAAGCTACATCCTAAATTTGTTGTAGAAGTAAAATATTTTTTACCTTTAAGCTGCATAGTAAATGCATCTATTAAGTTCATTCCTAGAGAATTATCTTTAATATCTTTTTCAATATCAAACCCTATTCCATCATCTTTGTAATGAAGTGTAACTTCTTTTTCATTTTCGGTAAGATTGATGTAAATATTGCCAGACTCTTTATTTCTAAATGCATGTTTATATGAATTTGTTAACAATTCATTTATCAATAATGAAAATGGAAGTGCTTCTGTCATTGTTAAACTCACATTTTCAATTTCAGTGTGAATTTTAATAGTATTAAATTTATTGTCGTAACATATATTAATATGTTCAATTAGAATGTTTAAAAATGAACGCATGTCAATTTTTTCAATTGTATTTTGTTCATAAAATTTTTCATGTAACAAGGCGATTGATTTTATTCTGGCACTAGTATCATTCAGAATATTCGAAAGTTTATTATCTTTTACATAAAAATTTTGTAATTCAAGTAATCCAGAAATGTAGGATAAATTATTTTTTACTCGATGATGTACTTCTGCTAATAATATATCTTTCTCTTTCAGTGTTTCTTCTAATTTTTCATTCATTTTATTTTTTTGTTCAATTTCAATGTTTAGTTGTTTGTTTGCCTTTTCTATAAGTTTGATGTAATTGTCATTGTTTTTAGCAAAAATTGTTATGAGTATGTAGCTGAAAATCATGCTAAATACAAAATTGTAGCCATACATAAGTGTTTTTAAGTTATTTTCAATTTCTAATTTTGTAATTAGATTATAATCATCAAGAATGAAAGTGAGTAAAAATGTTAATATATATATTCCCATAGTTATATAGATGGGCAACTTTTTTCTAAAATCAAAAAGTAAATATATTAAATGTGGAGATGCAAAAATATAAAATACAATTCCTGTGTTAAAACCAAGAAATAACGAAAAACCTAAAACACCTAAAATGGTAACCAATATGATTGAAAATCTTGCAAAATTGTGATGCCCTAGTTTGTTATAATGTCTAATTGCCCAAAACATACATCCCACCACACCAACCATTGCTGAAATTTCATAAATACCCATTACAAGATATAATGGTACTGAAATCCATGAGATAATAGCTGTAGTTAAGCAAAATTTATCAATTGTTTTGATAATTGATTCTTTACTCTGTATGTGTTTAAATTCTTTCATTAAAATTTTAAAACATTATATAGTAAAATTTAATTTTAGTGAAATCCCTTTGTTAGATTCTGAATAAAAATCTTTTTGTGATTTTAATTGTTTTGTAAATGCATCAATGAGATTTAAACCTAATGAATTTTCTTTCATTTCGTTTTTTAGATTAAATCCATTTCCATTATCAGTATAAAGGAAATTTATAGTGCTGTTATCAAGTTTTAGTTTAATTTGAATTTCAGGTTTTTCAATATTTTTAAATGCGTGTTTCAAGGAATTTGTAATTAATTCATTAATTAATAATGACAAAGGTAGTGCTTTATTCATTTGAAGATGAATATTATCAATGTTTAAAATATAATTTACATTTTGATTGAATTTTGATTTGTATCTTAAGGTAAGGTGTTTTATTAAAATGTCAATAAATGATTTAAACTCAATTTGTTCAAGGGATTTATGTTCATAAAATTTTTCATGTAACAATGCAATTGCTTTAATTCTTGTGCTTGAATCACTAAGTATATTTGAAAGTGTTGCATCTGAAACATAGAAATTTTGCAATTCTAATAAACCTGAAATAAATGCTAAATTATTTTTAACTCTATGATGAACTTCTGCTAATAATTTATCTTTATCGTTTAAATTTTGGGTTAATTGTTCGTGTATTTTGTTTTTTTGTTGAACTTTTTCATTTAATAACAAATTTGTTTCTTCAAGTAAATGAATGTATTCGTCATTATTTTTTGCAAAAATGCTTATTAAAACAAAGCAAAAAATTAAACTAAAAATAAAGTTTAGTCCAAATATTATATCTTTAATATGTGAAGGAATTGTTATACCATTAAAAATTTTGAAATAATCGAGTATAAATGTGAGTATAAATGCAACAATGTATAAAAACATTGATAAGTATAAAGGCTGTTTTTTTCTAAAATTAAATAGTAAATATATTAAATGTGGTGAAGCAAAAATGTAAAATACAAATCCAGAGTTGAATCCTAGATATGCAGAGAATATTAATATTCCTATAATTGAAACCGATATTATTGAAAATTTTGCAGCTTTATGATGTTTCTTTTTATTTAATAGAATAATTAATCCAAAACATAAACTAATAATACCAATAAACAATGCCATAGTATATAATCCTAAAACCATATAAAAGCAAAATGACATTGCTGTTAATAAAGCAGTAGTATATGAAAAGGAGTCAATTGTTTTAATGATTGACTCCTTACTATGAATATGTTGTAATTCAGACATTAAAAGTTTTGTGCGTTTTAGTTATATAAGCTGCAAATCCTAAATCTAGAATAAAACAACTACTTGCCATTGTGTGTAAAAGATAATTTTCAGGGTAAATATAAAACATTGAAACCGTAATACAGCCAGTACCTATGAATTTTGACCAAGCAACTAATGGCGAAAAATACTTTGGATTATTTCTTAGATATACAATTGGATATAGCATTGATATAATTATATTTAGAATATAACCTGAGTTTGCTCCAATTTTTGTGTCAAATCCTTGGTAAACAAAAAAATAATTTAACGGTAGCCATAAAACCAATAATGCTAATAATATTAGTTTGAAATGTTTTTTTACCACAGGAATGTCAATTTGTTTATCTCCATAAATAAATACCATGGCAAATATGAAAACATCCATAAAAAAACAAGCTTGATAAGCTAACACATAGAGCTGACCAGTATTTGGATGATAAATAAAACTCCAAACAAATTCCCAAGCTATGTTGCCTGCTGCAATTACAAATGGCATTTCTACAAATTTGGTTTTGATGATATTTCGAACCAATACTAAATAAGTGATGCACCAAAAAAAACAACCAATGCCATTCCAAACTAATTGAGTGGTGGTATAATCTTTGGTATTAATCCAGTAAACTAAATCCATAATTTTTTATTTTATCTTAAATTCCAACTTTCTTTTAATGATGATGGGATGTAAAATTCAGTATTGTAGGTTTTTAAATGTTGATTAATCATTCCTTGCAAAAACTTTTGACTAAATGTTGAAAATAAATACCTAAATATGGTGCTTTTGTTTTCAATTTTTGTGAGCTTTTTCAGAATAAATAGGAAAATCCAACCTTTAAATTTATCAAAAATACTTAGTTTTTTATTTACACCTAATGATTTTAAAATGTTTACATTTATTTTTTTTGAAACATCTTTAACATAATAATTAATTAAATAATAGGGGAGTGTATCCATTAATATTTTATCAATTAAGGTATCATTCATGAAATTTGTAGAAAAATCAAGTAACGAAGTGGTTAATTGTTTACCTTCTAAGCTTTCATCATTATTTCTTTGAATTATTGCTATTCCTAATTCCCAACCTTCTTTAAAACTGTTGGGGTAAAATTTGGGTGAAAGTCCAATGAAATGACCAACAATATTCCAACAATGTTGGTAAGCATCTTTTTCTTCATCGGTTAAAATAGCTCCCATTTGTTCAATTCCATCAATAACCAAAGCTGAAAAAGCCATCAAAGTGCCAGCCATTTCCTCTTGATTTATTGGTTTACCAAAAGTTTCAACATCCCATCCGTGTGGGTTGTATTTGGGATTAACTAAAAAATAACGAATGGCAGCGTGATAAAGTCTAACTTTTTTTATTGTAATAATTCCTTTACCTTCAATATCAAAACCTCCAGGCGACATTACATTAATTACCATTTGAGAAGTTTCAAAAAGTCGTCTCATGGTTCTTGCAATGTCTTTGTCTCCACCAGTTAATCTACCTGTTGCAGTTAAAACTTTTGCTCCGTTTTTACACAAATAACATAAAGGTAAGGCTTTGAAATTAAGTACAATAGCTATTTGAGGGGCAAATCTTAAATATACATTTTGGGCTAATTCAATTTTATTTCTGTCAGCCCAATATGGTAAATCCATTTCTTTTTTAAAATAGTTATTTACCGAACGATGTAAATTCGGATTTTGTGCTAAATCGTTGTTGTCGTTAAGGAGTTTGAATAAATGTCTTAACTCTTCAAAATCGTTTTCTTGAGCTATTTCATGAATTATACTTTCTGCATATTCATCAGTTTGGTAACTCATTGATTTTAAAAAATCTATGTTCAATTTTTGTAAATTTTGATTCATCGAAAATTATTAAATAGTAAATAATTAATTTGAAATATGTTTTTCAAACGAAAAAAGTTATAAATTGGTTTTGTCCAATTTTAAAAAAAAATAAAATGATTTTAAATATCTTTCTTGCCTAAATTAACTATGAATTTAGTACCTATATTTAGTTCGCTTTCAATTGATACATCTCCACCAAGCATTTGTGCTTGTGTTTGAACTAAGTATAAACCCAAACCTCTTCCTTCAACATGTGAATGAAAACGCTTATAAGGTTTAAATATTTTATTATTGTTTTTATTTAAATCTATACCTAAACCATTATCTTCAACACTTAAAAATACAAATTCATCTTTAGTATATGTCTTTATTTTTATAATACATTCCGTATTAGGTTTCCTATATTTAATTGCATTTGTTATTAAATTATGTAAAATTGAATGTATGAAACTATTAACACTTTGAATTTTAGGTATTTCTTCAAAATCGGCTAATATTTTTATATTTTTTCCTTCAAACGTATTTTTTTCACTAATTAATATAGAGTTTAATTCATCTTCAAATGCAACTATTTTGTTTTTTTCGGTTAAATCTTTTTGAATCGATAATATTTCATTCATATCAATAATTACATTATCGAGTTTGTGAGCAGCAACAAAAATTGCATTTAAATATTCTTTTTTTTCTTCTTCTGTATTTTCTGTTTCATTTAGAATTGTTACAATACCTTTTAAATTTGCGATTGGAGAACGAAGGTTATGCGATACCATTTGACTAAAATGATTTACTCTTTCGTAAGCTAATTGTAACTCAGAAAATAATTTTCTAAGCCTTTTTTCTGAAATTTTTCTTTGTTCAATTTCATCTTGTAGACTTTTTTCTTTTTCGTTTAATGATTTATTTTTCTTTAAAATTTCAATAATAAAATTAGTGTTTAATCTTAAAACATAGTTCATTAATAAGGTTGAAAGTATTACAATAAATACAATGTTTATTGAGTAAAGTATAAAACTAGTGTCTTTATTTAATATTGAACTATCAACTTTTGGGAATAATGAGTTATTTGGAAATTTTATATATAGAAAAAAAGTAAAAAGGTAAATTAATATTGAAAATATAATTTCTTTTTTTCTACTTAAGTCATAAAGTGATAAAATAAAAGTCGGACCTAATAATATGTATAAATGTACTCCTGAGTCAATTCCACAAAATGATGCAAAAGTGAAAATGCCAAAATTTGCAGTTATAGTATGTAATATTTTTGCTATTTCAAATTTTCCCTTATAAACTATCCATGCAATAATAAAATAGCTTATAGGTTGAGATATACAAATTAACGCTTCTCTATATAATGTTAAAGTAATTAAAACAGAACTAAATATAATGCCAAACAATGCAGATATTAAACACACCCTCATTGTCATTTTCATTCTAATGTGTTCAATATTAGAAAATTGAGAATTATTGAATTTGTCTAAATTTATTAAAAAATTAAGATTTTTTATATAATTATTCATTTATAACTAGCAAGTATAATATTTTAAAATATCATTCATTTTATCAAAGAAAACTGGTTTAGAGCAAAATTCTAAAACATCCGGATGTTTATTAGCTTTCTGCATATCTCCTGCATCAATGGATGAAGATATAATTACAATTTTTGATTTATTTGAAAAATTTGAATAAATATCCAAGAATTCCCAACCTGTCATTTCTGGCATGTTTAAATCAAGTAAAATTAAGCATGGTTGCTTTTGAATTTCATTTGATTTAAGATGAGTGAGAGCATTTTCAGGATTTGAAAAAAAAGTAATTTTAACTAATGGGTCTATTTTTTTGATAACGTTTTTCACTAACATAAATTGAAGTTCGTCATCATCAACTAAAATAATCTCTTTTTCCTCCATAAATAAATGTAATAGTGTGTGCTTGTACGTTTCAAAGTTAAGATTGTTATAATTATTTTTTATTTCTTTTTTTATATTTTTTATTCTTTTATAAATAATTATGTTTTGTAAAAATATGTTAAGTATTTAAATGGCCTCTTTGTAAATATTTTCTCTTTAAATTAAAGATTAGCTAAAATCACTGTCTTTTGTTATTTTTGTAAATAATAGAAATAGAAATTCATGGAAAATCCTGTAATAATATTTGGTGCTAAAGGTTTAGGTAAAGTTGCACTCGAAATTTTTAAAAGTAATGGTGTAGATGTACTTTGCTTTTTAGATGATGATAAAACTTTGCATCAAACTGAAATTGAAGATGTTACCGTTTTGGGTAGCACTGAAGATGAAAATTATACCAATTTATTAGGGAAAAAAGCCGAAGCATTCGTGGCTAGTGATGATATGAAATATCGTAAATCGCTTGTAAATACTATAGTTGACGAATACAAGGCAATGCCTGTAAATGCTATTCACTCAAGAGCAAATGTGGCAAGTAGTGCAATAATCGGACATGGAAATTTAATTGCAAACGGTGCAACCATTGATACTTACGCAACAGTTGGAAATCACTGTATTATCAATACAAATGCTTTGGTAAACTACGAAGCAACTATTGGTGACTTTGTACAAATTGGTTCAGGTGCAATTGTAAATGCTAATGTTACCATTGAAGATGGAGCTTTTATTGGAAGTGGAGCAATATTGGTAAGTGGAATTACAATTGGGAAAAATGCACAAATTGGTGCAGGATCGGTTGTAATTTCTAGCGTTGAAAAAGGAAAGCGAGTTTTCGGTAATCCAGCTGCAGCACTTTAATTAAGATTTAAAATGAATCATATCCCGTCAAATATAATTATTGGTAATAGTCTTGGAACTCAAGTTCAAGATTTTTTATCAAAACATAATTTTTCTAGTTTAACAGTTGTAACTGATTCAAATACAGTACAATATTGTTATCCTTTATTAAAACCATTTTTACCAGAAAATCATCATTTAATAACAGTTCCTGCTGGCGAAGAAAACAAACATTTAGGAACTTGTCAGCATATTTGGGGCGAACAAACAAAGTTTGGTCTCGATCGTAAAGCCTTACAAATTAACCTTGGCGGGGGAGTAATTGGCGATATGGGAGGTTTTTGTGCTGCTACTTACAAACGTGGAATTGAGTTTGTTCAAATACCAACTACTTTACTTTCAATGGTTGATGCCAGTGTTGGAGGGAAGTTAGGGGTAGATTTTCAAGATTTTAAAAATCATATTGGTGTTTTTCAAAACCCTTTGGCGGTATTTATTGATACACAATATTTACAAACTTTACCTGTGAGAGAAATCCGTTCAGGTTATGCCGAAGTATTAAAACATACATTAATTGCTGATAATGATGAATGGTTAAGAATCAAAGATTTAACTATCAATGATTTTGATTGGACCAAACAAGTAGAGCATCAAATTAATATAAAAGCTTACGTCACTACTACCGACCCAACTGAAAAAGGTTTAAGAAAAATCTTAAACTTTGGACACACCTTAGGGCATGCAGTTGAAAGTTTTTACCTAAATACCGAAAATCGTTTGTTACATGGCGAGGCTATTGCCATCGGAATGATAATGGAAACTTGGTTAAGTGTTTATAAAGGATTTATTTCAAAAGAGGAGTGTGATATTGTAACAAAATCATTGCTACATACTTATCCTAAATTTGAAATACCTTCTAGCGATATTGATAAAATTATTGAGTTAACTTCTCAAGATAAAAAGAATGAAAATAAAGTAGTTAAGTTTTCATTGTTAGAGAAAATAGGTACTGCCAATTACGATATTGCCATCAACGAAAATGAAATGAGGTTAGCAATTGATTATTATCAAAGTTTATAGTTTTGGCAAATAATCAATTACATATCAATAAGTTATTAATAACTGGTGCTACAGGAAGTTGTTTTTAAAATTTTCAGAAGAAGAACTTGCTAATGCTCATGAATTTGCAGGGTATTATTTGTTGTAGATTATGGCAGTAATAGTATATTTACTTTCATTACTTTTTCTTTTACCTTTTTTGATTTTAGGCTTAGTTTTAGCTAAAAAATTCAAGCACCCTTTTTTTTATTATTTCAAAATATTTATAATTGGTTTGTTTTCATATCTGTTATTAAGCACTGTCGTTTTCTGTTATTATTTAGGTGATAATCCAAACAGAATGGTTATAATTTATTTTGAAAATGATGGTATATTCGGATGTGATAGATTTGAATTGTATGGTGCTGATAATGAATTTTATATTGAATTATCAGACCACCATTATTATGGAACATATACTTTAAATAATAATATTTTAGAATTAGATATTAATTGGAATCCGTTTTTACCTTTCAGGCATTCAATTCCAACTAAATTAAAAATTATTGATGGAAAAGAAATTATTGATGCAGAAACATGTGAAGTTTTTTTTCAAAAATAATTATTTCAAATTTGAACATAAACAATAGCAAATAATCCCAAAAATACAAACAATAAACTCCCAATTATTTGAGGAACAACTACTAAAGCCAAATAAACAGATTTATCTGTCGATTTTTTAGCCTTGCGAATTAAGAATAAACTTAATCCAAAATAGATGATATTAAACAATGCAATTATTAGAAAAATAACATTTAAATGATGATTTTGGTTGTAAATTTCTCTGTAAATGTAAATTGAAATGTATAAAATTGAGATTATGAATAGAATGATTGATTTATTTGTCAATACTTTTAGCAATTTTTCATTAAACATTAACCTCTCAAACATACTAAAAACTATCAACTATCAACTTTCAATTATCCACTATCAACTATCAACTACTCCACCACAACCTGTAATTCATTTTTAATACTTTCAGGATTACAGAAATATTTTAAAGTTGAATTAGCTATTTTTAATCCAAAGTAATTTTCTACACGTTCTTGCAGACTATTATTTGGTAATATTTGCTTACGAACATCTAATATTTGATTGATTGAAATTGCATGTTTGCGTTGCGTGGCTTTCTTTAGTTTATTTTCTAGATGAGCCAATCTAGCTAACATTCGTTTGCCTTCAGCCTCTGCAGAGGCAACTAAAGTAATATCAATTTCTGAAGCTCTAGCTTTTAGTTGGTCAACAAAATCCATAGCTTTTTCTTTTTCAATACTTAATGAATAGTTTTCGCCAAGATTTGTTGTAATTACTTCTTTTAAATATGCTTCAGATTTAAATATTTGAGCTATTGAAATATTGTTTTTTTCAAGTTTTTCAACACTATAACTAGGTAAAAAACATGCAAATGTGCGTGGTACAAGTATTGGAAAAGCTACATTATTCGCTTCAAAAGTTGATTTTAATTGTAACCAATAGGCAATTTCGCCCGGACCAAGAATTGTACCTAAATTTGGTAATATTGTTTCTTGATAAATTGGTCTTAGTATTACATTTGGACTAAATCTTTCAGGATGTTGATGTAATTCATCCAAAATTAATTCCTTATTACTCCATGACATTGAGGTGTTTAAAACTTTGTATGAACCATCAATTTCTTTTTCAATTCTTTCTCTAATTTCATCTTTTAAGTAAAATAAATTGATACTTCTTGGATGAGCTTGTGAGCGATAGCCAGCATTTTCAAGGGTTAAATTACTTTCATTTACAGTTACAAAATTTTGTTGTAATGAAAGTTCTTTTTCCATTATTGGAATAAATGATTGTTTTAATAGACTTTCATTTGGGTCTAGACACAACAAGCCTTCTTCTCCAATAATCAATTGCATTAATGCACGAGTTGCTTCGGCTAAGTTTTTTGATTTTAGGTAAATATTTCGGACTTCAAGTGGAATTTCAAGAGGCCAATCAGCATTTGTAAAATGGTTGCTAGTTAAGTTTCCAACTGCACCTTTTTGATGTCCAAAATCAAAAATAGATTTTTTCCCATTTGCCGAAAAATAGGCAATTTCCTCAATATCATGATCTTCGGTAGCCATCCAATAAATGGGCACAAAGTTTTTTTCAGGAAACCAAGTTTTAAGTTGTTTTGCCCAAGCAATGGTAGTTGCCCATTTCAACACAATATACATCGGTCCAGAAGCCATATTTAATTGATGGCCAGTGGTTACAGTAAAAGTGTTTTCTTGAGCTAATAATGCTAAGTTTTCTTTTTGTAAATCAGAAAGTTGTGTATTTTCGTATTGCTTAGTTAAAACAGAAACTAGCTTTTCTCTATTTGAACTAGAAAATTGTTTTGTATTTATCGCTTTTGAAAATGATTCTTTACTAGGTAATCCATTATGAAAGCTTTTTAGAAATTCACTATCAGCTAAATAATCCATTACCAGTTTCGAAAACTGACCACTTTCTTTTATACTAACTCCTTTAACTTGCATTGATTTATACAATTTTGAAACAAGAATTTAATCAACTTACGCCCTCACTAACTCAATAATTGTAATTTCTGGAGGCATTCCAACTCTACCTGGGAAACCTAAAAATCCGAAACCACGGTTAACGTAAATATGTTGATTTTGTTTGGTATATAATCCACCCCATTGCTCGTACATATATTGTACAGGACTCCATTTAAATAATTGATTTTCAATTCCAAATTGCATTCCATGTGTATGTCCGGCAAGGGTTAAATCAATATCTTTATACTCTTTATTTATTTGGTAATCCCAGTGACTTGGATCGTGCGAAAGTAAAATTTTAACATCAGCTTCGCAATTTTTATGTGCTAAATCTAATTTGCCATATTTAGGAAATCTTCCTTTTGCTCCGAAATTTTCAATTCCTAATACTGCAATTCGTTCATTCCCAATTGTTAAGTAATGATGTTCGTTCATCATTAAATTCCAACCCATGTCACGTTCAGCTTTTTTGAGTGTTTCTAAATTTTTGTGTTTAGCTTCTTTTGATTCCCATTGTACATAATCACCATAATCATGATTCCCAAGTACAGAATACACACCCATTGGAGCTTTTACATGTTTAAAAATATCGAAATAATCGTTTAACTCATCGGCAGTATTATTTACTAAATCACCTGTAAAAAATACGACATCAGGTTTTTCATTCAATAACATTTCAACTCCTCCTTTAACGGCAGTTTTATTAAAAAAACTACCAGAGTGAATATCCGAAAGTTGTCCAATTTTTATTCCGTCAAATGCTTTTGGTAGATTAGCTAAAGGCAATTTTACTCTTCTCACTCTATAATCATGTGCTCCTGAAATAATACCGTAACTCATTGCAATTAAAGGTACTGAACCAACTACTAATCCTGTTTTTACTAAAAAATCTGAACGAGAAATAGAGTTACTTTCTGCAGGAACTAAAGTTTCTGAATTTGGAATTGCTTGAGATAATTCAGTTTTTGGTGTTGAAAATTGATTGTAAATCCATTTAAATCCTCTTATAATGTCATCTATAAATAAAAATAGTACTACAAATATTTTACTAAAGTAGTTGATAAATACACCTACAAGTAAGAAATTTCTGAATGTTCGTCCGAATAAATAGGGATTACCAAAATGGTAAAATAAAAATGCGGCAAATGTTAGAACAGTAACAGACCAATAAATACGAGAAAGCAATAGTTGATTTTCTGGTTTGAAATGATTGGTTACTGAACGAATTCCTTGAAAAACATACCAATCAATAAGTGCGAAAATGAATAATACTAATGGTACTATAATTAATTTGTTGGGCATAAAATATGTTTTAAACAGTATTATAAATAACGTTTAGATTAAACAAAAATGCGTGAAGAAAGTTCCTCACGCATTTGTTTTTTTATTATTTACTCAAATCAAATTGAGGTTTTGGTTTTCTGAATCTATTATTAAATCTAGTTTTAATTCTATCAACCAATAAGTACATTACTGGTACTAAAACTAAAGTTAAGAATGTAGCGAAGAATAAACCAAATATCATTGTCCAAGCAAGTGGGCCCCAGAATGCAACACTATCACCACCGAAGAAAATATGTGGATTTAATTCAGTAAATAGGGTTACAAAGTCAATATTCAAACCAACAGCAAGAGGAATTAATCCTAGCATAGTTGCAGTAGCTGTTAATAATACAGGAGTCATTCGAGTTCGACCAGCTTCAATGATAGCCTCTTTAGTTTCCATACCTTGCTCTTCGAGATAATGGGTAAACTCAACTAAAAGAATACCATTTCGAACCACAATACCTGCAAGAGCCACGATACCAATACCTGTCATGATTATTGAGATTTCCATTTTGAATATTGCAAATCCTAAGAAAACTCCAATTACCGAGAAAATAATTTCAGAAATGATTATCAATGGTTTAGATAAAGAGTTGAATTGAATTACAAGAATCATAAAGATTAATCCAATGGCAACCATACCTGCCCAACCAAGGAATGCTCCAGTTTCTTTTTGTTCTTCTTGCTCACCTGTCATTTTAATTTCAACACCTACAGGGGTTTTAAATTTAGGTAAAGCAGTTTCAATTTTTGCAACAACTTCATTTGCAGTATATCCACTTAATACATTTGATGAAATAGTAATCATACGTTTTTGGTTTTTACGTTTGATACCTCCATAAGTATTTTCGTATTTAATTTTTGCAATAGAAGAAAGTGGTACTTGACGAATTGCAAACCCCATGTTTATATCACGATATGTGATTTTGGTGTTCATCAAAGCTTCAATATCCTGACGTTGATCTTGTTTGTAACGTAATTGAATTTTGTACTCTTCACCTGCTTCACGGAATTTTGAAACTTCTTGTCCGAATACTGCTTTACGAATTTCCATACCTATTTGACCTGTGAAAATACCTTCGCTATTTGCACGAGTACGGTCAATTTCGATTGTAACTTCAGGTTTATTTTTAACTAAATCTGATTTTAACTCTTCAATACCTTTAATTTGTAATGAATCAAGATATTTTTTTAGGTTTTCAGAGGTAGTAATTAAATCTTCAAACTCGTCGCCTGTAATTTCAATATTAACAGGTTTTCCTGTTGGTGGACCACCTTTTTCTTGGTCAACAATAATTTCTGCACCTGCAATTCCTTTTACATTTTCACGAATTTTATCTAAATAAACCAAAGTAGATTTACCATCACGTTTTGCAAATTCAACAAAAGCAACTGTAACTTTGGCTTTGTGAGGTTGAGTTTGTGACGATTCTGGGTCGTTAGGGTCACCTGCTGATACAGCAACGTTTGTAATTACAGATTTTACTAATGGATTATTTTCACCAATTACATTGTAAATTTTCCCTTCAACAACTTTAGCAATACTATCTGTATAAGCTTGGTCAGTACCAACTGGTAAAGAAACATAAGCAAACACAAAGTTTGGGTCGGCTTGAGGGAAGAATACAACTTTTAAATCTCTAATTCCAACAAACCAGAATGTGAAAAAGAACAATCCAACTGTACCTGCTAGTAAGTAACGAGGCATTCTTCCATTTGCACCTTCTAAGCAAAAACGAAGGAAATTTGCAAAACGAGTTTGTACATTTGGCCAAACATTGTCTTGGAAGTTTTTAATTACATCTACTAAAATAAATCGGTTTAGCGAATATAATCCAAACATGGTAACAGTTAAATTACCCATTCCGAATGAACCCGAAATGTAAAACAGTAATGCAAGCGTACCAAATACAATTGCTGTTATGTAAAATCCTTTAGTTAGACGTGGTTTATGATGGTCTTCGTCTGTGTGAGGTTTCATAAAATCAACAGCAAACACAGGGTTTATTACATAAGCAACTGCAAGTGAAGCAAATAAAGTAATAATCAGAGTTACAGGTAAGAAGAACATAAATTTACCAATAACACCATTCCAGAATGCTAGTGGAACGAAAGGTGCAATTGTTGTTAATGTTCCTGAAAGTACTGGCATAAATACTTCACCAGCAGCTTGTTTTGCAGCTGTAACAATTGGCACTTTACCGTTTTCAAATAATCTATGTGTGTTTTCTACAACCACAATGGCATCATCAACCACAATACCTAATGCAAGAAGGAAAGCAAAAAGAACAATCATGTTTAATGAGAAACCAATACTTGGCATTATCAAGAAGGCAATAAAACATGATAATGGCACCGATAAACCTACGAAAATTGCATTTGTTGTTCCCATGAAGAACATCAAAATCACTACAACCAATATAAAACCAATGATGATTGTATTAATTAAATCGTGTAAGGTGATTTTGGTATTGATAGCTTGCTCACCCGTAACTGTAACTTTTAAAGTACTTGGAAATGAAGAAATTTGCATTTCTTTAATCAATTCATTTACCTTATCAGTAGCTTCAATTAAGTTTTCTCCACCACGTTTTACAACGTTTAGTGTAATTACAGGTTTGTGATTTAAACGTGCAAATGATTCTCTTTCTTTGTAAGTATCAATTACTTCGGCTATTTCTTTAATTTGAACTTTAGCGCCTGAAGCTGAACGAATTACAATATCTTCAATTTCATTTACTTTTTTAAATTCACCTTTTACTGAAATTGAACGACGAACCTCGTCCATTTTTAATGAACCACCTGAAATATTTAAATTTTCGTATTTGATAGCATTTTCGATGTCAGACATGGTAATATTTGCCGACTCCATTTTATATCTATCAACATTTATTTGAATTTCTCTTTCAAGTGCTCCAACAATATCAACTCTTCTAATTTCTTTAAAAGCTTCAATTTTGTCTTCCAATTGCTCAGCATAATATTTTAACTGATGCATTTCAAAATCACCAGAAATATTGACATTCATAATTGGAACCTGCGAAACGTCAATTTCAATTACATTTGGGTCACCTAGAATATCTTTTGGTAAATCCTTTTTTGCTTTATCAACAGCATCTTTAACAAGTTGTTTTGCTTTAGGTACGTCAACATCAGTGTTAAATTCAATATTTACCAAAGAGAAATCTTGAACAGAACTACTTGTTACTTTTTTTACACCAGCTATTGCTTTTACTTCTTTTTCAATACGTTGTGAAATGGTGTTTTCAATATCTGTTGGACCTGCACCCGGATAAATTGTACTCACCAAAATCTGTGGAAATACAATCTCAGGAAATTGCTCTTTAGGCAACCCAATGTACGACATAATTCCGGCTAGGGTAATTATTAACGTAGCTACATATATACTGGTCTTATTATCAATAGACCAGCTTGATAGTTTAAATTCTTTCATATTTTTATTTAGATGAAAGACTGAAGACTGAAGACTGAAGACAAAGATTTAATTTTCAATAAATTAATCTTATGTCTTATGTCTTACATCTTACGTCTTGTAAATTAAAATTTAATCTTTTGTCCATCGGCGATGTTTTGATAACCAACATTGATTATTTTATCGCCATTTTTCAATCCTGAAGTTACTTCAGCCTCTGTACCGTATTGTTCTCCTACTGAAATTATTCTTTTTCTTGCAATACCATTTTCAGCAACAAATACATACTCTCCATCAGTACCATGTTGAATAATATTTATTGGAACAGTGATAGCATTTGGATTTGAATAATCTTTGATTTTGAAGTAAGTAATCATGTTCGACTTATATTTATTACTTGCTCCAAGTTCAATTTGAATACTGAAAGTTCTATTAATTGCATTGATTTCATCAGATACTAAATCAATATTTCTTTCAATGGTTTCATTTAAATCAGGAAATGTAATTTGTACTTTGTTTCCTTTTTTAATTTTATTGATATAAGTTTCAGCAATATCAGCAGTTACTTTAAATGAAGAGTTATTGATAATTCTGAATGCAGGATAACCTGGTGCAGCCATTTCACCTTCTTTAGCAATAACTTCATCTATAATTCCAGTATTTGGGGCTTTGATGGTGTACATTGCTAATTGTTCATTTAAGCCTTCTATTTTGCTTTCAAGAGATTCTTTTTGATTTTTAGCTTGTAAAAATTGAACCTCTGTACCAATTTTTTGATCCCACAAACTTTTTTGTTTGTTGTATAATTCAGTTACAAAACCTAAAGATGTTTTTGCTTCTTGAATACCTTTTCTTAAAGCTTCACCATCAAGTTGTGCAAGGATTTGACCTTTAGAAACTGATTGACCTTTTTTAACATAAATTTTTACAAAAGTACTTGGTACTTTAGCACTTACATTTATGTTTAAATCTGAACCTACTTTACCTTGCACATTTAAATAGTGTTCAAAAGGTTTTGATTCAATATTTAAAACTCCAACTTCAATTACTTTTGCTGCAATTATCTCTTTTGGATCTTTAGATAGAGCAACTTCTTTTTCAAGTTTTGCTATCTGTACTTCAAGTTCAGCTTTTTGAGCTTGAAGCTCTTTTAATTCAGTAGCTTTATCTTTTTTACCGCATGCAAAGGCTACTATTAAAAGAGCTGTTGCTATAGTTAAATTTGAGAAATTTGATTTCATATATTTTTAGGGTTAAATTATTGGTTAGAATATTGTTTAGAATAAGTAACAATGTCATTTAAACATTCGCTACGATTATTAATCAAGACTTTTGCAGTACTTAATTCGTTTGGTTCAAGGTATTTAAGCAAAAATTTATAATCATTGTATTCACTTGCCCAACCAACAAATGGAGATAGTTGGCTTGGTTTACCTAATCTTTCCCAAATACACCAAATTAAGCGTGCACCTTCGTAGGCTGGAATATTTCCTAATGCAATTTTTTCGGAAACTTCTTTTGCTAGAGCTCTTAAACTTAGTCCACTTTCTTTAGCCAAAGCTAACTTACGATACCACGATGCCATAACTGTTACATTGGCATCTTTTAGTTGATTAAAATTACTTGCCATGATACTCATTATTTTAACACTCCTAAAGCTGCGTCTAATTCTACTTTGTTTACTAGAGAATTATAAAGTGCTTCATAATAGTTTATTTGAGCAGTTTTTAATTCACTTTCAGCATTGGTAACTTCAAGGCTCGAACCTACACCTTTTGCATATTTTTCTTTAGTAACTCTAGCAATTTCTTCGGCAAGAACCATGTTGTTTTTTTGGCTACTTAAAGTTTCGGTGCTATTTTTTAATTGCAGTTGTGCAATTTTTGTTTGAGCAGCAATACCTTTTTCAAGTTCTAATAATGTATTATTACCTTTTTGAATATTAATTTTTGCTTGTTGAGCTTTTCTATATTTTTGAAAACCATCAAATAGAGGCATATTCACAGCTAAACCAATATTTGCGAAACCATAGTTTTTGGTTGTATATACTTCGAATTTATTTGCACCATTATTAAAACCAAAGTTACCAAATGCTGCAATAGATGGCAGCTTGCTAAATTTTTGATTTTTAAGGTCTAATTCGTATAATTTAATTTGTGTTTTTACTAAACCATACTCGCTTCTATTATTAAAATCTATTGTAGATTCAGTAATGGTACTTGATTGAAAATCACTTATTTTTTGTGAAACTTTAAGGTTTTCGTTAGGTGCCATTCCCATTTGAAGTTTTAATAATTCAACACTTAATTCGTATAAATTGTCGAATTTTTGTTTTTCAACAGTCAAATTGTTGTAGGCAACTTCCAAACGAGAAACATCAATTTTTTCAACAAAGCCAGATTGATTCAATGCTCTAGTTTGGCGTAATAAAGTATCAAGTCTTGAAATATTAGTTGAGAAGATTTTCTTTCTTTCTTCATTTACAAGTACCAATAAATAAGCTTTGTTAACATTAGCAATAATGTCTTTTTTAGTTAACTCAGTGCTTTTGCTTGAAAGCTCTTTATAAGTATTTGCAGCTTGTAAGCCAACTAAATACGAACCATCAAAAATTAATTGAGTTACTGATGCTTGTGTTACTAAATTGTATTTAACACCGAATGGTAATGCTGCAATTTCTGGTGCATTTGCAAAACCTGCAAGTGCTTGTTGTGCTCCACCTTTAAGTACTGGGTCACTACTTTGTGCCATTAATTTCAATATGTCAGCTGTTCCACCCGAAAATGCACTTGAAGGTAAAAAAGCACTTTGAACTTTTAAATTATCCATTAAAGTATGGCTTAATTTTACTTGTGGCAAACCAATTCCTTGAATTTCCTTTACTTTTTCAGCGGCTAACTGTTCGTCAAGTTTTGCATTTTTTGCTTTAGCACTATTCTCTAGAGCATAATCCACACATTGTTGTAACGTGAAATTGTTATTCGACTGTGCCCATGTAACAAATGGGAAAGTAGCGAGTGTTAATAGAATTAAATAGTTTTTCATTTTAAATAATATTAATCTTCAATTTGTCTATATTTATTAATTAATGCATGACCTTTTAATGTACAAATTCCGAACATAAAATGGTCGAATAATTGAACTTGAACATCGCCAATATTAAATTTTTCAGGAGAAAACACATCTGGATTATAAACCATTTCAACTTGTTCGAGTCTCATTTTGGCCATCACAGCTATGTTAATATCTTTTCTAAAATATCCGTCAGATATGCCTTGTCTTAAAGTAGTGCTGATTTTGTCGATTAAATAGTCTTCTTTATATGATAAATAAATTTTAAAAGAAGCAGGATGGTATTTGCGCATGTCAAAAAGTACAGAAGGATTTAAATTTCCAATCGTATTTTTTAAATACTCTGCTGTTAGTACCATTTCTTCAATCACATCATTTGATTCTCTTGTGATTCGGTTAATTTCCTCTTTTTGAGCACTTAAAAAACCATTAACATATTCGCTTACAAGCGAGTCTTTGTCTTTAAAGTGTTGATAAATAGTTTTTTTAGACATTGTAAGTTTACTAGCAATGTCATCCATGGTAATACTTTTTAACCCAAAACGAGTAAATAATTGATGTACACCACTTAATATTGTACCTCTTATTTCTGATTGCTGTTGAACGGGGGTATTCATGATATTTATCAGTTTAAATTGATTAAGCAAAACTATGGAAACTATTTTATCTTTAAAAGTTTTTATAGTATTATTTGAACCCTAATTTTCCGACGTTTACCGATGTTTTTTAAAAATGATTTAAATCATTAAAAATAATTAGTAATAATAACTATTAAGCAATAAATTTGTTAACTTACATTTTTACAGATTATATGATAAAAAATCAAATACAACTGTCAGGTGGAAGCCTTTCATATTATAAAAAAGGTGATTCTGAAAAAGTGATTTTACTTTTTCATGGCTTTGGTCAATCTGCATTATCTTTTGAAAATTTGATTTCCATTTTATCAATAGAGTATACAGTTTATTCATTTGATCTTTTTTTTCATGGAGATAGTTCGCTTAATTCAAAAAATATTATCACAAATGAATACTGGAGAAATACGATTATTAAATTTACACAAGTAGAGAATATTTCTAATTTTGAGCTTTTAGGTTTTAGCATGGGTGCTAAATTTGCCTTGCTTACTTATGAGTCATTTCCTACTAGAGTAAAACAGTTATATTTAATTGCTCCAGATGGATTATATTCAAGTTTTTGGTATAATTTAGCAACAAGGAATATTATAGGTCGCAAACTTTTTAAATATATTGTATCAAAACCAGAATTCTTTTTTTCAATGCTAAATTTCATGGATAAGTTTAATTTAATTGATAAAGCTACGTTGAAATTTGCAAACCTTCAGATGGATAATCTTGAAAAGAGATTATTGTTATACCGAGTTTGGACCAACTTTAGTGCAATTGAATTACCTATTAATGATATCACACTACAGTTACGTAAACATTATACACCTATTACCATTATTATTGGTAAAAATGACAATGTTATAAAATTTAAAAATATTCGTTCATTTATTTCCAAGGTTCAACATGTTGATATTCAGGAGTTTAATTGTGGTCACACTTCACTTTTTTATAAAATGGTTGATTTTTTTCAAAAAAAATATCAATTGAATTAAACCTATTCTGCTTTTTTACATCATAGGGTTATAATTGGAATTTTAACCATTTTAACAAAATATCATGAAAAGAGTATTCTTAAACATCGCTTTATTCGCTTTTGCAAGTTCATTAGCGTTAACATCTTGTAAAAAAAATGAAACCGAACCTGATTATTCAGAATTAAGTCAACATGCAGCTGATAATTCATCTACTCAAAGAGAAACTGATCAAGCTGATGATGATGCAACAGCCTTACTAGAAGGTTCTTCTTTGTCTGGAGCAAGAGTTGGGGGAGGTACAAGTGCTTATTCTGTTGATAGTTCTAAAACTGTAAAAATCGGTTTAAAAGATCGTAAAAAGTTCCAAATTATTTATAATAACCAATTAGTTGATGGCAAAACTCGTTCAGGTAAAGTAACGGCAATTTTAACTTCAGGTGAAAAATGGAGTGATGCTGGTGCAGTATTAACGTTAACTTTTGATACAGTAAAAGTTACCAGAAATGGTAGAAGTGTTACTTTTAATGGTACTAAAGTAATTACTAATGTATTAGGTGGTAGAGTTAAAGATGTAAAAGCTGGAACTACAAGTTCGGTTAAACACAGTGTTATTGCTAGTGATTTGAAAATTACCTTTGATGATGCTACTACTAGAACTTGGAATGTTTCAAAAACTAGAACTTTTACTAAAACAAACGATGGAATGCAAATTTCTGTAGAAGGTACAGGTTCAAGTGCAGGATATACAAATTTAGCAGAATGGGGTATTACAAGGAAAGGAACATTGTTTTATTCAACAATTGATAAACCTTTAGTATTTAGCGAATGTTCTAATGACCCAAAACCAATCTCTGGTAAAAAAACTCATAAAGGTTTAATTAAAGAAGCGTCTGTTACTTTTGGAGTAGATGCAAATGGAAACGAAGTAAATAGTTGTTCGGCTACTCATTTTAAATTAAATTGGATAAACAGAAAAGGTGAAACTCAATCTGCTATTTTAGAATATTAATATAATAAAAAAGGCTTTTTCAATATTGAAAAAGCCTTTTTTATTTATTTTTTGTTTGCTTTAAATCTTTTATCTGGCGTACCATCTTTTTTCAATGGACCTTTAGCTTCTTTGTTTTCTTTGAAACGCTTATCAGGTGTTCCGTCTTTTTTCAACTTTTTATCAGTTGATTTTTGTTCAGTTTTTGTGCTTTTACTTTTTGCATCTTGAGCGTTTACATTATTGAAAGCAAATCCCATCAATAAAGCTATAATTACAAATATTCTTTTCATATAAAGTGTAATTTTAAGGAGTTAATATTTCTGCCAAATAAATCAAAGTGAATATTTAAAGCAAATGTTTTTGTATTTTTTTGTACAGAGTATTAAGTATTAGGTACAAAGTCTTATGTCTAACATCTTAAGTCTAACATTTCAATAAGTATAGCTTTTAAACCAACTTCTGATTTTCATTTCCATTACACCAAAAAGAGCTTCTTTAATTATATTTCCTGACATTTTTGATTCTCCCAAAGTTCTATCAGTAAAAATAATTGGCACTTCTGTTATTTTAAAACCGTATTTCCAAGTTGTAAATTTCATTTCTATTTGAAATGCATACCCAACAAATTTGATTTTATCTAATTCAATTGTTTCTAGAACTTTACGAGTATAACATTTAAAACCAGCTGTACTATCTTGAATAGGTAAACCTGTTATAAAACGCACATATTTACTTGCAAAATAAGATAGTAATAATCTGTACATATCCCAGTTTACCACATTTACGCCTTTTATATATCTAGAGCCAACTGCTAGATCAGCTCCTTCAATTGCACAAGCATTATAAAGTTTTATTAAGTCATCAGGGTTATGTGAAAAGTCGGCATCCATTTCAAAGATATATTTATAATCCCTTGCTAATGAATATTTAAACCCATGAATGTATGCAGTACCCAAGCCAAGTTTACCTTTTCTTTCTTGAATATGTAATCTGCCTTCGAATTCAGGTTGCAGTGATTTTACGATTTGAGCAGTGCCATCAGGTGAGCCATCTTCAATGATAAGGACATCAAATGCTTTTTCTAAAGAAAATACTTTTCGAATAATTGCTTCGATGTTTTCCTTCTCGTTGTAGGTTGGTATGATTACAATGCTATCTTTCACTTTGCTAAATTAATAGTATTATTCTATTTTTTGTTTTAAGTTATTAGTTTTAAATTTATAAAATAAAAAACGCTACACTAATAACTCTCAACTTTTATTGGTCTAAACCATCCACAGTTACTCCCAGTGTACCTTTTACATCAACTATAGCTTTTAACGAACTTTGAGTAAGGATTATTTCACGAGGTGCTAAATCTCCAAGTTTCCCATTCAATAAAACGCCTTTTGCTACTCTATTATTTGTCATAGCTTTTTGCATCATTGATTTTGATTCTTTTAGTTGTTCAGCCAACGAATAAGTAAAATATGGTTGCATAATTTTTACAAATTTATCATGTGCCAACCAATTTGCTGATTTTAATAATGCACTTTTTGAGTTAACATCAAAATCCATGTTTTCGAAAGTAATGCTTTGTGTTGTAGCATTATAAGTAGGAACTCCTGATAAATAAATAGTTCCGTTAATACTACCAATCATATCAACTTTTACAATTACTTTTCCATCACTACCATAAATGTCAAAATCAGTAATAGTAACTGATTTTTTACCTTGAAATTGGAAAGTTTTGTTTAATAATTGTCCTTTTGCAAGTTCTTTAGCTTGAGTATAAGGTAAATCAGCTGATAAAATAATGTTAAAATTATTTGGTGCGTTTTTAGTTAATTTCAAAGCAGGTAAAGCCGAATTCCCTGCTGCTGGTACATCTCCAACTACAGCTTCAGTATATGCTTTCACACCTATAGTTGCATTAATTTTGTTTTTGTTACCATTTAATGATGTCATGAAAATTTCAGTTGGAGAAATTTTCAAGTGTGTTTTATATTCTGGTGAAACTGTAATCGGCTGTTGAATAGTTGTCCAAGCATCATTTACATATTTCTTAAGATTTATAGCAGATTTTATTTGATCATCAATCAATGGACCTACTTTATCTTTTTGAGATTTAATTAATACATCAACAACGGTATTTAAAGGAATCTCAAAAGGACCCCATTTTAAATTTGGTTTCTCTATCCATTCATGACTTTTGATTTCTGTAGTTGTATTTATGCCCCATGCTGTGTTTAAGGCAATTTTAGTTGAAAGTGTAATTGCAATAGCAAAATCAGTTTCTTCATAATGAGCCAATGCAACTCCTAAAGCTTCTTTTTTGAAACCACCTTTAAGCCAAACTTTTAAAGGAACTCTATAAATAATTTGGTCGCCTTGTGCCGAAATTTGAATGTCAGAATGTTTAGAAACTTTTAACATTAAATTGTCTCCACCATTATTGTTAAGGTCGTTATCTTCATATAATAAACCTGCTACATTTTTATTTACAAGTGCTTGAATTTTAGCTATGTCAATATCTACTGGAATTGCAATAGAAGACAATTCAGGTTTATATTCTTTAGGAACATAACTTTCTGTTGGTTTAGTTGTCTGTATTTTTTTTGCACAACCAAAACTAAATAATGAAGCAATAATTAAAGCAGCAAATTTTATTCGTAACATAGTTATAATAATAATTGATAAGCCTACAAATTTAGGATATTATATGTAAATATTGAAAATATTTATTTTGTTATTCGAATCATTTTTATTTGTGTAGTAAAGTGTTTACTTTTAATTTGAAAAGAGTATATAGTAATATATAATTATTTCATTTTTTTATTTAAATTTATCAAGTCGCCCGAAAAGTATAAAATTCTATGAAAGTAAATTTCAAATTATTACTATTTGTTATTTTCCTATTTAACCAATTTAATTTAATTGGACAAACTATTCCTGATTATGGAAAAAATTGTCCAGATGTTCCTTGTAAATATTATCCTGATACAAATGCTTTTATTTCAACAGAAGAGATTCAACTGGGAAGTGGTATTATAACGAAGAACAATCAAGGTTCAGGAGCATATAATCAATGGACTACACTTGATTGGAGAATTCCTTGCAATAAACCTACTTATGCAATTGCAATGGCACATTCTTGGATTTTGTTCAGAAATTTAATTAATCCAAATATCAATATTAATATTTTTCCAGCAACGCTTATCAATGAAACTTCTGGAGGGGCCTGTATACCAGCTTCTAAAATAGATATGAGTTGTTATACTAAAACACCAGAGAATTTTCCTTTTCAACATCAATTTGTAGATTATGGTAATGACTTTAGTTTAGCTTCAAGTGATGGTTGTTTTCAAATTGATGTATTAGGTAGAGCAACACTTAAAGAATGGCTTGGTAGTAGCAATTGTGGAAATGTTTTCGGTGATGATGCAAAAAATAGGGCTTTAATAACAGGAGAAAGTTTAGAAACTGGTGCTCTTGCAAAATTTTATTATGCTTTAATTTCTAATAGAAGGTTTTTATCAAAAGGTTATAATTCCGGTCCTGTTTTATCCGCTACTCCCGATAAAGATGCATATACTAAAATGATGTTTGCAGGTTTTAATCAGGGCCCTGATGCAATGGACGCAATTGCGCAGAGAATTTTTGTTACTAATAGATCTGCTGCAATGACCTCAACTGATTGGTTTCAATCAAATATTTTAGGACCGATTGGATATTCTATGGCGAGCACACATTATTATAAAATTTTAAGTAATCAATATACTCCAGTAAATGCTGCAGACAAACAAAGATGGCTTGGTTGGTATGACTATCCAGTAACATGGGCAATTATGACTGAATATATGGATAAAGTTTTTGCCATGTATTCTTACAATGCTACTCAACAAACTTCTATAAAAAATAAAGTTAAAGCTGTTTTTGATGCACAAAAAGATGCTAGTGGAAATGTTTCTTTTAGATTTAAGCTAGGTCCAGTTTTAGATATGTTTGTAAAGTCAACAGAAGTTTATGATCCTTTGAATACAATTCTTAATTCTCAAGCAGGAAATGGTGGTTGTCAAAATGGATGTGTTGGACCAATGGTTAGACTTTGGGCTAATACACCAAAAAAAGTTTGTAAAGGAAATTCAGTTGAATTAGAAACTGTTTATGGATCTGGATATACCTATACTTGGCTTAAAGATGAGGCTCTAATTGCAAATCCTAATCCTCAAAAAAATATTTTTTATGCAACCCAAAGTGGCGTATATAGTGTGGTGGTAGCAAATGAAAAAGGGTGTGCAATTAGAGATAATGGTTCTGTTACTGTTGTGATTGATAATTCATGTAGTACTTGTGATTTATTAGCTAATGGTACTGTTACAAAAAATTCTTGTACAGGAATAAAAGATGGTAAAATTGATGTTGCTTTGTCTGGAGTTGATTATTCAGCTGCTAAATCATATACATATAAATGGACTTATCCTGATGGAAGTATAAATACTTTAACTAATAAATTGCTGAATAACATATCCAATGGTAATTATGCTTTAGAAGTTACAGAAGTAGGAAATGCAACATGTAAAGCTTTTAAAACAATAAAAGTCGAAGAAACAACTCCTTTTTATTCAAAATTGAATCTTTCTCAAACAGTAAATTCTTGTAGTACTGCAACAGTTAAAGCAGATGTTGTAAGTAATCCTCCAAAGAATTGCAATTATATTTTTAAAATGGAAAAAAATACTTGTCCTAATTCAAATGAATGGATTTCAACTGACATGAGGTTATATGTAAAACTTAATGGAGTAAGTATTGGAGGTACAACTCCTACGCCTATGGATTGGGGGGCAGGTTGCACGCCTTATTTAACTACTAATTTTGGAGTAACCGATGGAGACAAAATAGAAGTATATATTGGAAATGTAAGTGGTTCATCATTTTCATCTAAATCTTTTAAATTTTCTGTTACTGATCCTAAAAATCAAACTACTTCTAGTAATACTGTAGGGATGTCATTTCCTGGTAATCAAGAAACCTTAGTTTTATCAGCTACCGCAAAATGTGACATGCCGGTTCCTAGTTTTAATTTTACTTGGAAACCTGTACCAAGTTCTGCACCTACTAGTACCACAATCAGTAGTACTGCTAATGTAACTGTTTCAAACAATACATTTTATACAATTGAAGCTGTTTCTCCTTCAGCTCCAAGTTGTAAATTAAAAGATTCAATTGAAGTAAAATACACCTGTGTAGGTTCTTGCACGCCACCTGCCACAGCTCCTTTATTTAAAAGTGCTAATTTTTCAGCTTGTGCACCAGCAACAGGAGCAAATGTAATAGTAACCTTGCCAACAGGTGTTTATTATCAATTGTTTAACTCAACAACTAACGTAGCTGTTGGCTCAGCAGCAGGTCCGACTACAGTTGCTGGAGATGTAACAATATCCAATATTGCTGCTGGTACTTATAAAGTTAGAATAGCAAGTTCAATAGCAAATTTAACCTCAACTGGTTGTTTTACTCCAAGTGTAGGAACAGGCACTGTAACAATATATACTCTACCAACTTTAACAATTTCTTCATTACCAAACGATTCTGTTTGTACAGGAACAAATGTAACTTTAAAAGGAAGTGGAGCCAATACTTATTTGTGGGATAAAGCTGTAGTTGATAATACGCCGTTTTTAGCTACAACTTCAACAACTTATACTCTTACAGGTACAGATATCAATGGCTGTCAAGCAACAAAAACTATAAATTTAGTAGTCAACCCCTTACCGACGGTCAAAGCGACCGCAACTCCAAGTTCAACAATTTGCCAAGGAGCAAAAGTAACATTAATAGGTTCAGGGGCATCAAGCTACACTTGGGATAATGGCGTAACCAACAATACAGCCTTCACACCAGCTACCAAAACATTATACACTGTAACTGGAACGGACGCAAAAGGCTGTTCAGCAACAGATACAATCACAGTTAAACTAAGCTCACCACCAACCGCAGCAATAACCACTACAGCATTAGGTT
>JBEEOW010000009.1:0-127866 GCA_041191405.1 Bacteroidota bacterium
TTAATTATTTCACAATAGTAACCGAACCAGCTTTGTTTTTGTATCCGTCTTTATTTGGGGTGATGACGTAGTAGTAAGTTGCAATTGGAGCTTCTGCTCCGTTGTCGTACTTACCGTTCCATGGTTCGGCGAAGTAGCCTCCATTTTTACTATATACCATTGTACCCCATTGGTTAAAGATTTCTACACTCGCATTTGGGAAAAACTCTAACTCATTGATTTCCCATAAATCATTCTTTCCATCTTCATTCGGACTAAATATCAATGGTGGATTAATTACTACCTCAAACGATATTGTTACTTCTGAACTTGAACTACATGATGCTTCGTTTGGAGTGGTAATGGTAAACATGTATTTGGTCTCAACTTCTTTTGGCGTTACTGCTGTTTGTAATGCTGTTGGGGTTGATAATACTGCACTACCTTTTGTTACTGTCCAGTCATATTTGTATTTTACTCCATTTTCTGAAGTTAGGTTTGTTCCTTTTAACTGTACGCCCGTTGGGAAGCCATTGTATTTTTGGTTTACTCCTGCATTTGCTTGTGGAACTTTGTACACTTCTACATTTTCTTGTAGATTTTGTACTGCTATATTACAAGTATGATATGGCATTACTTGGATTGCTCCTTGCTCTTGTAAAGTAATATTAAACAAGGTACTATCTAAATTTACGCTATTGATTTTGGTATTCAATGGGAACGACCAGTTTCTGTAAACATCTGCTGATTTGTTTTTCAGACTTACTGTTATGTTTGCTCCCGCACACACTGTATCTTCGCTCAATACTAAGGTATCACCTTTAAAGCTAGCTATTTGTGATATTGCCAAACTTGCTGTTGAGTTTGTACATGCACCAGTTGGTAATATCGCTGTTGCTGTTAAAGTATAGTTGGAGTTTGTACCTAGTGTTACTGTTGCACTCGATGTATTTGTTTTTGGTGTTACTGTTGCGTCTTTATCTATAGCCCATGTATATCCTGATGCTCCTGCAACGGTGTTCAAGGTATAAGTTTGCGTTTTGGCATTATCGCATACTACTGTTTTACCAATAATTGCTGTGATTGTACCTACTTGTTTTATGCTTGCTGTATCTGGGAATGTAATGGCTGCACAACCTACAGCTTCAACTTCTATGATGTTTGTTGCACTTAGATTAGATGCTGTAATTGTTGAACTGATAGCCGAACCTGTTCCTATTGTACTGCCTACTTTGGTTCTTGTTGGTGTTCCTTTTTTGTAGATATTGTATAGGATTCCTGATTCACTGCCTGAGATTTGGATATTTGCATCATTACCTTCACACACGGTTTGACCGGTTACTGTATAGCTTGCTTCTGGTAAAGCTGTTTGCGATACGGTTACTGTTTTACTTGCTGTTGCATTGGTACATCCATTAGCATCTGTAACAGAAGTTAATTGGTATGTTCCTACTTGACTAGGTATTAAGTATGTATTGGCAGGTGCTGTTACCGATGCTGGTATTCCATTGAAAGTAAAGTTTACAGTATAACCTGGTTTTCCTGTAAAGCTTAATTTCAAGTTTGGTAATGCATTTCCTTGACAGATATTGGTATCATTTGGCACAGTATAACTTGGTAGAGGATTGAAGCTTACTGCTAGTTTTTTGCTTGTTCCTGTTCCACAGTTATTGGTTCCTGTTACTATCAGGGTATCTGTTTCTGATTTAGTGATATTGCTAGCATTGGTTGAGATACTTCCTGTTGCTATATCTGTATTTGTTTTGGTTGATGGATTTTTCCATGACCATGTGTAAGTTTCGCCTGCTACTGTGTTCACTGTATAGTTTACAATTGCTTGCGAACAAACTTTACTTGGGTTTATTTGTGGGTTTGAGCTTAGATTACTTGCCGCAAATACTGGTGCCAAAGGTTTTGAATTGATGGTAATTGTTTTGCTTGTTGCCGGACCATTACCACAAGTATTACTTGGTGTTACTGTTAGTATTGCTTGTAGGCCAGTTCCTATCGTTGCTGTAATTGCATTGGTATTTGAAGTTCCTGTTGCATTTTGTAGATTCCAAGTATAGTTTGTATTTGCTACTTGAGTAACACTTTGCGAGGTTACAACATTTGCACAAACAATACTATCTCCTACTATTGTACTTGTTTTAGCTGGTACATCACTGATTACTAAAGCTACTTTTTTACTTTGTGGTGTACAACCTGGTGTGGTGGTACTTATTGTCCAAGTAATGGTATCAACCCCTACTCCTGTAATGCTTAAGTTTTGGGTTTGGGTACTTCCTGACAATGCTACAATAGCATTGTTAGTACTTGTCCATGTACCTGTTTCACCAGCTGCTAGTGTGTTTGCTGTAAAGCTATATGTTTTGTTTTTACAGATTGCTAAGCTTGTTCCTGTGATAGGATTGCTACCAGCTAGGATTACAGGATTACTTAAATTACCAACTTGGTTTATTGTTAAAGTTTTGCTATTTGCTTGGTTACAAGTTCCATTTTTCACTGACCAAGTCAAGGTTGTTGTTCCTCCTGAGTTTAATCCTGTTATTAACGCTGTTGGATTATTGGTATCAGCTGCAGCAATGTTTCCTGAGCCTGAAGTTATTTTCCAAACGCCTGTTCCCAATGTTGGTGCAACTGCATTTAGGTTTAGTTGAGTAGCACAAGTTGATAGTGTTGCATTGGCTAATGTTGCTGTACTTGGTAATTGGTCTATTGTTAAGTTCAATGAGTCTGCTTGGTCTGGACAAACGCCATTGCCAATGGTCCATTTTACTGAATAAGTACCTGCTTTACCTGTTGTTGAACTGATAGTTGTAACAGGAGAAGCTGTATTTGCGATTGTTAGTGTTGATGGAGCGATAGACCATGTTCCTGTTTCGCCTACTTGTAAAGTGGATGCTGATAGGTTTACAGTATTTCCTTCACAGATTTTAATATCAACTCCTGCATTTGGGGTTGACATACTTCCTGTTCTGGTAATGATTACTGAATCACTTACTGGAGCACAAACACCATTGGTAACTGTCCATTTGTATTCATTAGCACCAACTGTTAAGTTACTTAAGGTTGTATTGTTTTGGGTGTTATCAGCAAAGTTTCCTGTACCTGATTTTACTGTCCATTTTCCGGTTCCTACTGTGATTGGGTTTGCTGCTAAGGTATAAGTGGTTGTACAAATACTCTTATCTGCTCCTGCTGATACTGAAGTAGGTTTCGCATCAACTTTTACTGTAACTGCTGGGCTAGTTATTGGGTTGGTAGCACCTGGTGCTAAACAGCTTGAGTTACTTAATAAAGATACTGTGTAAGTTTGGTCTGAAGTTAAAGCTGCCGTAGTAACTGTAGTTGCAGTTTGGTCAGCGGTACCAAGTGTATTTCCTGAACCATCTTGGAAAGTAAATTTAGGTATTGTTCCTCCTCCTTGTTTTACTAAGGCGGTTAGTTGAACTGTTGAGCCTTCGCATACTTGCGATTTGCTTACCAATAATTCAACATCTGGTGTTTCGTTTGATGGAGTGGTAATGCTCGCAGTATCAGAGGTTACAGTTCCACAATTATTGGTAATGTTTACTTTATAAATTCCTGCATCTGAATTTTGTAGGTTTGTAAAGTTCAAAATATTTGAGTTTGTACCTACGTTAGTTGCAGGAGTTTTAATCCATTGGTAAGTAGTTGCACCTGTTGCAGTTACATTCAACGCTGCATTGCTTCCAACACAACCACCCGATTTCAATGGTTGTTTGGTAATTTGTGGTTTATCATTTACTACAACTACTGCATCAGTTGAGTTGAGTGCTCCACAGTCGCCTGTTACACTTACTTTATAAGTACCAGCATTGCTAGTTTGGATATTGTTTAGGCTTAATGTTGGGCTGTTTGAGCCAACAGTTGTAGTTCCTAAATACCATTGATAGTTTAATGTTCCAGCACCTGTTGCTACTAAATTCAATGTTTTATTTTCACCAACACAGGCAGTAAATCCTGTTGGGTTGGTAGTAATAGCAGTTGCTGCTTTTTGTGTTAATGTGAGAGTAGTTGTTGCAGTACAGTTATCTTTTGAAGTTACTGTAAGTGTGTAGGTTTTAAATTTACTTACATTATCAAGGGTGATTGGAGAATTATTAGTTACCCCATTATCCCATGCATAAGTTACTCCAGCTGTTGTACTTGCTCCTTTTAAGCTTACAGTATCATTTAAACATAAAGCTGTTGCTCTTGAGGTTGCAGTTGCGTTTGGTAATGGATTAGCTACAACAGTTACAGCAGTTTTTAAAGAATCAGCACAAGTTCCTATAGCTACTTTTACAGTCCAGTTACCAGCTGTAGCATTCGCAAAAGTATTGGTTGTATTAGCTGCACCTTGACTTGTTCCATTTTTAAACCATTGGTACGTTGCTCCTGATACTGATTGAGCAGTTAAGGTTATTCCTGAGGCTCCAACTGTGTTACAATAACCTAATGCTGTAGTGGTTATTGCTGCGGTTGGTGGTGAGCTTAGTTTAACTGTGATTGTATCTGTTGCTGAACAGCCTTTTGCGTCCGTTCCAGTTAAAGTGTATAAGGTTTTGGTAGCTGGTGTGAAGGCTGTATTGTTGGTTACGCCATTATCCCAGGTGTAGCTTGTTGCCCCTGAACCTATTAATGTTACTTTTGCTCCTTGGCAAATTGTTGAACTTGGCGTTGCGGTAGCTTTGACCGTCGGTAAGGGGTTGACTACAAGGTTGTATACTTTGGTAGTGATACAACCAGCAGCATCTGTTGCTGTTACAGTATAATCTTGAGTAGTTGTAGCATTAAATGGCGTACCATTAGTTACTGATTTATTCCAAGTGAAATTTGTTATTCCAGTTGCAGAAGCTGTTAATGTAACCTGAGAACCAGCACAAACTGAACTTGGGTTAGAAACAATATTTATAGTTGCAGGTAATGAAATTTGAACTTTTGTTGTTAAAGAAACTAAACTAGTACAACCACTTGCAATTGCTCTTACTGTATAATCACCTTCTTCATTAGCTGTTACATTAGTTTTACTCATTACATTTGTAGTTGCTGATGCTGTTGATCCAGAAGGTTTTGTCCAAACAAATGTTGCACCAGCTGTTGCAGAAGTAGCAGTTAAAGTTAAATTATCACCTAAACAAAGTGGATTTTTTGTAGCAGCAATTGTTGGTGTTACTGGTAATGTATTTACTACAACTTTAGTAATAGTTGAAACTGCACTTGAACAAGTTGCTGCAACCGCATATACAGAATAATCTCCCGCTTCGTTTGTTGTAACATTAATTTTGCTCATCACATTAGTTGTAGCAGATGCTGTTGAGCCACTTGGTTTTACCCATGCATAAGTAACACCAGCTGTTGCAGAAGTAGCAGTTAAAGTTAAATCTTCACCAACACAAAGCGGATTTTTTGTTGCTACAATAGTAGGTGTTGCTGGAGTTGGTAAAACTGCAAAAACTAAATCTGCTGATTCTTGATAGCAAGCAGGATTTGCGGCATCGCTTGCATTTACAATAGTACGAACTTTATAAGTACCTGCACCTTGTGCTAATAAAGATTGAGCAGTAACTAAATTTGAATATGAACCAATTGCAGTTCCATTTTTATACCACAAATAACTAACACCAACATCTTTAGTCGAACTAACAGTTAAATCTGTAGTAGATAAACAAGAGGAAGTACCATTAGATGATGCTATTACTGGTTTAGTTGCAGGTTTAGTACAAGTTGGTTTACATGTTGCATCTTTTTTAACAAGAACAGTATCTGTTACAAAACATTGAGCGTTAGCTTTATTAGTTGCAGTTACAGTATAAACTATATCTGCTGTTTCAGAAACCGAAACTTTACCAACACTTTTTGTTGCAGCACCAGTTGGAGTGTCTGTTTGTCCATTAATTACTGGATTCCATGTAAAATTATATGCTGGTGGAGTATAAGGACACTGAGCTGTATATGAACCTGCTTTGTAAGGTAATTCAAATTTAGCACCACCTGCAGGTGCAGTAGCGGTATAAACTTGAACATTGTTTTCATCATAAACTGTAATTTTATAAGGCATTAATTGACTTGCACCTGGAGTTGGAGTTACTGCAATAAAAAAGTCCATTACGTCTCCAGTATTAAGTGTTAAAAATTGCTCGTTAATTTGTGCATTATTCCAAGCATCAATTTCTGGTTTTAATGCAAGTCTGTTCCATTTGTCAAGTGTAGAAATACCTGTTGAAGTTTTAACTCCTATATTTACCCAATTTTCCCATTGGAAAAATGCAGGTACATAAGTTACAACTTTCCAATTACAAGGAGCTGGAAGTTCTTTAATGTCAGCTTGTAATTCTGCAACACATTTATCAGCACCTGGTAAAATTCTTTTTGCTTCAACATATTCATTGATAAGTGTTGTATAATCAACTTTTACAGTAGTAAATGCTTTACATGTAGCATCTGCTAAATCAACTACTTCAATGTTATAGTCTCCATCAGGAATATCAATAATTGAAACAGTACTACCAGTTCCAGTTACAGAACCAGTAATTGTTCCTCGTGAACTACTACCACTGTATGTAAGTTTATAATTTGCAGGTGCATTGGTTAAAGTGAAATCAATTTTACCTTTTGGCATTCCTTTACATGGAGTTTTAGTAGCAACTCCAGATACAACAAGTCCACAATTACTACATTTACGTGTTTTAATTAAAAAACCATTTATATCTCTTGAATCCTGACAAGCATTTTGAGTATTACTATAAACCGTATAACAACCATTTTGATTACATATTTGTGCTGAATATACTTCTGTTCCTAAAACAGTTGGTGTTATTACAATTTGTTTAGATGTACCAAGTAATATACCAGTTGTAGTTGAGCCTTTGAACCATTTATAAGTTGGATAAGTACCACTACCACCACCAGCATCAACAATTAACTCTAAAGTAACTGATGTACCTAAACATAAATTTGTTCCTCCATTTTTTACTTCAACATGACCATAAGGAATTTCACTTCCTGCACAACCTAAACTACCACCAATTGGAGAACCTTCTACTCGAGTTGGTTTTTCCAATGGTAATTGTAATATAATTGCATCAATTACTGACCCTAATTGTTGAAATGGAATAGTGGCAGAAATTGAACCTGCTTTTGCAATAAATGCTGCCTGTACTTTAGGCGTCATATTGGTAGCAAAGTTTATTTCAGGATACATATTTTTTAAAATATTTAAATATGCAGTTACATCAGCCCAAGCTATATTGTTATTGTAATATCCACCAAATGTACTTCCTGCAGGGTATTCACAGTAAGAAGGATTATTTTCAAAAACAGATACCCATTTAGCAATATCGTTAGCATAACCTGCTGTTGTTGCTGGTAAACCTGACCAACATCCAGGACCTGCATTATCTAAAACTGTTTTTGCACTTAAAAAGCCATTAACACCGCCATTATAAGCGGAAGCGGACATTTTTTCATAAGCATAAGGATCGTATTGTAATTTACAGTCAATGTTTTTGTAAAAATTCCAACCAATATTGTAGTTAAAAATTTGACTTGTATAAATATCATAATAACTTTTCACTAATGCACTACATTCGAAACCATTAACTCCTTCAATCAAAGGATCATAACTAGCAGTAGGAAATCTATTATATGGATATGCTTGTTGTAAATTTGAGTATGCATTACCTGGTCCCTCAATTTGCAAGCAACCATTATTTATTTGAGCTGCAGATACAGTAGTAGGATTATATGCATTTGGTACTTTAGTTGGGGAATCCCAAGCTAGCCCTGTAACACAATTTAACTCAGTTTCTTGAACCAAGGTAGCCATCCAATATCCCATTTTAGGATATTCAACTCTTTGCACTAAATTTCTTGCATAGTTCCAAGAAACAGCAATAGCTATTGCCCAACTTGGTCTATTAGATGGGATATAACCTGGTCTAAATTCAGTAGGTGTTCTTTTAATAATCCCTTGCCCTAAATACAAACCATTTGCTTTTCCTGGATCTGTAGGTATTTCAGATTTAATATAACCTAATGTATCAAATTTAGAATTTTTAGGGATTGCAGGACAGTTATTCTGCCCAAAAATATTAGAAATAACTCCAAGCAAAATACTTGAAATAACCAACAATTTCTTGATAGTCATACGGTTAAGCATATATTTTTTATTCATGGTGTGTGAATCTTTGTATTTTACAATAAAAAAAGGATAAAATTATATTCGCAAATATAATACATGAATACTAATAAATAGGATTAGGTAAGTTTAAAATATGGTATTTTTTAGTTAAACAAGCATTATTTCATTTTAAGAAAAATAGTTACTTGATATAATATGATTGAATATTGCTATTGATTACAACATCTCAACCAACTTAGTAATTACTCCATGGGTGTAATATTTGGCTACATTTGAAATGTATTTATTAAAATCAATGTGTGCATCGTCGTTGGCATTGTCAGAAATTGTTCGAATTACAATGTACGGAATACCATATTCATAACAAACTTGCCCCACTGCGCCACCTTCCATTTCCACACAAATAGATAGTGGCAAATCTGTTCGGATTTTATTTAACTGTGCTGTTGAACCAATAAATTGATCCCCACAACACAACTGACCTAAATGTATAGTTGGTTCGGTTAGATGAAAGTTTTCAATATCTTCTTTAGAAATATGATTGTGTAACTCATTATTTATAAAATGATTACAACTTTTTTGTGCTAATAAAATTAAGTTCTCGTCGCACTCAAAAAAACCTTTTCCAAGTAATGGTGCTTCAAATTGTGGAAACAATGGGCGACAATCGGCATCGTGTTGTACACATTCGGTTGCAATTACTATATCTCCAGTTCGTACATTTTCGGCCAAACCACCAGCTACACCGCAAACTATCAATTGGTCTATCCCAAATTTTTCAATCATTACCGCTGCAGTAACTCCGGAAGCTACTTTACCAATGCGTGACAATGCCACAACACATTGTTTGCCCGCAAATATTCCTTTGTAAAAAGTCCTTTGTCCTGAAGTAATGGTTTCATAATCTTGCATTGAAGCTATAATCAATTCAATTTCTTCGGGCATTGGGGCAAGTATTCCAGTTAGCATATTTTAGTAGTCAGTGGTCTGTTGTCAGTATTTTAAATCATAAGTATTAAATCTTATGTCTTAAGTCTTGTATCTTAAGTCTAAAATCTAATATCTAACATCTCAAATCTAGAAATAAAACTACAAAAAATAACTATGCCCATATTCATAGAAATTTATTTTTATATTTACTTTTATAAAAAACTTTGAAAATGAACGCTATTGAACAAATAAAATCAGTAATTAGGGATGTACCTAATTTCCCGAAAGAAGGAATTATTTTTAAGGATTTAACTCCAATATTGCTAAATCCTGAGTTATGTACAAGCATCTGTGATTTGTTAGTTGAACAAATAAAACCCTTACAACCAGATGCATTAGTGGCAATGGATAGTAGAGGTTTTTGGTTTGGATTAATGGTAGCCAACAAGTTAGGAATACCAATGATTCCGATTCGTAAAGCGGGAAAACTACCATATAAAACAGTATCAACTGAATATGCACTTGAATATGGTACAGCCAAAGTAGAAATGCACGAAGATGTAATTCAACAAGGTTGGAAAGTATTAATCCACGATGATTTGTTAGCAACTGGTGGTACAGCCGAAGCCGCTTCTCGATTAATTACACAACAAGGTGCAAGTGTTTGTGGTTATTCTTTTTTAGTGGAATTAGATTTTTTAGAAGGAAAACAAAAACTTACCCCATACTCGAAAGAAGTACATAGTTTGATTCATTATTAGGGAGATGGAAGATTTTAGACTTAAGATTAAAGACGTAATACTTAAGATTTTAATTTTTTTTGAGCACTGCTGTAACTTTTGCTAATGCTCAGTTGTCACACGTTTATAAAGTCCAATAATTGAAAATTACAAAGTACAATAACGCAGTTAAAACTTATACCTCACCTCTTTTCCGATTTATATACAAATCGCTAAGGGATGAGGCTGCAAGTAAGGATATTGTACAAGATGCTTTTGTAAAACTTTGGGAAAATATCAACACTGTAGATAGTGAAAAATACAAATCATGGTTGTTTTCAACCAGTTATAATTTGATGATTAACTATCTAAAACGAAATAATAAATACATAGCCATGGATGTTGCTGATTTTAAAGAACCAACTACCCAACAAGATGAATATCTGAAAGATACCATTGAAATGAGTTTGGCAAAATTACCAAGTATTCAAAAATCAATAGTGCTTCTGCGTGACCAAGAAGGTTATAACTATGATGAAATTGGTGAAATGTTGAATCTCAATCCATCGCAAGTGAAGGTGTATTTATTTAGGGCTCGACAAACAGTGAAAAATGCGGTGAAAGAGATTTATTAGTTTTTAGACTTAAGACAGTAGATGAAAGACTTAAGACTAATTTTAATAAAACCCACACTTAACCCCTAGAGGAGGGGAATTGCAGGAAAAGCCTATTAACTTTTGTGTAAAATTTGACATACTTAAAATGTAGAAATGCCATAATTCATCTTCAAAGTTAAAGTAACATTAAATATTCCCCTCCTCGGAGGGGTTAGGGGTGGGTTCGTAGAATTAAGTTTTTCAGAGTAAAAATGAAATTATATTAAGTAATTAAAATATGAAAATAATACATCAACATAATTTAGAAGAATGGCTATTTGATTACTTTGAGGGCAATCTCAATGAATCGGATAAAGTTATGTTGATGGATTATGTTGAAAATAACCCAGGCGCTGAAAAGGAATTTGGATATTGGAAAAAATCATATCAACCTTTAAATGAGCCTAAAATTTCGGTAGCTGATTTTCAAAATAGTCTATTAAAACCAACTTGGTTTGGCAAGTACAAATATTATGTATTAGCAAGTACAAGTATTGTATTATTAGGTTTGGTTACTATATTTTATTCTAAAACAGAAACAGCAACTAAACCAACAATAATTGAATCAAATAATTCAGAAAATCAAGTAGTTGAACCAATAATAGAAGCTAAAACTAGTTCAAAAAAGTTCATTACTAAACCAAAAGTAGCAAATACAATTTCTCCCAAAACTGATTCAAAAAGTATTGAAACACCATTTGCAGAGGAAAGAGAATTACATATTATTGAGCCAATAAATTCAATTAAACCAGTTGAAATTAAGCCAATTACAGCATCACCGTCTGAAGTAAAAGAAATCAAATTAGATTCTTTGCCACCATCAAATACAAATTCTCAACCTGCACTTCCTAAGAAGAAACCCAAAAAACGGAAAGTAAGTGGCTACAACTTTGAGCCTGTAAACGATAATTTCTAACCCTAACTCACATACAATCTATTATTTACCTTATCCAATTTTCGTTATGAAAACAGTTAAACTATTGCTTTTATTTCCCCTTTTGTTAAATTTTTATTTTGCTAACGCTCAATATGTTGGACAAATTAACAATGCATCAACTTTGTATAATCCATCATTTGTTGGTTCAAAAAATGCATTGAGGGTGGCAAGTGGAGTAAACACAACTCAATACAATGAAATTCAATATGGTAAACCCAATACTGGTATCAATGTAAATTCATTAATTGCTGCCGATATGCCAATTAAAAAAATATCAGGCGCTATTGGCTTCAGTGTTTCAAACAATACTATGTCGTATCCTGTAAATGTAGATTATATTCCTTATGTACCTTATCAAAGAGATAATTACATAGAAACTGAATATACTTACAATTTAACTTATGCTCAGATTTTTACTTTAAGAAATGAAAATAGGGAAGAAATTATTTCATTTAGACCAGCTATTACCTACTTTAAAAATAACATTCAATATGCAGATTTAATTAAACCCAAATCCGAAAAATTACAGTATTTTAACAGTGATGGATTAATACTGTCTATGCTTTTTACAGGTAAAAAATACTTTGCTGGATTTAAACAAGAATTTAATTTAAGCAATAATCTAGATCTTTGGGATGAAACAAAATTTCATTTAATTGGTGGTTATGACTTGAAACTTAAATATTCGGATTTTTCAATAACACCAATGTGTGAATTTCGTCCATTTATAAAAGCAGGACTTGATAAAAATTATATTGAAATTTTAAAATGTGCTAACCTAAACTTTAAGTTCAAAAAAATTATATGGGGTTTAAATTACAGTATTCCATATTATTACGAAAATAACAACATAGGGCTTATGGCTGGTTATCAAAACGAAAAACTACGACTTTGTTCGTCGATTATTCATAATAACAAATATGGAATTTCAGGTGAACTAATTGCTAACTATATTTTCAAGAAGAAATAAAACCCAAAACGCCTTTTAGATCACTAAAAGGCATTTGGGGTTTACTTATATTTTTCATTGATTTTCTGATACATATCACTAGTAACTGGCGATTTAAATATGGTTGGTTTTGGTGTTGGGCGTACCCAATCTAAGTGACCTTTTACCCAAGCATAAGCCAAACCTAAACCTAATATTGCCATAAAAATCAACATTTCAACCAAAGTAAACCATCCCCACAAACCATCAGTTTGTTGAATTAATTGCTTATTTCCAAATATAGTAGCCCAAGGAAATAAAAATACTATCTCTACGTCAAACAATAAAAATATCAATGCTACAATATAGAATCGCACATTGAATCGAACCCAAGTGTTGCCTTCGGCTTCTTCGCCACTTTCGTAAGTTGTGTTTTTTTCTTCGTTTGGTAAATTTGGTCTTAAAATTCTACCAACAAACAAATTTAAACCTACAAATGCAAAACCTCCTAATGCTAAAATAAGCACTGTGGCATAAACACTAATATCTGTTTGAATTTCCATGTTGCAATTTCAGTATGTTTAGGCAAAAAACCATACGTTTTTAAATTTTGTTTTTTGATAAATTGTTTTTTGATTTAACAACATATGAACATAGTATTTTATTTTAATTAAATTCATAAGTGTTTTATTCATAGAGTATATAAGCTTGAATCTTATGTCTTTAATCTTACATCTAGCTTATATCATTCAAAATTAATACATTTGAATATTATTCGTTTTCCCATGAAATATTTTAAAATTGTTATAACTAAACTGTTCATAATAAGTGTATTACTGTTTTTGTTTAGCTGTAGCAATACCTACATTGCTACCAAAGAAGTAAATTCGGATTTTAAAGTTGATTCAATTAAATATTCAACTATAAGGTTGGTAATTTCAGATAAAATAAGGGTTTTAAAATTTGAGAAAGCTTTTAAAAAGCTCTTTGTAAATGGTAACAATTTTGCAAAATCATTATCGTCGAAAATAATTAGCCAAACTTCAATTGAAATTCCTACTTTAAAACTGAATAAAAGCGATTTTTCTGATGCTATTTTTTACACAAATAATTCAAATTCAGACACTTCTTTTGTTAGATTAAAGAACAAATACTTTATAAATGTAAAGGAAAAATACACTCTTTTAATTACTGACATACACATTGCCAATAACTTTGAATCATTAGGAGCTGACAGTTTAAAAAAATTTGCAACAGGTAGTGTAGAAGAATGTATAATCAGCTACAATGCCACTTTAATTAGAAATCAAGATAAAAAATCAATATTCAAAATTGAAGTCCACGGAGATGTACCCATTACCATGATGCGTACTGAAAGAGCATTAAATGGCTCATTATTAAATAATGTAAGCCATTTAATTGGTTTTTTGAAAGATAAAAAAGTAAGTTTTAGAGAATAAAACTTATTTTACAAAAGCCATTTTGTGTAAATAAATTTTACCAGATTTTGAAAATATTTTTACTACATAAAATCCTGTATTAAAACTATTTATACTCATTTTGCCAACTTCATTATCGTTGTTAAATGAATTAATTAAATTTCCATTGATATCGAAAATTTCGATTTTTTCTACATCTGCACTTAAATACACATAATCAGATGCTGGATTAGGATAGATAAGTTTTTGTACAAACTCATCCTCATCTGTTTCAGAAATTGATTTGAACTTATTATTTGAATTTGAAAAAGTTGTAGAAACACTAAAAAGTAAAATAATTACAAAACTAATTAACGATTTACTTTTTGCCGTTTCCATAGTAGTATTATTTAATTTGGCATTAGTACGTTTTAACTATCAAAAAGTTATGATTAAGTGATAAAAAAATATTTTTAAGTGTTGATAACAAGATTTGTATTAAAAATATAATGAGTCTAAGGTTAATTATTTAGGCTCATTATATTTTTATGAATTATTTATTTCCAATCAACTGATGTTTCATTAATTATGTAAGAGTTTGTGATATTTGTATTTGCACCACCAGTTGAATTTACTACATATAAATCATTAGATGAATTTGAAGAATTATAAGTGCTAAAAACTAATTGTGAAGCATCTGGGCTAAACATATAACTATCAATTGAATATGAACTTGTTGCCAAAGTAGATAATGAATTGGTAAATAAATTGTAAACTTTAAGATAATAATAACTTCCATCATATTCAACAAAACTAACATATTTACTATCAGGAGATATCTTTACTTTTCCCAAGTTTTTATAACTTAAATTAAATATCGGATTGTAAATAGTTTTTTTATTACCCATCAAAATTTCATATTCTAAATAATAATTATACTTATAACTTGAAGTATAATTATCGTAAATAGTAGAATAACTAATGATTGCTGTTTCAAATCTATTATTTGAAAATTGATTTATATATTTATCAACTACAGTTGAACCAATACTATAATGAGTTACAGATGTAACAAAATTCAAGTCATTGTCATATAACCCACCCGATAAACTATTTGAATTATCGGCACCAATATAATTACTTTTGTTAGTATAAATTTTTGAAAAACTACCTACATAAAAACTTGATAATGTTTTATTTTCCAAATTAAATTGATAAATATATGAACCGTTTTTGTAAAGAATATTTTGTGCATAAACATCAAAACATGCAGAAGTTAAATTTAAATTTGTTGATAAAGAAGTTTGATTTGTTCCATTACTTTTACAGATATAGGGGATATTATTTCTTAAATAAAAAATATTTCCGGTGTAAGATTTTCCAACACCACCAATGGTAGTAATCTCAACTGAATCTTTTGAAACTATCTGACCTTTTGCATAATAACAAATAACAAGATTTCTGCTTCCGTTAGTAGTATGTTTAATTTTTGCAATATTTTTATCAGTTGATAAGATCATTGCAACAGATGTATCTGATTGTGAACCAGACATAGCAAATGTCATAATATATTTTTCATTGCTACCATTTGTAAAATCTATAACAACATCCTCAATAGTTTGTGTTGCAGCTGAATAAGATGATTTTTTAGGCACAACACTTGTTTCTTTGTACTTGTCAGATATACAAGAAAAAGCGATAAAACATAAATTAATATAGACAAAGTGAAGTATTTTTGATTTCATATAATTTTAAAATTTTTGTAATTATAACAAATTTAGATAAGTTTGTAAGAATGCACACTCATATTTATTTGAAAAAAATGAAAAATATACTGAATTTTTTTTTGTTAATTATAGCTTGTAGTACTTATGCTCAAGATTTTAATAACTATAAAAACATACAATCTGAAGGAAGTATTCCACAAGATATGGTAACTCTATCTTCAGATTTATATGAAAAAGAAAGGAAGTTAATATCAAGTAAAGAAAAAAGATTTGATAAAAAAGCAAAAGAAGAATTCTATCTTAATTCTTCTTTTGAGCTACATGATATGCTTTATAATGGAACCATTCTTTTTAATGATCCATTAACGCAATATGTGCAAAAAGTAGCAGATGTTGTTTTTAAATCTAAACCAAACTTACAGAAAAACATTAAGATATTTGTAGTTAGATCAGCTGCTGTTAATGCATTTGCTACAAATAATGGTATGATTTTCATTACTATGGGATTATTAGCTCAAATAGAAAGTGAAGCTCAATTAGCATTTATATTATCGCACGAATTTACTCATTTTGAAAAAAAGCATGTTGTTAATAGCTATGTTGAAACTAAAAAAATAAAAAAAGGCAAAAAAGATTATAGATCATTAAATTTAGAAGATAAAATAAATGCAAAATATAAATTCAATAAAGAACAAGAAATTGAAGCTGATATTGATGGTTTAGAAATGTATTTAAAAACTAAATATTCATTAAAAGTACTTGATGGAGTTTTTGATGTTCTTGAATATGAATATTTACCATTTGATGATATTCCTTTTGATACTACATTTTTTAACTCAAAAAATTTGGTATTACCTTCAAATCTTTTTCTTAAAAAAACTAGAGATATTACTCCTCCTACAGAAAATGATGATACCAAAAGTACTCATCCTAGTATTTTTAAAAGAAGAAAATACATAGCTGACAAAATTTCAAAAGAAGATAATACTGGTAGAGTCAATTATTTAGTTTCTGAAGTAGAATTTAAAAATATAAGAAAAATGGCTAGATTTGAATTAAGCCAATTATATTTAACTCAGCAACATTATTTTAAAAGTATTTATAATTCATTTTTACTTTTAAAAGAAAACCCACATAGTTTATATTTAAAAAAATGTATAGCAAAATCATTATATGCATTAGCAAAGTATAAAAATGTTGATAAACTTGATGAATTAAATTTTTATCCATTTGACTCAATTGAAGGATCATCGCAACAAATATATTATCTTTTTCAAACTCTTGAACCAAAAGATTTAACAACTATTGCTATTAAATATATTTGGGATCTTAAAAATGCTAATAAAAATGATACAGAATTACAATTGTTTGTTGATGATTTAATTAAAGATGGTATATCGAATGAAATTATAAAAAAATCTGACTATTCTTTAATTAAAAAAGAACAAGTAATTACTAAATTAAATGAAACTATAAAAAAAGTTGAAAAAGATACAACTGAAAAAGAAGTATCGAAATATGATAAAATAAAGAAAAATCAAAAACAACAAAAAATACAAGAGGTAATTGATTCAACAAAAAGCTTCACATATTATGCATTTGTAGATGATTTTAATAACACAGAATTTTCTTCAATTTTTGATAAATATGAAAACGAATATCAAAAAAAGAAGGATGAAGATAATAAAAAATCAAGATATGAAAAGTTAAAATTAGAGCGTAAACAAAAGAAAGAAGAACAAAAAAGAATTGATAAATATGGTTATGCTTTAGGTATTGATAAAATTGTTATGATTAATCCACACTATTTAAAAGTAGACGAGAGAAAAGAAAACTCTGTTGATTTTTTAGAAAGTGAAGAAGCACAACTAATGTATAATGATAAGATTAGAGAAATTGCACCTAAGGCTGGATTACAAGTCGAAATGCTTGATGATATTGGTTTAAAAGTTACAGATGTAGATAAGTTTAATGATTATGGATATTTAAATACTTGGTTTAGAGAAAGAAATGCTCACATTGACAATAAAGTCGATTTAATTGCCCTTGATAAAGAAAAAGTTGATTACTTTATAAAAAAGTATAATACAAAATATTTTTGTTGGTCAGGGTTTATAAGTGAAAGAGAAAAAAAAGAATTTGCAGGTATGTATATTGTATATGGTATTTTAATGTATCCAACATTACCATTTATGGTTTATATGGCCTCTAAACCTGAATATCAAACATATTATTACAATATAATATTTGACATAGAAACTGGTAAAACTGTATATACAAAAATATCAAGTATGGATTATAGAGATTCAAATTCTTTGATTAATTCACAAGTATATGATTTATGTTATCAAATTAAACAAAAAGATAAATCAAAATCAAAAACAAAAAATTAATAAAATGAGATATACAAATTTTATATTTATATTATTACTAATAAATTCAACTTTAGTAGTAGCACAACCTGGTTATTTAGGAAAAACTCTAAGTGTAAATTATGATTTCAACACTTCTCCAATTTTGTCAGGAGTGTCTTATAAAGGTAATAGCTCTTTTTTAACTTCTTATAATTCAATTCATTCAATTCGAGTTGATAAAGTTAATAGTAGAAAAGGCTCAATAGGTTTGCAATTAGGCTTTACTAGATCAAGTTTATATGACATGAGTTTAATTACACCTGATTTATACAAAACTTTTGACAATGGATATCCATATAAATTATCAACCTATAAATTAGGTATAAATTTTAGAACTTTTGGACAAGATGATGCATGTTTAGCTCCTTTTGGTCAATATTTTGAATTTGGGTTAGGTGTAGCTAACAATATTGTTAAAGATGCTGTAATTGAAGATATTATTTCTTCAAAATTGGCTCCATATATTAGTATAGCATGGGGTACACAAAGAGTTTATAATAATCGGTATTTGTTTGATTTCGGGATTAAATTTACTTTTTACCCAACAATAATAGGAAACTCTTTTAAAGCAGGATATAATGAATATAATTATTCATCAAATAATTCAACAATTTCTCATGAAAAATTTGTTGAAATTATTAATAAAAATGCAATAACAAGAATACAATTAATTGATTTAATTACTTTTAAAATAGGTGTAGGAACTTTAATAAAATGATTCAATTTTCATTCATTTTTTAAAGTGTGTAGTTATATGAATTTTTTAAAAGTATAAATAGTTATTTATTTACTAGATTATTTGTAACTCTACTTATTAAATTAAGCAAAAAAAAGCTCTATAACCCAAAAGTTATAGAGCCTAATAATAAATTGTTATGAATTATTATTTTGAACCTTTGATATTGTAAACATATCCACTTTCGTTAATTCCTAATTCAATAGCATTACCATTAACTGAACCAGTAAATGAATCACCTGAATTAGATTTACCACTTAAAGTGTAATTGCTACCTGATTTAGTGATTTTAACATCAGTATAGTTTTGATAAGTTGAATATCTGTAGATAGATACATCTACAGTACTATTTGTTTTTCTAGTTAAAGATACTGTACTGTACGAATATACATTGTAAGCATAGCCATCGTAAGTGTAATAACTCATTTTGTAAGTTCCTGCAATTGCAGCTGCATTATCAGGGTCAACAGTAGCTTTACATGAAGAAAGAACAGCAGCTATAGCTACAAGAATAGAAAGTAATAATTTTTTCATAATTGGTTTTGAATTTTTATGGTTAATACTGCAATATTATGGTTTAATTTGTAAAATGCAATATTCAAAACATAAAAAATCCTTGTTTAAATGAAAAGTTATATGTTTTATTAAAACAGTACAATTTTTATATTTAACATTTTTTATTTCACTATTAAACTTTGATTTTAATTTCAATAAATGTAAAATTGCTTAATTGTTAAAAATAAATTTATGGAACCTAATCATTTTTTTCAGCTCGCTTTACAATTTGTAAATAACACCGCTGAAAACATCTTTTTAACTGGAAAAGCCGGTACTGGTAAAACCACTTTTTTGAAACAAGTTAAAGCCAGTTGTAATAAAAGTATGGTTGTGGTTGCTCCAACTGGCGTGGCAGCTATCAATGCCAATGGTGTAACTATTCACTCCTTATTTCAACTTCCTTTCGGGCCCATTGTGCCGGTAAAAAACTTTAGAGGTACAGGTGCTGTTGATGGAAATACTTTACTTCAAAATTTACGATTAAGTAAAGCCAAAAGAGAGATTATCAATGAATTAGAATTACTAATTATTGATGAAGTTTCAATGGTTAGAGCCGATGTGATTGATGCCATTGATACCGTTTTGCGTTCATACAGACGTAGGCAACATTTACCATTTGGAGGTGTGCAAGTACTTTTAATTGGTGATTTATTTCAGTTACCTCCTGTGGTTGGGGCTGAAATGGAAATATTAAATCAATTTTATAAAAGTCCGTTTTTTTTTGATGCAAAAGTTTTTGAAACTTCGCCTTTAACTTATTTGGAGTTAAACAAAGTGTATCGTCAACAAGATGAAGACTTTATTCAGCTCTTAAATCAAATTAGAAATAATACAGTAAAACCGTATGAACTTGAGGCTTTAAATAAATATTATAATCCGCAGTTTAAACCATCTGCCGACGAAAATATAATTACACTTACATCGCACAATGCCAAAGCTGATGCTATAAACAAACGTGAATTGGATGCTTTACCGGGCAAACTTTACACTTTTGAGGGGCAAATAAAAGGTGATTTTAGTGATAAAGCATTGCCCGCTGATATGACATTACACCTAAAAGAAGGTGCACAAGTAATGTTTATCAAAAATGATGTTGGCGATGAACGTAAATATTACAACGGAAAACTTGCTACCATTAAAAGTATTGTTGGCGAGACAATTACAGTAATTACAGAAGGCGACAAACTGGAATTTGAAGTTTCAAAAGAAGTTTGGAAAAACATAAAATACAATTTTAACTCCGAAGAAGATAGAATTGAAGAAGAGGAAATAGGAGAGTTTACACAATTACCTTTGCGTTTGGCTTGGGCTATAACCATACACAAAAGTCAAGGTTTAACATTTGAAAAAGCAATTATTGATGCAGGCGATTCTTTTGCCTCGGGGCAAGTATATGTGGCTTTGAGTAGATTAACTTCGCCAAAAGGATTGGTATTGTTTTCGAGAATTGGTACACAAAGTATTGATACAGATAAACGTGTACTGGCTTTTTCATCGCAACATAGTCAGGATATAAATGCCTTAAAACCAAAGCTTGAGCAATCGCAAGAAGCATTTTTACGTCAAACTTTAATCAATAATTTTTCGTGGGAAAAACTTGTTGACAAACTGCAACAACATGCTTTAAGCTTTGAACACAAGGCTATTACAAACCAAGAAGTAGCTCAAAAGTTGGCAGTTGATATGATCAATGCTGCACAAGAGCAATTAAAAGTTTCAAAAAAATTCTGTACTCAACTTGAGCAATTATTACCCCAAACCAATGTTTCGGGTTATGATTATATTTATCAAAGAGTAGAAGCAGCAAGTAAATATTTTATTACAGGCATCGAAAATGAGTTGTTAAATCCACTCTTGTATCACTTTGATGATATGAAAAACAGGGCAAGAGTAAAAAAATATTTATTAGAAGTACAAGCACTTATTACGCTTGTTAGCAAGCAGTTAAAAGGAGTAAAAACAAGTTTGCCTATCATTGAAGGACTTAAAAATGGAACAAACCCAACAACACTTTGGGAAGAAATAAACAAACAAAATCAACCAATTGAGCCATTAATTAAAGCTGAACCTGAAGTAAAAAAAGAAAAACAAGCCAGAGGTGAAACCCAAAAAATATCACTTCGCTTATTTAAAGAAGGCAAAACCATTCCCGAAATTGCAGAAGAACGAAGCTTAACTGTAGGAACCATTGAAGGTCACCTTGGGACGTTTATTGTGACAGGCGAAATTTCGGTATTGGATATAGTATCACAAGAGAAAATGAATGTGATTTTAGAAGAGATTAAGAAAATAGACGAAGAACCAATTCTTTCATCTGCCATAAAAACTGTACTCGGCGATGATTACTCTTATGGAGAAATCAGAGCTGTATTAGCTCATAATGAGTATCTTAAAAGTTTATCAGAGAAAAATGTATAATTAAAATTAATTTAATTTTAGCAGTCGAATCGGCTCTGCCGAGTCACAATTATCTTTAAAGCTTTTAGCCTAATTATTTGAAAAATATTAATGCTAATAATCTAGACAAGATGTCTTTTCCATAAGCGTCACTAGGCTGGAGCCGAGTGACTGCTAAGACTGCAAAGAGAATTATTAATTTATTTAACCTACTCATTGCTTTTCAACTGTATAAGTTATTTTTTTCTTGTTTTTGTATTCAACAAGAATCAATTGATTTTCTTTAAACGAATAACTTAAATTTTGGAGATAATCTTTTCCTCTTTCTAATTGCTTAATAATAATTGTACCTTTTGTTGTATTAACAGTGTAAGTTCCATTGGATTTCTCTTCGCCTTCAGATAATGATTTATATTTACCATCTTCAAGAAATACATATTCAAAATCTTTTAACATCGGGATAATCATTGATGCCAAACCAACTTGCATTGTACTATCGTCTTTTCCTTTGTATTGGTTTACAAATGCTTGATTATAAGTTGTTTTATTTAATTTGTAATCATGTACATACAAACCTTCTCCTTCAAACTTAACAATTTTCCATTTCCCGACAATAGAATTAGTTTGAGCATAATTGTATAAACTTACAAAAGTTAAGAAGTAAATAATTAGAATTTTTTTCATATTGTTGGATGTCATTAATTTCAAAATTAATAAATAAAAGTAAACCTAAAAATTTTATTCAATGGTATTTCGAGTAAATATTTATACTTTGCAAACAAAAATATTCAGTACCTAATGTCCGAAAACCAACAACCTGACCCTCAAATTTTACTTGATTTAATAAAAGTTAAAATGCCTTTTGGTAAATTCAAAGACACTTTACTTTGTGATTTGCCTGTAAGTTATTTAGAGTGGTTTTTGAGAAAAGGTGGTTTACCTCCAGGAAAATTAGGGCAACAATTATCTACAGTTTATGAAATAAAGCTCAACGGTTTAGAAGAGATTTTTTATAAACTAAAGAAAGGAGTTAGGTAGTAAATCGTTAAGGGTTAAGGTTTTTTTGTATTTCAAAAAATGTCAAAAAAATACCATGGGTTTAAACCCATGGCTAGCATATCATCGTCCCGATGGGACTAATTTTAATCTTTCAACCCAAACAAGTCTTTTAACGAATGTGCTTGGTCGGGTTTAATTTTTCCTGCAACTAACAAACGCATTTGTCGGCGTTGTAATGCAGTTTCGTACAACTCTTTTTCAACATCGGTTTCAGGTTCAACTTCAGGTACTATTACTTTATTACCATGTTTATCTAGAGCTACAAATGTAAAAAAAGCTGTATTGCTCAAAAATTTACGTTTTTCCGGTACGTCCTCTGCCCAAACTTCAATATGAATTTCCATTGAAGTATTAAATGCACGAGTTACTTTAGCTTGCAAAGTAACTACATTACCAAGCTTTATAGGTTCTGTAAACGAAATTGTATCAACCGATGCAGTAACTACCAAACTATTTGCATGTCGTTGTGCAGCAATTGCAGCTACCACATCCATCCAATGCATCATTCTGCCTCCCATTAAGTTAAAAAGCATATTGCAATGGTCTGGCATTACAAGTTCAGTCATTATCACTAATGAATCTTTTGGAGTTTTTGTGGTCATAATTGATGTCTTTATTTACAAATGTACTAATTTTCGTTTTCTATAAACTATATTTACAGCTTAATTAAATTTAATATAAACAAGCATTACTATATTTGTAAAAATAGCGTTTGTTTAAAATTTAAATTAAAATGTTAAACAAAATTGAATCCACAAAGTTAAGTAAATATGAAAGTAGCCGTATATAGAAAAGAACACTTCAATGCTGCACATAGGCTTAATAATCCTTTGTGGACAAAGGAACTAAATACCCAAGTTTTTGGTAAATGTAATAACGATAACTTTCACGGACACAATTACGAACTTATAGTTAAACTTGTAGGTGAAATTAATCCTGAAACAGGTTATGTTTATGATATGAAAGATTTATCTGCACTGATTAAAACGCATGTGCTTGATAAATTTGATCACAAAAACTTAAATTTAGATACGCAAGAATTTGCCAATCTAAACCCTACTGCTGAAAATATTGCAATAGTGATTTACAATATTTTACGCCCATTAATAGATTCAAACTTAGAGCTCAACATACGATTATATGAAACCGAACGAAACTTTGTTGAATACCCAGTTGCTTGATACGTTTTCAGTTGACGAAATAGGAGATGACCATATTGGTACATCGTCCGAAACACCTCTTCGTGAAGATGCCTTTTTGTTATCAGATGATGAAAAAATGGAGAAAATCCAACATCATTTCAAAGCAATAATGGAAACTTTAGGTTTAGATTTAACCGACGATTCGCTTCGTGGTACGCCACAACGTGTAGCTAAAATGTATGTTAAAGAGATATTTAGTGGATTAAACCCTGCAAATAAACCTGATGTAAAGCTATTTGATAATAAATACAAATACAACGAAATGTTGGTTGAGAAAGATATTACCTTTTTCTCAAACTGCGAACACCATTTTGTACCAATTATCGGAACAGCGCATGTAGCCTATATCAGTAATGGCAAAGTAATTGGTTTGTCAAAAATCAATAGAATAGTACAGTATTATGCTAAGCGCCCACAAGTACAAGAGCGTTTAACTGTACAGATTGCCAATGAATTACGCACAAGTTTACAAACTGATGATATTGCAGTGGTAATTGATGCAGCACATTTATGTGTATCGTCAAGAGGCATTCAAGATGTAAACAGTAGAACAGTAACTTCGCAGTTTTATGGTAAATTTCAAGAAGATTCTGTTAAACAAGAATTTTTTAAATACTTGGATTTAAGCCACAACGAAACAAAATAAACAAAACCAAAAGCCCTGATAAATGTAAAAAATATCAGGGCTTTACTTTTTTACTACCTCATAATAAGGTGCATTTAATAAACCTTTATATATTTTTAAAGTTACGGTGTCGTTTTTATTAGTTATTTTAAAAAGGTTTTGATTTACTCTTAAATCATTATAAAGTATTTGGTTATCAATAGTTTTTATATCAAAATAATAATTGACATGTTTACCATGAGATTCGCTTTTTAATAATACTTTTGATAAATATGTTTGTGGTTCTGAAAAATCTAAAGTGTAATTTAAATTTACAGATAAACTATATGAAAACATTAATGGGAATAAACATTGAATAGCAATTGATATCCATGATAATTTACCATTTTTAAAAAAATCATCATTTTTAAAAACAATTAGGAATACAATAAGCAAAGTAAAAATAATTGTTGCAAAGAGTATATTTCTGCTTTCAAGGGTATGAATTGCCATACATCGTATTAAAGAAAAAATTAAACTAATCAACAATGGATATAAAAAAATTGCGTTACCACTTTCTGTTGTGCCAAAATCAAAAATATTATTGTAAATTTTAGTAATAATTATGCAAGCAATTGGTATTAAAAATAATATAACTAGAAAGTAATCAGCGTATTTATTAAAAGGTAAAGACAATAAACCAATTATAATAGTAAAAATATTAATGTATCTGCCAACATTTTTAAGTTTACTATCAATACTTTTATCAATAGGATTAATGCGTTTTTTTCGTTTAAACTTGGGTGTTTTCATTCAAAATTTTAAGATTTACTTCACCTCAAACTCCTTTTCAACTTCTGTAAATATGCCTTTTACAAGTTTACCATCATCTTCGCACAAGCTTAATTTTAATGTATGTTTGCCTGATTGTAAACCTTTTATTTCATAACCCGACCAATTATGAATGTTTATTTCCTCGCCATCAATATTCAACTTTACATAGCGAGCACCTTTGGCAATGTTTGTGTTTAACAATACAAAATCAATAATTATTCTTGGGTTTGCTATGGCTGAATTTGGTAAGTTTAAAAACAGTGCAGGTTCGGTATCTACACTATTTTTTACTCTTATTTTGGAATCTTTAGCTACAAAAAAGGTATTTATTGTTTCAGGATTTTTAATTACTAAACCTTCTGAATCAAGTAAATGACTTATTCCAAAATGTGTTTTTTTATCTGAAATTGTAAAATTATACTCAGCAACATTATTGTTTACATGTAATTCATTATCAAGTATAAAACCAAAAGAAAATGATTTCAACAATTGAATATTTTTTACCTCAACTTTAACTTTTGTATTTTCAGTTATTGTAACATCTGATTCTAAATCTCCAATATTTTCGTTGGATTTTAACTGTACACATTGCCAATTTTTACTAACCAATACTTGTTCATTTACAGTATCGGCTTTCAAAATTTCGTGCGTTTCGGTTGATTTAGTTTCGGTATGCTCTGCATTGTTACATGCTACGAGCAAACCAAAACTCAAACTTAGTAAAAATATTACTTTTATAAATTTCATTTTTTATTGAAATAAAGTGCCTTGTTTGGTAGGTGGAATTAAACCTAAATGTTTGTAAGCCAATTCGGTAACTTCTCTACCTCGTGAAGTACGTTTTAAATATCCTTCTTGAATCAGGAATGGCTCATACACTTCTTCAATAGTTTCGGCTTCTTCGCTACAAGCTGTGGCAATGGTACTCAAACCTACGGGACCACCTTTGAATTTTTCAATTATTGTTGACAAAATACGATTATCCATTTCGTCTAATCCATTTTGATCTACATCCAATGCATCCAAAGCTATTTGGGCAATGGGCACATCAATGATTCCATTACTTTTTACTTGGGCAAAATCTCTGGTTCTACGCAGTAAGTTGTTTGCAATACGAGGTGTACCTCTGCTCCTTCTTGCAATTTCGTAGGCAGCATCTTCGTGAATTGGTGTACCTAAAATACTACTCGAACGAGAAATAATTCCTGTAAGTAACTTAGCATCATAGTATTCCAAACGAGCATTTATTCCAAAACGTGCCCTAAGTGGCGAAGTAAGCAAACCTGCTCTGGTTGTTGCTCCAATTAATGTAAATGGATTTAAGCCAATTTGTACTGTACGAGCACTTGGTCCCGAATCAAGCATAATATCTATGCGATAATCCTCCATGGCAGAATAAAGGTATTCTTCTACAATGGGACTAAGTCGGTGAATTTCGTCAATAAAAAGTACATCATTGGTTTCAAGATTGGTAAGCAAACCAGCCAAATCACTTGGTTTATCCAACACGGGGCCAGAAGTGATTTTTAAATTTGTACCTAACTCATTTGCAATAATATTGGACAAAGTAGTTTTACCCAAACCCGGAGGGCCATGTAATAAAATATGGTCAAGCGCTTCGCCACGTTGTTTGGCAGCGTGAACAAATATTTTTAAATTATCTACAGTTTTCTGCTGACCAGCAAAGTCATGGAAAGATAAAGGTCTGAGTGCACGCTCAATTTCTTTATCCGTATTATTTTGCCTATCATTATCAGCATTCAGAAAATCTTCACGCATAGTTTAATTAATTAATAATGAGTAATTAAGAATTAATAGTTGGTTTTTGAAAAGATTTAATTTTTTTAAATTGTTATATAATTTAAAATCATCATTTTGTCATTCCGAGGCACGAGGAATCCTATTATGTAGAATAATTATATAAGATTCGATATTTTACACAAGAGTGTAAAATAGTCTCGAATGACAGAGACAAAGTAAATTGTCTATAAATCAATTAATAACTCTTCAAAATAAATATTCAATACTCAAAATTAAGCTTTATTCCTCAAAATGTAGCATCTTTGAAAGATTTAAGCATATTTTAATGCATTTTAATTATTTACTAATGTATTGGTTTTATGTTTAAAGTAATATTGTACCAGATTTTTAGATTAAACATTACGATAAATAATTATGGAAATCAAAAAAATACCTGCCGATGGACTAGCAGGATTAAAAGAAAACTTTAAAGCTGATGCTATTTCAGGGTTTTTGGTATTCCTTTTGGCTATGCCATTGAGTTTGGGTATAGCCAAAGCATCTGGTTTTGAGCCTGTAATGGGTTTAATTACTGCAATTATTGGTGGTATTGTTGTATCAATTATTGCAGGTTCAAGGTTAACAATTAAAGGTCCGGCTGCCGGTTTAATTGTAATTGTTGCTACTGCTGTTCAAGATTTCGGACATGGCGATGCTACATTGGGTTGGCAATTAACACTTGGAACTATTGTAGTTGCGGGTATAATTCAAATTTTGTTTGGTGTATTTAAACTTGGCTCGTTAAGTGATTTTTTCCCAGCATCGGCTGTGCATGGTATGTTGGCTGCAATTGGTATTATCATTTTCTCAAAACAGATTCATACTTTACTTGGTGTTGACCCTGCAACAATCAAAGGCATGGGAACATTGGCATTATTGGCACATATTCCACAAAGTATTATCGGTTTAAACCCTCAAGTTGCACTTATTGGTATAATTAGTTTAGGAATTTTATTTGGTTTGCCAATGGTAAAAAACGGATTTATCCGTAAAATACCTTCTCCACTTGTGGTTTTAGTTTTGGCAATTCCAATGGGATTATACCTTGGGTTAGAAGGAAATACATTGGTAAAAATTGGCAATTTTGTTGATAATATTGGAGTAAATGTTTCATTTTCTGGTTTATCACAAACGGGTTATTTTATTAAATATGTTATCATGTTTGCGCTAGTTGGTACTATTGAAAGTTTGCTAACAGTTAAGGCTATTGACCCACAAGACCAACACAAACGTAAATCGGATTATAATAAAGATTTAATTGCTGTCGGTATTGGTAATGTTATTTCAGGAATACTTGGTGGTTTACCTATGATTTCGGAAGTTGCTCGTTCATCTGCAAACGTAAATAATGGAGCACAAACTCGTTGGGCAAACTTTTTTCATGGAGTGTTTTTACTGATTGCAGTTTTAACAATAACACCAATTATTGAAATGATTCCAAATACAGCTTTGGCTGCTATGTTGATTGCTGTAGGTTATCGTTTGGCATCGCCAAATGAATTTATAAAAACTAAAAAAATTGGTAATGAGCAACTTGCAATTTTCCTTGTTACAATTATTGTAACTTTAGCTGATGATTTACTTTGGGGAGTTGGAGCTGGTATTGTCACCAAAATCTTAATTGAAGTATATTATTATTACATTAAACCTGGAGGTTCTATCTTCAATGGAAATGCTCGTATTACCAAAGTTGATGATCATAATTACACTTTATCGATAAAAAACTCGGCAGTATTTTTAAATTATTTAGTACTAAAAAAATACTTTGATAGAATCCCTAAAAACGCAAACTTGAAAGTTGACTTTTCATCAGTTCGATTAGTTGACCATACATTTATGGAACAAATGCATGCCCTTGAAGATGAGATGCATAACAATGGAACACATCTACAATTGATAGGTATGGAACACCTTGTTCCCACCTCTGACCATCCACTTTCTGCAAGAAGGTCATTGGCTAAAAATGAAATTGTAAAACCAAAAGAATTAAAATTAACTCGCCGCCAAGTTGCATTAACTGAATTTGCACAAACTGAAAACCTAGACCTAGATTTGAGTCCTAAGTTTACATTATTAAGAATGCATTTCTTGCCATTTAATATTACACGTAAAGCATTAGATGCCAACAATGTATTAGTAGGAGCAAGAGAAGATTATCAGTTTATGTTCTCCGATATTTATGTTCAAGAATCAAACTTCTTAACAAAACCTGAGTTTAAAATGACAGTTTTCTTGATGAATGATAACAAACATTCTATACCAGATTTTTCACTTGAGGCTGAAGGTATGTTCTATGATTTAAAGGGTATTGCTGGCAGTAAGGATATTGACTTTAATGAGTTTCCGGTATTTTCAAAAAAATACTTTTTAACTGGAAAAGATGAAGTTGCAATCAGAAAATTCTTCAATCCAACATTGATTAAATTACTTGAAGGTACAAAAGGATATGTTTTAGAAGCAAAAAACAATTCATTAATCGTTTACCGTGATGCTGAAATTCAATCAACAGAAGTAATGAAGGAAACTTTAACTTTGATGGATAAATTTATTGAAGCAATAAAATAAAACATATTTATATCAGTTGTAAAATGCCTTGCGATTATATTATTGTGAGGCATTTTTTATTTATTTTTGAAAAACTTCAATAAAATATATAATGGTAATTATAGGAATAACAGGTGCAAGTGGAAGTGGAAAGTCGTTCTTTTTAAGAGAGTTGCTTTCGCAATTGCCTGAAAATGATGTAATTCATTTGGCACTTGATAATTATTATTTCCCGAGAGAATTACAACAAAAAGATGAAAATGGAATTGAAAATTTTGATATTCCAACTGCATTTAATGAAGCAAAATTATTGGCTGATATTATAGATTTAAAGTCAGGAAAAGCTATAACTTTTGAAACATATAATTATAATAACTCATTGATTAATAAAGAGCTTAAAACTATTGAACCTCGAAAAATATTAATCATTGAAGGGATTTTTGTATTTAATTTTGAGTCAATTTATCCACATTTTTCATATAAAATATTTGTAGATGCTCCAACAGATATTAATCTCAACCGCAGATTACAACGTGATGCTATAGAACGTGGCTATGATTACAATGATGTAGTTTATAGATATTATAATCATGTTATTCCAGCTTTTGAAAAACACATTTTACCAACTAAAAATATAGTTGATATTATTGTAGATAATAGTAAAACTGAGAATTTAAATAAGGAAATTGAAATTATAACTGATTGGATTTCAAAGAAATTACTCTAAAGTAGTTCTTATGATTTCTTCACAGATATTATTCCAGTTTTGCCACATTTTTTTACTTCCTAAAGTCTCATTGTGGAAAGTTACCCTGAAATCACCACCAACTGATTTAACTGTTTCCCATATATGACGAGCATGGTAAGGAACTTCTGATGAACGAATTCTTAAATGTAATTTAAATGCTTTATCCACAAAACAGAATGGATGAATCATTAAAGGTTTTTGTTCATTAGCAATCAAATCAAAAAATGGATATGATACACAAATACCTGCTCTAAATCCAATAACATTGTTAAAACCCATTGAATAATCATCGGTAATTCCTGCTTCAATTAGCTTGTTATAAGTATCAGGGAAAGATAATTTATTAAAATATTGTCTGCTTTTAAATACTTTTTTTCCAATAATATTTTCGAGTCTTTGTTTTTCAATTAAAAGTTGTTTTTCAGAATTTACCGAACCAAATGATGGATGAAATCCAACTTCATAACGTTCATTAAATTTTTTAATAATATTTCTGTAAACATTATTGTGATGAGAAATATTACGGTCGTTACCTCCGAAATCCCCTAATAAAAAGAAAAACAATGGTTTAATTTTAAATTTATCACATATTTCAACTATCCTTTTGAAAGTATCATAAGGGTCTGGTTTAACATTAGTGTGCACTAAAATTCTTTGAGATACATTTTTAAAATTAAATTTTAATAAATCTTCTAAAAAAGCAACAGAACTTCTTATAAAACCTTTGTGTTTATATGCAAAAGCATTGTCAATATCAAATGTTGGTATAAATCTCGCTCTTCTAGTTGGGAAATTGTGACTTGTATAAAAACTAAGAATAATTTTTCTGATTTCTAATGCATATAAGTTTATAATTGGCTTATCAATCAAATTGTAAGTATATAACATACTTTGCTCAGGCATGTATCTTTTATACTTATCAAGAGTATTTGTAGGTAAATGTTCTTCGTATCTTGTAATGATATAAAATGCTGAAGCAAAAGGGTCAAAAGGTAAAAAACCTAAATCTTTTACAGGGAAAAATCCTTTTAAGTTATTCCAATCTACTGGTTCGATAGGTCTTTTATATACATCGTTTTCAAACATTATGTCTGATGCTCCAAAAAATAAACCTTCGGTTTCTTTAACTCTTCCATAACTAAATTTTGCACCATCAAAATTTGAAAACACTTCTTTATCGGAAGTAATTACAAATTCAACTTCTAAAATATATTTGAAAAATACATTAAAAATATATTCAACTCTTGGGCTTGTTTCAGAAACGTAAATGCAAATCATAATGTGATTTATTCTTTTGAATTTTTATAGAATATGCAATATCTTGTTTTTTTAGCAAAAAATGAAAAATTTAACTCTCTTAAATTATATATTTGTTGTTATGAGAAACTTGATATCCACTATTTTGCTTTTTGGTAGCAGTTTGGCAATTGCTCAGTCAACTTACGTACCTTTAAATACTGACTATTATCATTTATTAGATAAAACTGAAGTTGTTTCAGGTGAAAATGCAACATACCATACTTCTCAAAAACCGTATAGACGAGATTTCGTTTCTCAACAAGTTTTAAAAAATGATACTTTAATCAATAAAAGCATTGGCGATTATTTGATTAACGATAATATTGAATGGGGATCAAATAGCAGAACTAAACCTCGAAATACTACTTTTTACAATCGACAAAATGCTACATATTCATATCATTCTGATGATTTTATGATAGTTGCAAACCCTGTTTTAAACTTACAATATGGTAAATCCTCAGCTTTAGATGCAACGCTTTTTCAAAATACCAAAGGAGTTGAAATTAGAGGTTGGGTAGATAAAAAAATTGGTTTTTATAGTATTTTAACTGATAATCAAGTTTCGTTTCCTCAGTACTTGAATAATTATACACAAAGTTGGGGAGCTTTGACTGGGGAAGGATTTTACAAACCATTCAAAACCAGTGGCTATGATTATATTTCGGCTCGTGGATATATTACTGTTTCGCCAGTAAAACATATACAATTACAATTTGGGCACGATAAAAATTTTATTGGAAATGGTATTCGTTCACTTTCATTATCTGACAATTCAAATGCTTACTTGTTTTTAAAAGCACAAACTACTGTTTGGAAATTTCAGTACACCAACTTATTTGCTCAAATGAGTACGCAATCTCAAGGAACAAATCAATTGTATCCTCGCAAGTATTTTGCTATGCATCATTTAAGTTTGAATGTATTAAAAAACATAAATATTGGTTTGTTTGAAAGCATTGTTTTTGGTAGAAAAGATTCATTGTCGGCAGGGAGTTTTGATGCTAACTATTTGAATCCTATCATATTTTATCGTTGGGCAGAACAAAATAATGGTAGCCCTGATAATGCCAATATTGGTATGGATATAAAATATAATTTGTTTAAAACAGCTCAGTTATATACTTCTGTTTTTATAGATGAGTTTATATTTTCAAATGTAAAAGCAGGCAAAGGTGCTTGGGAAAATAAACAAGCTTTGCAATTTGGAGCAAAATACTTTAATGTATTCACAGTAAAAGGTTTAGATGCACAGGTGGAGTATAATTATATTCGTCCATATACTTACACTCATGCTGATAATTATTCAAATTATACACATTACGGTCAAGCCTTGGCACACCCTATGGGAGCAAATTTAAAAGAATTTATGGGTATAATTCGTTATCAATCAAATACTAAATTGTTATTAAAACTACAAGGAACCTATTACATTCAAGGAGTTGACACTTCAGCAAGTACAGGAAAATACAATTATGGAGGCGATATTTTTAAATCGTATAACAATGTATCAGCCTTTCATTTAACTGGGAATAAAATAACACAAGGTGTAAAAAATACTACTGCACACATTCAAGTATCAGCCAATTATATGTTGTACCACAACTTATTTATTGATGCAATGTATGGTTACCGAAAAAGTACAGCAGGGGCTTTAGTTGGTAATGAAACCTATTTTACTTTAGGGTTGAGGTTGAATATTGCTACAAAACAGAGTTTGTTTTAAAAATAGGGATATATTTAATCTAATATCTTAAATCTAACATCTCAAATCTCACTTATAATCTTGAAAAGCATCATTGATATGTTGTTGAATAAAATCATTTCCCCATTTTGATTCTATGGAAATCATTTTGTCGGCATGTTCAAAAACTGGTGGTTTTTGTTTGCTTCTTAATGTTAATCTAATAAAGTGGTGATTATAAACACCTAATGCAACATGTACTGGTTTAATATCACCAACTTCAATACTACGTTTTTTGGTTCTCAAATATAAATCAAAATCAGCACCTTGAATTCTTTCGTCCCACAAACCCACTTTTTCAATCGCAGATTTAAACATAAATACACTATTTCCACAAAAACCTTCAACTACATTTGTTCCAAATTGTTGAAATCGTGTTCTATTGTATTTTTCTAAATTTCCATACATTAAAAAAACCATCAATCTTAAACAAAAAATATTGGTACTAAAAAATGCAATAGGATTTTTAATTGCTTTCCATTTTCTTAAAGCTTTTTTAGTTAGGGCATCAGTTTCCAAATGTTCCATTCCAGTTGAAGTTGCGACTTCTAAACCATTCACTTTCATGGTTTCAATAATATTTTTATCCCAATCTGGGCCAACAATAATATCATTATTTAAAAATGCTAAAAAATCATATTTTGCTATTTTTATTCCTTGATTTTGGCAGTAAGGATAATTATAATTTGCTTTATTTTTAATAACAATAGCTCCTTCTTTTTCATAAAACTCTGCCGATCCATCCGTTGAATTATTATCTAAAATTATTAATTCATAAGGGTAAGCTGAATATTTTTTTAATGATTCTACAAATAACTTATTTACAGATAATTGATTATGTATTGCAACTATTATACTTACCATTATTAATTTTTTTGCTTTATGCAAAGATAACTTTTTTTGAAATTTTATTTTACAAATTCATAAAATCCATTCTTTAAAAATAATTATACAAAATTAAAGTTCTAATTTCTTACTTTTGTATGTTAAATACTTACGCAATGAAAACTTATTTTAGAATACTTGCTTTTGCAAAACCTTACAGCAAGTTTGTTCCTCAATATATTATATTTTCTACCTTTCATATTATTTTTAGTTTAGCCAACTTTTCACTTATTATTCCTTTACTAAATGTTCTTTTTGGATTAGAAGCCAAAACCGAATATGTAGCTACAGAAGCTCCCAAATTTGAATTAACTATTGATTATATAAAAAATATTTTCGGATATTATTTTAATCAAGTTATAGTAGCTGAAGGCAAAGTTGGGGCATTAACTTTTGTATGTACCATTTTAGTTATCTCTGTGTTATTGAGTAACTTATTTAGATATTTAGCATTGATTTCTATGACTAGATTACGTACACATGTAGTAAAAAATGTACGTAAAGTAGTATTTGAAAATGTTATTAAACTTCATGTTGGATTTTTTAATAGTGAACGCAAAGGTGATTTAATCACTAGAATGAGTAATGATGTTATGGAAGTTGAACATTCCGTTGTAGGTACCTTGGCTGCTTTGTATAACGAACCTGCTCGAATAATAACAATTTTCGCAATATTATTAAGCATGTCATTTAAATTAACTATTTTTTCATTGATTTTACTTCCAATTTCGGGATTAATTATTGCAGAAATTACCAAACGCTTAAAGCGACAAGCACATCAAAGTCAGCATATTTTAGGGCAAATTCTCTCAATTATTGATGAAAGTATTTCTGGAATAAAAATTATAAATGGCTTTAATGCAATTGGCTTTACCATAAAAAGATTTAATAATCAAAATGACGAATATATCAGATTGTATAGATCAATGTATTATAAAAGAGATTTAGCTTCACCACTTTCTGAGTTTATGGGAACTACTGTTGTTGCAGGGATTTTGCTTTATGGAGGTACACTAGTACTTGAAGGCAAAGGAGATTTAGGCCCTTCAGAATTTATTACTTATATAATTCTTTTTTCTCAGATATTGGCTCCTGCAAAAGCTTTATCTACATCTTTTTCAAATATCTCAAAAGGAATAGTTTCAGGAGAAAGGTTTTTTAAATTGATTGATGAACCAATTTTAATTAAAGATGCTCCAAATGCAATTGTTAAAAATGAATTTAACGAAAGTATCAAATTTGAAAATGTATCTTTTGGTTACGAAACCGAATTGGTATTAAAAAATATCTCATTCACCATTCCAAAAGGAAAAACTGTAGCCTTGGTAGGAGCATCAGGTGGTGGTAAATCAACCATAGCCGACTTATTACCACGTTTTTACGATCCACAAAGTGGTTCAATAAAAATGGATGATGTATCAATTAAAGATATAACCCTTGAATCTTTACGTTCACATATTGGCATCGTTTCTCAAGAATCTATTCTATTTAATGATACCATTTTCAATAACATAGCATTTGGAATACCAGAAGTAAGTCTGGAGCAAGTACAAGCTGCCGCTCGTGTAGCCAATGCACATGATTTTATTTCGGCAACCGAAAATGGATACGATACTGTAATTGGCGAACGTGGCTCAAAACTTTCTGGTGGACAAAGACAACGTATCTCTATTGCAAGAGCTATTTTACGAAACCCAGAAATATTAATTTTAGATGAAGCTACCTCTGCGCTTGATACTGAATCAGAAAAACTAGTACAAGATGCAATTACCAATTTAATGAAAGAACGTACTTCTTTAGTAATTGCACACAGATTAAGTACTATTCAAAATGCTGACGAAATAATAGTTTTACAAAAAGGCGAAATTATAGAACGTGGTACACATCAAGATCTAAGTAATCAAAATGGCTTTTATAGTAAACTAATAAATATGCAGAATTTATAGTTTGTTATAGTAATTTTCTGAAACAGAATTATGAAAAACCTCATCAAACATGGAAAACCCAATTGTAGATAAAAACTATTTTTTAGAAAAATTCCCAGGGAAAGGTGGTTGGGTTTATACTGTTATTGAGGAAATACCTCAAGATAAAAAAGCAAAATTTGGTTGGGTGCAAGTAAGTGGCTTTATTGATACTTTTGAACTCAAAAACTATAAATTAATGCCCATGGGCAATGGCAAATTATTTTTACCTGTTCGTGCCGAAATTAGAAAAGCAATTAAGAAAAAAGAAGGCGATTTTGTACATGTTAAATTATGGATTGATAACTCATCGCCCATTTTCCCTGAAGAAATAATTAATTGCCTCAAAGATGAACCACAAGCTTACAGCACATTTTTAACCTTTACCGATTCCGAACAAAAAGCCTATATCGACTGGATATCATCTGCCAAAAAAGAAGAAACCAAAGTAGAACGAATCATCACAACAATCAATAAATTATTAAAAAATCAAAAATTATACGATTGATTGATAAGCTGTATTTTTCAAAAATATTTTCACAAAATATTCATTTTTTAATTAAATTCTAATAATTAAGGCTTAAAAAAGCTTTTATTTTGAGATACTTTCGTTAATTTTGTGAGTTAGAACTAAATAAATCCAAAATGATATCTAATTCAGTAATGCTGTTTATAAGTGGCCTAGGTGGCTGGGAAGTATTATTAATCGTTTTTGTAATGCTTCTGTTATTTGGTGCCAAAAAAATACCAGAACTTGCAAGAGGTTTAGGTAAAGGTATTCAGGAATTTAAACATGCAACGAACGAAATTAAAAATGAAGTAAATAGAGGTATGGACGATGTTCCTTCTCAAAACACTATTAGCAACAATAACATCAACAATGCTAATAACAATACTTCAAACAAATCAAACGAAGCATAATAATCTGAGAAGATTTTTTTAATGAAAAATTACAGTTCGCTCAACGAAATTAAAGCTGATATTGCCGCTGGTACAGTAAATTGTACTGACTTGGTTGGTCATTATCTAAAAAATATTGAAGCTAATAAGCATTTAAATGCTTTTATTGAAGTTTATGCTGAGGAAGCAAAGGCAAAAGCAATAGAAGTGGATGCTAAAATTAAAGCTGGAACTGCTGGTAAATTGGCTGGAATGGTAGTAGGTTTAAAAGATGTAATCTGCCACAAAGGTCATGGTTTACAAGCTAGTAGTAAAATATTAAATGGCTTTGTTTCGTTATTTGATGCAACAGCTGTAAAAAAACTTATTGCTGAAGATGCCATCATTATTGGTCGCCAAAGTTGCGATGAATTTGCGATGGGTTCATCAAATGAAAAATCAGCATTTGGAGTAGTTAAAAATTTCGACGATCCAACTCGTGTACCTGGAGGTTCATCAGGAGCTTCGGCAGTAGCTGTACAAGCCGACTTATGTATGGCTTCTCTTGGTTCTGATACAGGTGGTTCTGTGCGTCAACCAGCAGCATTTTGTGGAGTAATAGGTTTTAAACCAACTTACTCACGCATTTCAAGATACGGTTTAATTGCTTATGCATCTTCATTTGATTCAATTGGAGTAATAGCAAAATCAGTTGCCGACACCGCTTTGGTACTTGAAGTAATTGCTGGTCACGATGACAACGATAGCACAGTTTCATTTAAAGAAGTACCTCAATATTCAGCATTACCTGCAACAGATAAAAAATTAAATATTGCTTATTTAAAAGAATCTGTTGAAAGTGAAGGTGTAAACGAGGAAATTAAAAAAGCAACCTTAGCAACTATAGAAAAGCTAAAAGCCGAAGGTCACACCCTAACGCCTGTAGCATTTCCATATTTAGATTATATTTTGCCTACTTACTATGTATTAACTACAGCAGAGGCAAGTACTAATCTTTCGAGATACGATGGTGTACGTTACGGACACCGTAGTGCCAACACTACCGACCTTGAAAGTATGTACAAAAAATCAAAATCGGAAGGTTTTGGTGCAGAAGTAAAAAAACGTATTATGCTTGGTACATTTGTATTAAGTGCTGATTATTACGATGCTTACTTTACAAAAGCACAAAAAGTACGTCGATTAATCAAAGAAAAAACAGATTCATTATTAAATGAGTTTGATTTCTTGATTATGCCAACTACACCAACTACTGCATTTAAAATTGGAGAATTCTCTGATGATGCTTTAGCTATGTACCTTGCCGATGTATTTACAGTATCGGCAAACTTAGCAGGAATCCCAGGGGTGTCGCTACCAAATGGTAGGGATTCACAAGGTTTAGCAATTGGTTTGCAAGTATTAAGTAAAGCATTTGGAGAACAAGAATTATTGTCGTTCAGTGATTATTTAATCAAAAATAAGATACTAAATAACTAAACTTTGATAAGTTTGTGTTAAAGTAAAACTTTAAGTAAAAATTTACGAATAAATACATAAAATTATGAACTCTTCACCAATCATTTAAGTTGTAAGCACAAATCTACCAAAACCATGAAAAAGACCTTCAAATATACCATTCAAGTGAGCAAATTAATATTTGCTTCGGTTGTTTGTGCCTTCGGAATTGGTTCGGTACAGGCACAAGATGAATGGGGTTATACTCCAAAAGAGCATTATGTAAATCTTGATAGCTTAAGACCTTATACTTACGAATATATTCCAGAAGTAAGCGAAGAAGAAGTTATTCCTCGTTTAGGAGCTATTGAAAACAGAATAAAACTTAACTACAACCGTAAGGTTCTTAGCTTTATTGATTTTTTTGTAGTACGAAATCGTGCTTATAGTAAAATGGTACTTGCTCGTAAAGACATGTACTTCCCAATATTTGAGGCTGCACTTGAGCGTCATGGTTTACCAAAAGAACTTAAATATCTTGCTATAGTTGAATCAGGCTTGAAAAACACTGCAAAATCAGGTGTTGGAGCAATGGGATTATGGCAATTTATGGGTCCAACTGGTAGAATGTATCATTTAAATTATGATGCAAACATTGACGATCGTATGGATCCATATAAATCAACCGAAGCGGCTTGTTTGTACCTTAAATGGTTATTTAAATATTTTGGTGATTGGGAGTTGGCTTTATCGGCTTACAACTGTGGACCAGGATATGTAAAAAATGCAATCAAAAAAGCGGGTGGAGTTAATAGTTTCTGGGGAATTTACAATTATTTGCCACAAGAAACTCGTAGTTATGTGCCTCAGTTTGTGGCTATTGCCTACATGGTAAATTATGCTCACGAACATAATTTATATCCTGATTATAAAGAATATATTTGGGAAAATGAAGTTGTTACAATCAGTGATAAAATCAATGTAAAAACATTCTGTAATGAAGCAGGTTTGTGCTACGATGATATCAAAAAACTGAATCCTTCGTTAAAATCAGGAGTTGTAAATGGTAATGAAAGAACGTATCAATTACGTATTCCTAAAGACCAACACGATAAGATAAAAGATAATATTAACAACATTATTGCATCAGCTAAATTACCAACATTTGAATCACAAACTATTGTTAAAGCAACAAATGATAGTTTAAAATCAGATTCAAGTGTAGTTAATTCGGTAGCTAATAATGATACTGAGGATAAAAATAAAGTTGAAACCAAAAAGGTTAAACTTTTCCACACCACAAGCAAAGGTCAAAAAGTATCTCAAATTGCACGTATTTATGGTATGTCGGTGAGAGAACTTTGTAAGTTAAACGGAATCAAAGAAAACGCTAAACTTAAAAAAGGCAAGAGATTAATTGTTGTAAGAGAGGTAAATGTAAATGCAAACAATACAGCAATTGTTAAAACAAAAACCAAAATCAAAGCACCCAAAGTACATTACGTACAAGCTGGTGACACACTTTGGACTATTTCTAAAAAATACGGTGGCCTACCAATTGCTCGTTTGAAAAAAATGAACAAGCTAAAAGGTACAAATCTTAAACTTGGTCAAAAAATTATTATTGGATAAGAATATAAGTAGTTTATAAAATATAAAGCGGATAGAATTTGATATTCTATTCGCTTTTTTTATTTAAATGGCATTATAGGATTTTCATTGAAAATCAAAACTATGTTTTCTAATCCTTTTTTAACCACAATAGGTACATAGGTTTGATTATTAATAATTTAAAAACTATGTTTCTATTATGGTTAAAAAATACATTAAAAAATGTTAAGTAAACATAAGAGGATTCAAGCTGAATCCTGAAAAGCTAAAAAGTTTTCATCCATGAAAAAAACAATTGCAATAATAGGTGCTGGTCCGGCGAGTTTAATGCTTGCAGCTTCACTTGATGCAGCACTTTTTGATATTACTATTTATGAGCAAAAAAAGGCTATTGCACGCAAGTTTTTAGTAGCTGGCGATGGTGGACTTAATATTACACACAGCGAACCTTTACAATCATTTATTCAAAAATATACTCCTGCTGATTTTATAAAACCTTATTTAGAATGTTTTTCTAATACTGATTTACAAATTTGGTTACAAACTATTGGTATTGAAACTTTTACAGGTACAAGTAAAAGGGTTTTCCCATTAAAAAACATTAAACCAATTGAAGTTTTAAATGCAATTGAAAATGCAGTTATAAAAAATAAGGTGGTTATTAAAACTGAATATAAATGGCTTGGTTGGAATGATAATAATGCATTGATATTTGATAATAAAGGAAATATTGAATCTGTTAATGCGAATATTGTAGTATTTGCTTTAGGTGGTGGTTCTTGGGCAAAAACTGGTTCAGATGGAAATTGGACACAATTATTTAACTCAAAAAATATAGAAATTATTCCTTTTCAAGAATCAAACTGTGCTTTTAAAATCAATTGGGATAAAGATATAATTACTCAAATTGAGGGTAAAGCCTTAAAAAATATTAGTATAAGTTGCGAGGATAAAACAATTTTTGGAGAAGTGGTTTTAACAAATTTTGGTATTGAAGGCAATGCCGTTTATGCACATAGTAATGTAATTAGAAATCAAATAAATGAAAACGGTTTTGCAGAAATTCATATAGATTTCAAAACCAATGTTACTGTTGAAAATATTGTAACTAAACTAAAATCAAATAGAAAAAGTAATATTTCATTTACAAAACATATTGAAAATCAATTAAATTTAACAAAACAACAGATTGTTTTGCTAAAAAATTTTTTAGATAAAGAATCATTTAACGATATAGAAATTTTAGCAAAAACAATAAAAAACTTCCCATTGCAGTTGACTGATTTAGCTCCAATTGATGAGGCAATTTCTACTGTTGGAGGGGTTTGTTTAAGTGAAATTAATACTGATTTTGAATTAAAATCTTTACCCAATCACTACTGTATTGGTGAAATGTTAAACTGGGATGCTCCTACAGGTGGTTATTTACTTCAGGCTTGTTTTAGCATGGGTAAATATTTAGCAACAAACTTGAATAAAATGTAATTATTGCATATCACCTGAAAGCCATATTGATTTACCAGAATTTTCTTCCAAGCTTTTTAAGTATATAAAGTTAGCAACTTTACTAGCTTCTATTCCACGATAATTTTTTAATGGACCAATTAAAAGTGGGTTTATTATATGTGCTAAAAGTATTCCAATTCTTTCGCCCAATCTTTTTTCTTTTCTATTACCCATTAATAATGAGGGTCTGAATATGTTTAAAGATTTTAAGGGTAATTTACTCAATTCATTTTCAAGTTTACCTTTTATATGATTATAGTAAATGCTTGAATTAGCATCACTTCCCATTGCAGTAACAACATAGAAATTTATTTTAGGTGAGGTATTACTAGCTGCAATAGCTAAGTTTAAACAATATGTAAAATCTACTTTTTCAAATGCTTCTTTACTTCCTGCAACTTTCATGGTTGTACCCAAACAACAAAAGACGTCTGTCACGTCCTTCATTGATTTTTCTAATTCATTAATATCTCCAAAATCTAATTTTGGGTTTATTAATTTACTGTTTTGATGATCATTAGGTTTTCTGGTAGGAGCTATTATTGATTCAATATTATTTGATTCAATAAGTTTAGCTAGTAGATATCCACCAATCAAACCGGTACTACCTGCAATAAATACTTTTTTAGAAGTCATTATTCGATTTCAAGTTGAACGGTCTTTAAATCAACGGAATTTCCTCCACACATCAATGTAAACTTTCCTTTTTCAACTATAAATGACATATTTGAATCGTAAAATCCAAAATCTTTAGCGTCTAATTCAAAATCAACTGTACGTGACTCTAGTGGCATTAAAGTTACTTTTTTAAACCCTTTTAGTTCTTTTATAGGTCTAGTAATTGAGCTTTGTTCGTCTCTAATATATAGTTGCACAACTTCATCACCTTTTACTTTACCTGTGTTTGTAACTTTTACCGATAAAGTAACTTTACCATCAGATTTAATTTTGGGTTTATTAATTATTGGAGTTTCATAATTAAATGTAGTATAACTTAATCCAAAACCAAAAGGATAAAGAGGTCCATTTGACTCAAATGAATAACCTAATCTAGCGTTTGGTTTATAATTGTAATAAGATGGTAGTTGGTTTGAATTTTTAGGTATCGAAATAGGAAGTTTGCCACCTGGGTTAATGTCACCAAAAATTATGTCTGCAACAGCAGTACCTTTTTCTTGCCCAGCATACCAACCCTCTAAAATTGCCGGTACTTTATTGTGGATATAGTTTAATGTTAAAGGGTTTGAGTTGGTTAAATACACAATGATAGGTTTTCCGGTTGAAATAATTGCTTTCACTAATTCGTTTTGAACACCAGGTAAATCAAGGTCTGCTTTATCACCTAAATGATTGGGTGATTTCGATAATCTATTTATTTGATCATTACTACCCAGTACTAATAATACAACTTCAGATTTTTCAGCTGTTTGTACAGCTTCAGCTATTAGTTTTTTGTTAATAGAATCCATACCCATTAATTTGGCTGTATCACTTTTCCACCCGAAGCCTTCTTTTGTTATTTTGCACCCTTCAGCATAATTTACAGTAGTTTCTTTTAAAACTTTGCTTTTTATACCATCTAATACGCTAACATGGTTTAAAGATTTTTCAGTGTGTTCCCCTGAAATAACCTTATTTGCATTTGGGCCTATTACAGCTATTGATTTTAAAGTTCTTCGAACAAGAGGAAGGGTATTATTATCGTTCTTTAATAAAATTAATGACTCTTGGGCAGCTTTGAGAGCTACATATCTATTATTTTGACAACCAACAGTTTGCCCAGCATTTTCTGGGTCAACATAAGGGTTTTCAAATAAACCCATCATAAATTTGGCTTTCAATATTCTACCAACAGCTTTATTAATTAATGTTTCTGGAATTTCTTTACTTTTTACCATTTTGATTAAATGGTCATAGCAAATACCTTCTGGTAATTCCAAATCAATACCAGTATTGATAGCTAATTTTGCTGCACCATAATGGTCTGGAGTAATTGAGTGATAATCTGATAGATTTGCAATACCATTTAGATCAGAAGTAATAATACCATCATAATTGAATTCTTTTCTAAGAACATCATTAACCCAAACTTTATGATTGTGCATCGGTATTCCACTAATCTCGTTGTTAGCTACAATAATACCTGAAACTTTTGCTTCTTTTGCTGCCAATTTAAATGGGGGTAAATATACTTCTCTAAAAGTTCTATCTGAAATATCTGCAAAACCCATGTTATTTCCACCTTCTGAAGCGCCATTTGCTCCATAATGCATAGCAAATGCTGCCATACGTAATTGTGGTCCTGGTCCCTGAATTTCTCTAATTGCAGCCATACCTAGTTTACTTACTAGATAAGAATCTTCGCCAAAAGTATAACCAACACCGCCCCATCTTGGGTCACGGGCTACATCTAAATTTGGCCCAAAACCAACATGTATTCCTCTACTTTTTGCTTCTAAAGCTATTGTTTTATAAACTTCTCCAACTAATTCATCATTCCACGTACTAGCCAAAGCAATAGGAATAGGAAAAATAGTAGCATCTTTAGCTTTGTGACCATGCAAAATATCATCAGAAAAAAATACTGGTATACCTAAACGTGTGTTTTCAACTACATATTTTTGAATTGCATTTGCTATTAATGCACTTTCTTTACCACCTTTTGTTTCGCCTATACCATAAATGTGCCCTGCACCATCTTTTAAAAAATCTTTTGCAAGTTTAATTGAAAAATTACCTGTTTTAGGGTCAAACCATTTATTTTTTTGTGAATATAATCCAGTCATTTGTGCAATTTTTTCTTCAATAGTCATTCTACTGAGTAAATCATGTACACGTTCGTCAACAGGAAATTTTGCATTTTTGTATTTGTGGCTATCGTCATTAACCTTAGTAACCTCTTTTATATCTTTGTTTCCTTCTGCAAAATTATTTACCGTAGAAAATATAAAAGAGCTTATTATCAACCCTTTGAACAATATTTTACCTCCAAACATAGCTTTTGTGTTCATTTACAATTTGCAATAAAGCATTTTAACGTGAATTGAATATAAACTGTTTTATACATTTATAATATTTATATTAATCAAATATTAAATAATTGTTAAGGATTATAATAACATTGAAATAAATGTATGGTTAATTCAATTAATCTCTAAATTTGTAGCAAAATAAAGAAAAGGCATTAAAACCTACTATAATCTCTTGTAAAAATTATTAATATGTTATTTGGATTAGACCCAGTACTAGCAACATTACTTATTATCTGTATCATTTGTGTTTGTGCATTCGAATTTGTAAATGGTTTTCATGATACGGCTAACGCAGTTGCTACAGTTATTTATACAAAGTCTTTAAAACCACATATAGCTGTATACTTAAGCGGATTTTTAAATTTTGCAGGTGTAGCTAGCGGATTGTGGCTTGGATTTGCGGTTGCTATGAAAATTGTGAATTTGTTACCTATTGAATCTCTCATAAATCAAAATGTTTATCAGAGTATAGCAATGGTACTTGCCATGTTACTAAGTTCAATTATTTGGAATTTGGGTACATGGTATTTTGGAATTCCATGTTCAAGTTCTCATACATTGATAGGCTCAATAATAGGCGTAGGAATGGCTTTTACATTTATGCCTGAAGCAAATGGAAGTGCTGTAAACTGGGGTGAAGCAAGTAAAATTGGAATGTCTTTGCTAATATCTCCATTATTTGGTTTTGCAATGGTAATATTTTTAATGTACTTGATGAAAAGGTTTATTACAAATCAAGATATTTTTAAAGAACCTAAAAAAACTAAAGCTCCACCTATGTGGATTAGAATTATTTTAATTTTAACATGTTCTGGGGTTAGTTTTGCACATGGTTCAAATGATGGTCAAAAAGGTATTGGTTTAATGATGTTAATTTTGATTGCCATTGTTCCTTCGTATTTTGCTTTAAATCCTGATAAAGAGATTGTTCATGTTAAAAAAGATATTGAAGTAATATCTTCAATTTCAAATAAAATTGATACAGTTAGATTAGGATCAAGTGAAAGAAAGAAACTTAATGAAGTTAAAAATAGCATTGCTTCATTGAATTCAATTATTGATAATTATAAAATTTCTGATTCTCTCTCAATTAAAGATAAGTTAAATTCAAGAAAGCATATTTTGGTTATTGGTAGTGGTTTAGACAAAATTGTTAAATCAGGTGATGCAAGTATTAGTTTAAAGGAAATTGAAGAACTTAATTCAACTGTTAAAAAATCCAAAAAATATATTGAATATGCTCCAGGATGGGTTACTGTTTTAATTTCACTTTCATTGGGTATAGGAACAATGATTGGTTGGAAAAGAATAGTAGTTACAATAGGTGAGAAGATAGGGAAAGAGCATTTAACTTATGCACAGGGGGCTAGTAGTGAATTGGTAGCAGCAACTACGATTGCTCTATCTTCTGGATTGGGTCTACCTGTAAGTACAACCCATGTTTTATCTTCGGGTATAGCAGGTAGTATGGTTGCAAATAAAGGAATGAAAAACCTAAGACCTGAAACAGTTAAGAGTATAGTATTAGCATGGGTTTTAACTTTGCCTGTTACTGTAATTTTATCAGCAATATTATTTGTTGTATTAAGAATGATATTGGCTTAAATGTATCAAACTGAAAATAAAATAGTTTCATTAGAAATTGCTCTTAACCAAATTCAATTTTGGAAACAGAATAAAGAAGCAATCGTTTTCACAAACGGTTGCTTTGATATTTTACACCTAGGTCATGTTGATTATTTACAAAAAGCAGCGAATTTAGGGACAAAATTGATTTTAGGCTTAAATACAGATGCCTCAGTTAGTAGATTAAAACCTGGTCGACCTTTGTGTGACCAAGTTTCAAGAAGTAGAGTGATTGCTTCGCTAGCATTTGTTGATTTAGTTGTATTTTTTGATGAACAAACACCTTTAGATTTAATTGTGGCTCTAAAACCTGATATTTTGGTTAAAGGTGATGATTATACTGTGGAAACAATTGTTGGCTCAAAAGAAGTAATTGCAAACGGTGGTGTAGTGAAAACAATACCATTGGTTAATGGATATTCAACCACAAATGTTGTAAATAAAATATTGGCTGGTAAGTAAAATTGATTTTTAAAAACAAAAAGCCCCAAATTGAATCTAACAATTGGGGCTTTTTTGTTGAAATAGTTATATTAGAACTTTCCTGTTACACCTAATTGTAAAACAGATTTAGCTAATCCTAGTTCTCCAAATAAAGCGAAGTTTGGACCTAAAAAGTATCTTGCGCCAAATACAGTTTCAAAACCAAATGGAATAACTGTGAAAGTAGGCAATTCATTCACATCAGTTGGAGTAGTACCATCAGAATATGTAACTGTTTGTTTCCAATTTACAGTTCTGTAACCAATACCTAAACCCCAATATGGATCAAATTTATCGTTATCACCAAAGTGTAAATTCATTCTAGCAAGTATACTTAAAGTATTTCTATTTAAATTATAGTTACCAGTAGCTGTACCAGAGTTACCAACATTTTGCTCTGTATATTTAATAGTATTACTTAAATAATTTACAGATAATCCTAAACCAACTTTATCAGAAACTGCTCTTTCATATTTAAATGATAAAGGTCCTAAAGAACTTGTTGAGATTGTAATATCTGAGCTTGCTGATTGTTTAATTGATTCTTCAACCGAACTAAAAAAAGCAGTATAAAACGCACCAAATCCATAAGAAAAAGAAAAATAATTTTTATCTTTTTCAAATGCTTGTGCATGAACATTAGTTTGGCTTGACCAAACTAGAACGATTGCTACTATTAAAGTAGAGATTTTTTTCATATTTTTAATTTAAAGTGTTTTTCAAAAATAGTTTTTTATTTTATAAAAGATGAGTTTTTTACAATTAAAGTTTAAAAAAACACTATTTAATATTAATTTTCTCTGTTTTGTTTAATTATCTCTAGATATATTTCAATTATTTCCCCCACCTTAATTCTTTAATTTTTCTTTCATTTTCTGAATCTGTAATGAGTTGATGTAGTTTTCTAATTTTAGTTGCCTCTAGTTTAGCAGATATAATTTTCCATATTGCAGTTTTTTGATAGGATGGAGCTTGTTTTGTAAAAAAATCCCAAGCTTTAGGGTTTGCTCTAAATAGTTCTTCAAAATTCGATGGTAATTCAACTACATTTTGTTCAAATGAATATATTATTGATTTATCTTCTTTTCTTTTTTCAAAAGCTGCAATCCCCGAAGGAAACATTAAGTTTTGTTTTTTTAATCTTTCAACTTTGTCAATGTTTACTATGCTCCATATACTTGTAACTTTTCGAGGAGTAAACCTTATTTGGTATGAAATTTCATCAATAGATTTTCGTACTCCATCAATCCAACCAAAACATATAGCTTCATCTACTGAATCAGACCAAGTTATTGTTTGTTTATCAACTCCTTTTTTGTAATAGCCAACAATTAATTCAGTTTCAGTTTGATGATTATCAATAAACCATTGACGCAATGTTTGGGTATTTGGAAAGAATATTGGTTGCATAATTGTTTGTTTCTTTACAAAAGTAATAACTTCTTTTTATTAGAATAATCTAATTTTAATTTTAAATACTTTTTTGTCTAAATCTATTTCATTTACTTTACATGTTGAAAAATTTATATATTACTTTATTATAATACAATTTGAAAAAAGGCTTTACCATATTCATTATAGTTTCATTGTTTATGTCAATGGGCTTTATTCGTATGGTATTACCTGTAACAAAGTCATTTTTTAAATTTAAAGTTGATGTAAAAAACAAAGAACACATTACTTTACTTTTTAGTAATCAGCAATTTAATGCTATTAAAGCAGATGAAGAATTTGAAAAAAATGAGTTTAAATTAGGTGGTTTTATTTATGATATTGTTAAAATAACAAAAACTAAAACTGGTTATTTGGTAAGATGTTATAAGGATAAAGCAGAGACTAACTTTTTATTAAATGTTAAAACGGCCCTTTCAAAAATATTTAAAACATCAACTGAAAAAGCCGACTTATTTGATTTTGACTTTCTTAAAATAATATACGATTTAATACAAATTCATATAAAACTCAGTTTTAATATTAATTTTATTACTCATTTTTCAAAATATAATGCTGTAAATCAGCAACTTTTTGAACATACTATATTGTTACCTCCCAAATTATCTTAAATCCATATTGCCAGTTTCCTTAATTCATTTTACAAATATGTGATTTGAATATTGTTACTTTTATTTTTGAAAGTGTAGATTTTAAATCTGTATATCATTGATATACCTCTACATTATCATGAATAGATGCAATTTATTGGAAACATAATTTCAATTATGAATTTAAAATATAGCACAAATGAAAAAATTATTTACCCCAATATTAATTGTAGGAATTACAATCAGTGCTTATGCACAACAAATAAAAGATAAATCGTCATTGAAAAGTATTTCAAATGCTATTATTCAATTAGATGACAGTTCTAAAATAGAAGCCAATACTAAAGGTAAATTTGATTTATCAGAGATTTCAAAAAGTAAATCAATCACTATCAAAGCAATAGGTTATTTTCCATTAGTAGTAGAAACCAGTACTCTAAGCAAGGAATCTGTATTATTTTTAGAAGAAAAAGCCTATGAAACTGAAGAAGTAGTGGTTTCGGCTAGTAAGTTTGAAGAAAAACAAAGTGATGTTCCTCAACAAACTATGATTATTAAATCAAAAGATTTGGAATACATGAATGCTCAAACTTCGGGCGATGTGTTGCAACAATCTGGTAATGTGTATGTTCAAAAAAGTCAGTTGGGTGGTGGTAGTCCAATTTTAAGAGGATACGAAGCCAACAAGGTGTTAATGGTAATTGATGGAGTGCGAATGAATAATGCTATTTATAGAGGAGGGCATTTGCAAAATGTTATTACATTGGACAATAATGCATTAGACAGAGTTGAAGTAGTTTACGGACCTGGTTCGGTGATTTATGGTTCTGATGCATTGGGAGGTGTGATGCATTTTCATACCAAAAAACCAAAACTATCAACTGATGGAAATGTACAAACTACTGGTGGTTCGTTTTACAGATATAGCACTGCAAATAAGGAGGAATCCTATAATGTAAATTTGAATGTTGGTTTTAAAAACTTTGCTTCATTTACAAGTTACACCAACAGTAAATTTGGCGATTTAAGAACTGGCGCAAATCGTGATGAAAAATATGGTAATTGGGGTAAAAGATTATTTTACACACAAAGAATAAATGGCAAAGATTCAATGGTGGCTAATAGTGATCCTAATGTGCAAATTGGTTCAGGTTATACTCAAGAAGATGTGTTACAAAAATTCTTGTTAAAAACAGGAAATTTCACACATATTGCTAATATTCAATATTCTACATCGAGCAATGTGCCTCGATATGATAGGTTAACTGATATTAATTCTAAAACCGGAAAATTTAACAGTGCAGAATGGTATTATGGTCCACAAAATAGATTATTTACTTCTTATACATTGGAGTACAAACCGGAAAATACTACTTTTTTTAATCAAGCTAGGTTGATTTTTGGAAATCAAAATATTGATGAAAGTAGAATTAGTAGAAATTTTGGTTCAACTAGCTTGAATTCAAATATTGAAAATGTTAAAATGAGTACTATAAATCTTGATTTTAACAAAAATGTTGGCAAACACGAAATTAGGTATGGAGTAGAGCGTGTAAAAAATGATGTAACTTCTACTGCAAATACTTATGATATAGTTACTACATTAACCAAAACTAGGGCAACAAGATATCCTGATGGAGGTTCTAAGTTTAACACAACTGCCTTATATTTAACGCATACTGCGGAATTATCTAAGAAATTCATCATTACCGAAGGAATTAGATATTGTAATTATGATTTAACAGTAAATTTCAAAAATGGAATTGCAGGCTTTAGTTATCCTTATGGAACTGTAAAACAATCATCTTCAGCTATAAATGGAAATTTAGGTGTAGTTTATCAGCCTGGTTTTGATTGGAGATTTGCAGTTTTGGGTTCGTCAGGATTTAGAGCTCCTAATGTAGATGATTTTGCAAAAGTATTTGAATCGTCGGGTACAACATTGATTTTACCTAATCCTGATTTGAAACCGGAATACAATTACAATTTAGAACTTTCAGCATCAAAAGTAATTGCAAAAATGGTAAAGTTAGATGTAACTGCCTATAGTACTTGGGCAGTTGATGCAATTGTAAATTTAAAATCAAAGTTTAATGGACAAGATTCTGTAATGAATGGTAACACAAAAGCACAAGTGTTTACAAACCAAAATGCACAAACAGCAAGAATTAATGGTATAAACGGACAAATTGCTGTGGATATTACGCATTATTTACAATTAACTTCAGCCATAAATTACACAAAGGCGAGAGCAAAAATTGAAGGAAATGAAATTCCTCTTGACCATATACCTCCTTTGTTTGGTAAAACAAGTGTAATTGCTAAGTTTAAAAAATTTAAAGGTGAACTTTGGGCTCAATATAGCGGTGAAAAAAAATCTGCGGATTTTAGTCCTTCAGGTGAAGATAACAAACAATATTCAGCAGATGTGGTGAATGGATTTGTTCCTGCTTGGTTTACATTAAATTTGAGAACAGCTTATAATTTCAATTCAAATGTACAACTGCAAGCTAGTTTAGATAATATATTTGATAAGCATTATAGGTTATTTGCTTCTGGAATTTCGGCTCCTGGACGTAACTTATCCTTAACTTTAAGAGCTAATTTTTAAAAAGGGTTGTCATAATATAATACCATGGGTTAAAACCCATGGCTATGACATCATTGTCCCTATGGGACTATTTGTAAGACTTACAAGTCCCATAGGGACGACCAATTTTATAGCCTAGGGTTTCAAACCTAGGAAAATGGTATAATTATGCTCAAATAAGGGTAATACGAATTCAACATTTGTATTATCCTTTCTTTTTTACATCTCATTTTCCAAAAATACTTTACCCAACAACAAATCACTAGGAGTAGTTATTTTTATGTTTGTAAAGTTGCCTTCAACCAAATGAATTTCATAACCTGCATGTTCAAACACCGAGGCATCATCAGTAAATGTGCTAAGTTCGGGAGTTTGGTAGGCTGTTTTTAACTGAGCTAAATTAAAACATTGAGGAGTTTGTATTAATCTATAATTTGCTCTGTTTTTTGCAATTGATTTATTATCAGAAACTTCTCTTATTGAATCATTTAATGGGATAGCAACTACTGCATTTCCTTTTTGTTCACAAGTTAAAAATGCATTTTCAATAATACTTGTATTTACAAACGGACGAACGGCATCATGCACTGCAACTAAACCATCATTTGGTAAAACCTGTAATCCGTTTTTAACTGATTGAAAACGAGTATTTCCTCCAGCTACTATGTGAACTTTGCAATTGAATTCTTCGCTTTTTTGTAGCTTTTGCCAAAGAGAAAAATGTATTTCGGGCAACACAATTACTATCTCATCACAGATATGATGAAATTTTAGAATAGTATGTTCTAGAATAGTTAATCCATTTAATTCTAAAAATTGCTTTGGAATATCAGTTCCCATACGGGTGCCGCTACCACCAGCTACTATAATTGCGTATTTTTTCATTGATTTTATTGTTCAAACTTCATAAAAAAAGCAGCCCTAAAGCTGCTTTTCTATTACAATTATAAAACTTTTTTCTGAGATTACAGAATTAACATAGCATCACCATAACTCAAGAATCTGTATTTTTCTTTTACAGCTTCGTTGTAAGCTTTCATGATTAAATCAAAACCACCAAATGCACAAGCCATCATTAATAATGTTGACTCAGGAGCGTGGAAGTTTGTGATTAATGCATTAGATATTTTGAATTCGTATGGAGGGAAGATAAATTTATCTGTCCAAGCTTGAATTGGTTTTACTCTATTATGAGCTGATACTGAAGACTCTAAAGAACGCATTGCTGTTGTACCAACCGAACAAACACGTTTTTTGTTGTCAAGAGAAGTGTTGATAACATCAGCAGTAGCTTGAGTAATTTCAAAATTCTCTGAGTCCATTTTGTGTTTTGTTAAATCCTCAACATCAACTGGGCGGAATGAACCTAAACCAACGTGTAATGTAATTGCAGGAATTTCAACTCCTTTAATTTCAAAACGTTTCATCAATTGAGGTGTAAAGTGCAAACCTGCCGAAGGAGCAGCAACAGCACCTACATTTTTAGCAAATACAGTTTGATAACGGTCTCTGTCTTCTGGTTCAGCTTTACGTTTAATGTATTTTGGAAGAGGAGTTTCTCCTAATTCGTCAATTACTTTATTGAAAGCCTCGTCGTCGCCATCAAATAAAAATCTGATAGTTCTACCACGAGATGTAGTATTGTCAATAACCTCTGCAACTAAGTCAGAATCACCAAAATACAATTTATTTCCAACACGAATTTTACGAGCAGGGTCTACTAAAACATCCCACAAACGAGCTTCTCTATTTAATTCTCTTAGTAAAAAAACTTCTATTTTAGCTCCAGTTTTTTCTTTGCTACCATATAAACGAGCAGGAAAAACTTTACTATCATTTACAACCAAAGTATCACCTTCGTCGAAATAATCTAAAATATCTTTGAAGGTTTTGTGTTCGATTGTTCCAGTTTTTCTGTTAACAACCATTAAGCGAGCTTCGTCACGATTTGCAGAAGGGTATTCTGCAATTAAATCTGAAGGAAGGTCGTAGGCAAATTCTGATAATTTCATAATTTAATATTACGGTATTAAATACTTTTAATTTAGTGGAAATACAAAGGTAGTGATTAATTGCTATTTATGGCAATAAAAAAAGGCTAATAAACTTTATTGTTTATTAGCCTTTTTTTGGGTTTTCAGTTTTTGGTTCTCAGTAATCAGTAAATTAACTGAATACAGAAAACTGATTACTGAAAACTACTAAGCAACCGTTTCGTCAATTACAACTGGTCTTACTGGCTCAACTAAGTCTTTTTTGCTAAAGTCAAGTACAATAGGTACCGCAATAAAGATAGATGAATAACTACCAAATACAACACCTACTAACATTGCAAAAGAGAAGCTTTTTAAGATTTCGCCACCAAATACAAATAATACAACAACAACCAAGAATACTGTTAAAGCTGTCATAATAGTACGGCTCATTGTGTGGTTGATAGAGTTATTTAAAATATCCTCACGACTCATGCCTGGGTTCTCTAAAGTAAACTCACGAACACGGTCAAATACAACTACTGTATCATTGATTGAGTAACCAACAATTGTTAAGATAGCAGCAACGAATACTTGGTCAATTTCATAAGAAACACCAAACCATCTAGCTAATGCAAAGAATGCTGTTACCATTAATGCATCATGTAATAAGGCAATTACACCACCAAAACCAAATGCTCTGTTTTTGAAACGGAATGCAACATATAAGAAGATACCAACTAAAGCTAAAATCAATGACAATAAAGAAGAAGATTTAATATCATCAGCGATTGTTGGACCAACTTTTGATGAACTTAAAATCTCATAACCTACAGCTTTGTAAGAATCTAAACCTTTAGCCAAAGCTGCTTCTACTTTTGCATCGCCTTCGTTTGTTTCATCACCAATTAAATAACTTGTAGTTACTTTAATTTTATTGCTTGAACCAAATGTTTTAACCTCAGTACCTTTGTTTTCGAAAGCTGGAGCTAATTTTTCACGAACTTCTGTTGCAGAAACATCTTTCTTAAATTCAACAATGTAACTTCTACCTCCCGCAAAGTCAACACCGTAGTTTAAGCCACCTTGTGCAACAATACTGATGAAACCTGCAATAATTAATGCAGATGAGAATACATAAGCGGCTTTACGTTTCGATATATAATTGAAATTTAAGTTTTGGAATAAGTTTTTAGAGAAACCAGTATGGAAAGTAACATTTGCTGGATTTTTCTTAGATACTAACCAAGTTAAAATTACTCTTGAAATATAAACTGCTGAGAAGAAAGAACAGAAAATACCGATGATAAGCGTTGTTGCAAAACCTTTTACTGGTCCAGAACCTAATGCAAATAATACAACACCAGAAAGTAATGTTGTAATATTTGAGTCAAAAATTGAAAGGAATGCTTTCTCGTAACCTAATTCAACAGCTTTTAAAATATTTACACCATTTCTTAATTCTTCACGAATACGCTCAAAGATAAGTACGTTCGCATCAACAGCCATACCCACAGTAAGTACGATACCTGCAATACCAGGTAGTGTAAGTACAGATTTTAAGTTTACCATGATACCAACTACAAACAACACGTTGAATAATAACGCTAAGTTTGCAATCATACCACCACCGCTATAGTACATTACCATAAATAATACTACTAAACCTAAAGCAGCAATCATAGAAAGTAAACCTTGTTGAATTGCTTCGTGACCTAAGTTAGGACCAACAATAGCTTCCTCAACAATACGAGTTGGCGCTGGCATACGACCAGATTTCAAAATGTTTGCTAAGTCACGAGCTTCTTCTAATTCGAATGAACCAGAAATAACACAGTTACCTTGCGTAATTGGCTCGTTTACAGTTGGAGCTGAATAAACTGCGTTATCAAGAACAATAGCAATTGTACGTTTTGGGTTTTGTGAAGAAGCTTCTTCAGTAACTCGTTTCCAAGTACGAGCTGCATCTGGTTTGAATGTTAAAGCAACACCAGGACCAGAAGGAGTCATATCGATACGTGAATCTTTAACCGCATCACCACCTAAAACTGCTTTATCAAAACCACCTTTTTTGATGTAGTAAATAGGTAAATATTCTTGTCCATCTTGTGCAGCAAATGCTTTGTTACCCCATAAGAAAGTTAAGTTTGAAGGGAACAATGCTTTTACCTCTGGGCGACGTAATAATGCATTTACTTTTGAAGTATCTTTTAATTTAGAACCAATTCCACCTTGTAATGGAACAAAGTATTCGCCTAATTTAGATGTAGCTTTTGCTGTATCTTTTTTCTCTTTTTTAGATGAATCATCTTTTGGAGCTGAAGCTAATTTATCAGCTAATGAATTTCCTTTTTTAGTTGAATCTGTTTTTGCAGTAGTAGATGTTGAATCTGAGTTAGTTTCAGTTTTTTTCAAACCACTTTTTGATTCAGCAACTAAGAAATCATTTAATTTATTGAATGATGGCGCAATTTCATCATCTCTGAAAGTATTGTAAAACTCAAGAACCGCAGCAGATTGTAATAATTTACGAGCTCTACGTGGATCATCGATACCTGGTAACTCTAACTGAATTCTACCTGAACCTTGTAATTTTTGAATATTAGGTTGAACAACACCAAATTGGTCAATTCTTGATCTTAAAATATTGAACGAACGGTCAATTGCATCTTCAATTTCAGTATTTAATACTTTTAATACTTGTTTGTCAGCAGTTTCAAAGTTGATTTTACCGTTTGTTGATGAGTTAGTAAAATATGCACTTAACTTTTGAGAAGGTAAAACCTCTTGGAAAGCTTTATAAAACAAAGTAATATATTTATCCTGACCATTTTTTTGTCCTTCCTCAGCTCTTCTTAAAACTTCTTTAAATTGAGGATCTTCTGCTTTAGTACCAGCCATTACTTTGATAATTTCTACAGGAGAAACCTCAAGAACAACATGCATACCACCTTGTAAGTCAAGACCTAATTGTAATTCTTGTTCTTTAATTTCCTTGTAGGTGTAATTCATGAACACTGGTTTAAACCAGATAGAATCGATATAAGCTTGTTTTTTTGATGCATCGCCTTTTGCGTATGCATTAGCATCCTCTTCAATACCTTTAGAGATATAAGAGAAGCTTAAGAAATATGCCGAAATTACAGTTACAATAGCTGTAAGGGCAATAATTAAACCTTTGTTTTTCATTGTTTTTAAATTGTTTCGACAATATAATTATTGACGAATTTGGGTTGATTAATTGGTAAATTGATTAAATAATTGGTTAATTCTTTCGATTCAAAATTATATTAGTTGTATTGTCATGCTGACGAAGGAAGCATCTTATTTTGAATAGAGAAATATAAGATTCCTCGAAACTCGGAATGACAGATAACATTTAAAATGCTGATTCAAAAGAGTATATCTTGAACAGAAAACATTCAAAATAACTATAAATGCTCAAATCAAGGAGCCTGCGGAGAAATATAATGAGGAAATATAGTATTGTAGAACAAGAAAGGAATGCCTTTCTTTTCAAAATCGTTATTAAAAAATGTATTTGTACTTTTAATTGAATGCCAAGTAATGCTGTTAAAAGTAGGAATTACAGCTTGCAATTTCGTTGGAACATCAACAATTGAATTGTTACAATTCCAGTCACTAGCTGATAAAAATACCTTTTCAGTTTTTGTTTTTTTATCTTTTTTTACATTGATAATCTGCACATTAGCATTAGCTGCATGTGCCCACAATGCTACACACAAAAAGCTTGTGAGCATTGCTGCAATTATTCTATGTAATTTATTAGTTTTCATTTAACCCACAAATCTAAACATAAACTTATTAATTGCAAGAAATTCTGAATCAGAATTATCAAAATTAAAGAATTAACAGGATTTTGAAAAAGTTTTATGAGTTTTAGCGAAAAATAACATTTACTTAGGTTTCGACAGGCTCAACCACCGTAAATGCTATTTTTCGAAAACGGTCACTGAGCGTAGCCGATGTGTAAGTTTTCGCTAGAATATTTTTAATTATCTTTTCTTTGGAGTCATTTTTTCAATCTGAATTCCTTTTTTATCAAGGTATTCAACAATAATTTGAAATATAGATTTTTCGTCAAAACAGTCTTGACCTAATTCCCAAATCATTAAGCCACTGTTATTTTGAATAGCTACATCTACTTTTTTAAGGTAAGTTGCAGTTGTGTTTTGGTAAATAATACTTCCGTTAGCTAGTTTTATAGTATCTTGTTTTTCAGTTAATGTTTTTGGTTGAGAGTTGTATAAATCACAAATTGATTTGTTGAATAAATTATAGTTTTCTTGTTTATTTATTGGATACTCAACATAATAAAAAGGAATTCCGCCAATGGCTTTTTGTTTGTTCATTCCTAATTTTATTAAATAATTTACATCATTTTGGTATTTCAAGAATGAAGCTTCGTCAGGTTTTTGTTCCCAATTCCATTCACCAACTCCACCGTACGACATGGTCATGATGAAATCATATTTTGCAATAGTTTCTTTGGTTAATAAATCTACACCCCATTGTCCGCCAACTCCTAAAGCAGCAGAAAATTCTAATTTATGGGCATGCAAACTATCTGCAAGTTCTTGAGAAAATATATTATAATTTGCTAGCTCTAAAGCTTTGCCTTCCATGTCGTTATCAAGCCCATCCAATTTATTTTCAAGCACAAATTTCATAATTTTACTTATAAATTTGGTTCTAGACTTAGGTGTTTCAATAAGTTGTTCATAAACTTTGTATTTCTCTCCCCAAGAATATTCTCCACCACCACAAATTGATACCATGGCTTTGGTATTGTTTTTATGGCAGATTTCTACAAATGAACTCAAATCTTGTTCAATTGATAAATTACCACTTTCATCAGGGTTAGCAAAAGCAGCACATACGTGCGATAAATGTTTAAAATCAAGTTGTTCTAATTTATCCCATCTATACGTTGGCAGGTATCCAACTATTTTAATACCAGCTTGTGCATAATTTGAGCATAGAATAAAAAGTACAATTGCTAGTTTTAATTTATTGAAAAACATAAGATTTATATTTAATACATTTTCACAAACCTAAAAATTAAAAGAGGTTTTTACAATTTTGAAAGAAGAATATTGTTTTATGAAGTTATTGTTTCATTAGATACTTTTCAATGAATTTACTTTTAAACTTATTTATTGGGTCTAACTGTTTTCTTGAGAGAAATAAATTCCTTAGCTATGCATAATTTATTCATTAAGTGCTAGTTTACTCAAGTTTAGGGTATAGTTTTTAAAGTTTTTAATTATCTACCAATATTGGGGTCAGCAAATCTTCGGTCATAAATAAATGATTTGTCAGTAAGTGTTAGCAAAAAAGTGTGCAATGCCTCTATATCATCTTTTGAAATTATCCCGATAGCTTGCATTTGACTATCCGAATAGTTTGCGTGTTTGGTTGAATCGCTATAAAAATTCAAAACTTCCTTAAGATTTCTAAATCGTCCATCGTGCATGTAAGGAAAAGTTAGTTCAACATTTCTTAAACTAGGCACTTTAAATTTATAATTATCACCTTCATTTCCAGTTATCAAACTTCTTCCTTTATCATCCAATCTTTTATTTATAGCTAGTCCATTACTTCGGTATGTATTATCTGTAAACAAAGGTTCTGTATGACAATTAGTACATTTAGTTCTAAAAATTTTTAATCCCTTAAGTTCTTCTTCTGAAAATGTTACTTTGTCTGCAATATATTTATCATACTTAGAGTTAGCAGAAATCATTAATCCCATAAATTGTGTCAAACTCTTTAACATTTTTTCAGAAGTGATAATAGAATCTTTAAATGCTTTATAAAAAGCAATTCTGTAGTCATTTCGTTGATTAAGTTTAATAATTACATTTTCAAGGGATTCGTCCATTTCTAATTTACTAGTAATAGGTGCTATTGCCTGAATTTCAAGATGGTTTATTCCTCCGTCCCACATAAATGTATTACTCCAAATTAGATTTTGTAGTGCAGGTATATTTCTTTTGCCTATACGCCCACCAATACCATGCGCTAAAGCATGGTCAATATGTGAAAAAGCTGCAAATTGTTGATGACAGCTACCACAACTTATGCTACTATCTTTTGATAGAATTGGGTCGTAGAATAATTTTCTACCCAATACAAAACTAGCAGGTGTTATTTTATTACTTTTAAATGTATAAATTGGTTTAGGAAAACTTTTCGGCATAGTTAACTGCACATCCTTTTTGCTAATAAAAAAATAAGGATCTTCCGAAGATATAAATGCTGTCGTAAAAAAACATGCAGCAAAAAAAGCAATTATATAAATCTTACTTTTCATTATTGATTTTTAGAATTGAAAACATATCTGAATAATTATCAGCTATTTTGGCTGAATTATTAAAATCAGTAACTGTTGATAATGTTGTAAAATCTATACTAACTGGAGTTTTTAATATTTCAAGTATATCAGTTTTTATTTCAATATAATTGTTAGAATTATTGGATATGATTAATGGTTTAAGGAAAGGTAAAGAAGTTATTCTGATACAATTATGTGGTTTTTTATATCCACCAATATGGTATTCCAAGAGAGCGTTTGGAGCAGTTGACAATTCAGAAGTACCCTCTAATTTCATGAAAATGTAACCTGTATTCCAAGTCCAAAACATACCATTAATAGGATCTAATGCTCCAGATTGAGCACCTTTACAATTAGCAATGCTATCAACACCAATGGTGAAATGAATTGAATCATATTCACCATTGGGTAGATTTTCTAAGACTATATTTTTTGAACTTGGTTTTTCTTCATCTATTAAATAATAATTATTGTAAATAATTGTCTTACCTGTTTTTCTTGAAAGTGCAATGTTTGCAATGTAATACTTAAACTTTGTTAGTATAAAAGCCTGATTCAAGGCATTCTTATAAATCACTGAATCCAATTTCAAAATTTCGTTCCCAACATAGTGAGAAAAATTAATTTCAAAAGTGTTTGATTTAGACTTTTGACTATATACAATCTCAGCGTTTAGAATTAAGAAAGGCACCCAAATTAATTGGAATATTTTAAGGTAAGACATTAGGAAATTTTTATTTTTTTATAATTTTATATGAATGAATAGCTCCATTTTCTAAAATTAACTTAATATAATAAAATCCTAAACTAAGATGGGAAACATCAATTGATTTTTTGTTATCCTCTGTCAGCAACAATTGTCCTTGAATATTATATAGAGAAACTTGAAAATTTTCACTATTAGTTTTTATAGTAAGTTTGTCTGTAATTGGACTTGGGAAAATGCTTATATTATCGTTTTCTTGATCCAACTCTCCAATATCTGTTAATTTACTACATAAGGATGGGAGTGTTGGTTTGAGCTCAATTTCACCTTGTGATACCAAGTTTTTTCCAATAAATGCTGAATAATTAGGAGTGTAAAATTCACTACGAAATACAGGATTTGTAGTTCCTGGCACATCACCTTGTGTTAGGGTTCCTGAGTTTGTAATAGGATTTATATATTTCCAAATGGTCTGTTTATTTGCATTAATCTCAAAAAAAGTTCCATTGGCACCTGAAGTAATCATAAAAGAACCATTTGTTAGAGGATATACTCCTGAAATATTACTGCTGTAAAAATTTGAAGGAGTAGGATCGGTATATGTCCAGAACAAACTATTTGGTAAAAAGGCGGTGTTTGTACCAATTGTGTATTGATTAGAACTATTGATGGGTGGTTCAATCATATCAATAGATGAATAAGTTCCGTTTCTGTTTAAGCCATTATTAAAAACCATGATTTTACCTGCATTGGGAAAACCAGTCGGAATCCATGAAGCATGATGTTGACCAAAGAATACTTTTGTATTGGGATTACCTCTATCATATGCTTGAGGATTACCCCAGCGATATAATAAATCACCACCTTTTCCAGCTTTACCACCAGTATGAAGCGCAGCCTCAGTTGTAGTTGTACTGTGATCTATTATCCAAATTTCATTTAATGTGTGAGAACTTACCAATATTTGATCTGTAATTGGGTTGTAGTCGATAGAATTTAAGTGAATCCAGTCCATACTAGTTGGTTGACCTGGAAAATAATTTATATCAACTAACTCCGGTTTTGTTGAAACCACACCAAAATTTGGTTTTGTATTGTCAAAATCTTGTACCAAATGGTCCCATAGCTTCCACTCCCAAACAATATTCGCATTATTTGTACCTACAGGTTGAATTTCAATTATTTTTTCACTCCATAAGTAAGAATTTGCATACGAAGTATTTTTCCCTTGTGCCAATGCTTGCGCTTTGGTATATCTATCCCATACTATAGCTAATATATTACCATTGGGTAATAATTTAATATCATGATGTTGAACAAAATCGTTGTCAGAAATTGAATAGCTCCAAGTAAGATTTCCATTCCAATCAAACTTTTCAATTATTCCACCACTACCCCCCTCACTAAAGTTGGTATTAGATGATTTTCCAGTTCTTAAAAGTGAGCCATCCGTCATCAAATAGCTAGATAATGCAGGTCTATATGTACTTGTATTCCATTCGTGCACCTTTTCACCACACTTATTAATTAAGTATGTTTTTGTTGATGCCATGGGTGAAAATAAAATATAGCCATCAGTATTATTTGGTTGATACTCTATTAAGCCTACTGTATTTTGTGCTTTACTTACTAAATGAATCAATAGTAGCAAAGCAGCTATGTAAGTATTTCTCATAACTAGTTACTTTTTTACAATAAATTTATGAGTATAAACTTTTTTATTGGTTACTATTTTAAATAAATATATACCATTTGAAAGTTCACTAACATTGTATGTATTCATTTTATTGGGTAACACAGGAGCTTGCACTATAATTTTTCCTTTGTTATCATAAATAGTTCCTATATATGTTTGTGAATAATCTGTAACATGAATTTGAAAATTAAGTTGTTCTGATGTAGGTATAGGGAACATGTCTATGTCAACTTTTTCTTCAACTTGGTCAATTGATGTTAAAATATTTACATATGGAGTAACTGCTTCATTGATTACAACAAATCCTGAGTTCGGTCCCGTGTTACCATCTGTAGGATATACTTCACCATAATAAGAAGTTCCAATTACAAATGGAAAAACTGGTTTAATGCTATTGCCATATCGATCATTTACCCAATCTAAAGTAGTGAAATATGCATAGGTACCATTAGGGTATTCTTTAGTGATACAAAATCTTCCATTATGTTCATCTAAATCTCCAAATCCTTTTACGTATTCGTAATCTTCCATATAAGCACCTAGTGGAGCTGCCGGAGGAGTATTGTTCAAAGGATCTAGACTTGTTGTATTGGTATCAATAGGTGGTCCATACAAATTTGGTTGTAAAATTGTACCATCAGGTAAAGTTGTTCTATTTGCAATGTTTCTTAAACGATAACTACTCTTTAACCTTTTAATAGATGATGTAGTATCTAAAGGATTTGAATAACCATATCCACCATATATTGGATAACCATCAAATGCATAACCCACTATAGGTGACACGTTGATACTATCTGTAATGTCATAAAGGCAAGAGGGACTCACATGTGTATGATATTCGCCAGAACCATTTGGATGACCTATACAAGGATCAAATGTTTCTGCTATTAAATGTTCCCAAAACCAAGCATTTTGAAACCATGTATTTTGATCTTTGTAATGTTTGGCATCTTTAGGATTATAAATTGAACAACCATTTTTCCATAATCCTATATGACCATAGCCAGTTTTGGTTTCTGGCCCAACATTTGGAATAGGATTTAATCTTATACGAAATTGATAGCCCATAGGCTTTGCAAACCATGGATTGTTAGGCCAATTGTATCCAGTTGGTATCCAAGAAGGGATGTCCTGTGTCTTAACATATACATATGTCGATGAATAATTTATTTCTTGCACATTCGTTTGTGCTCCAGCAAAACCGATGTTTGTAATATTTTGCTGCCAGCTAGTAATGGCTGGTGAAAGTTGAGCAAATGCCACATTGCTTAAAATAATGAACAAAATGCTAATTGGTAATTTAACTTTTTTCATATGATGATTATTATTTTCACTTTGACGTAATTCTAAAATAAAGGTTTAATCAAGAGTATAAATTTATTTTTATATCCTAAAAGAAATGCGATAAGTTAAGATGTTAATAGTTAGTTAATCTAGCGCATAATATATATTAAAAATAATTAAATATTTAACTCTACAATATTCATTAATTCACAATCTCCAAAAACTATATTTCTACAATTTTATTAAAAGTTTATAATTTTCAAAATGTAGGTTAAATCTTCTGGGTGCTTTTTATTAATACTTTTATCTCTTCTGTTGAAGGTATATGTGCATCAACGGTATTTTCAAATTTCATTTTTCCATTTGGATAAAATTTATAGCAATTGGTGTGTATTGCTCCATGATTAGCAAAAATGACATTAAAATAAAAACCATTCGTTTTTAATTTGTCATTTTTTAAAACAAAATTGCCATCATAATATTTCATTTTTTTATAGATTGATATGTTATAAAAAAACTTTTTCTACACGACAGTTGCAAAATATCAGTTGCAAATAAAACTATTTTGTGAATAATTTTTAATTTAAAACATTTCATATATTTAAATATAATTTTACAATTTGAATAATATTTTAAGTTTTGACTTTATTTTTCTTAAAACTCCAACACCATACTACCCAACGTTAAGCCTGCACCTGTTCCCAACAACAATATTTTTTTATTGTTTAAAGCTGAGTTATTTTTTATAAAATGCTCTAACCCTAAAGGAATAGATGCTGAAATACAATTGCCATAAAATGAGAGTGTTTCAACAACTTTATCTGCTTTTAAATTAAAATTGCGAAGAAAAAATTCATTGCCATATTTACTGGTTTGATGGGTTATTATTTTATCAAAATTTTGAATTTTTACTGCAATGTCATTTTCCATTTTAGCCACAAATTGGTTTATATGCTTGGTTGTAAGTCTTATTAAGTTTTTGCCATCCATGTTAAAATAGTAACCTTCGTCAAGGGCAGTACTTTCATGTCCACGGTTAACTACACCACCAAGTGGTACATGTGCGTGTAAAGCCCCCGATGGGTAGTTTTCAAAATGGGTATAAATGGGTGTATAACCTATTGTTTGTGAGCTTTCTAAAATCATTGCTACTGCTGCATCGCCAAACAAACCAAATACTTTTTCATTGGCTGGTGTTAAGCATTTTGATGCTATTTCTGAACAAACAATAGCTATTCGTTTGTATCTTTTACTCTGCAAATATAGATGTGCAACATCTAAGGCATTTAAAAAACTTAAACAAGTGGTATCAATATCCAAACAAGGAAAATTTACTTTATCGTCTGTAATTTTTGATTTGATAATCACAGAATTATGAGGAACAGGATAATCAAAAGAAGCTCCTGCAAATATCAGTAAATCAATATCTTTGGCTTGTAAGTTTGCTTTTAATAATGCTTGTTTAAGTACTTTTGCTCCCATATCGCATACATTTTCGTTTTTAGCAACATGGTAACGGTATTGTACTCCAGTATTTTTTTCAATTCTACCTATTTTACCTTGGGCAATTACATCTAGTTTTTCGGAGGTAATGGCTGTTCCTGGCAAATATTTTTCTATAGCTAAGATGTTAATTTTCATAACTTAATCTTTTAATTTTTCTTAATTTATTTCCTTGAATATGAGCTATTTCGTTTTTAAATACATACTCAATTGCTGATATTCCATTTTCAAGAAATAGTGTATTCAATACAACTTCTAACTGGTTTTGAAGCAATTCGAAATCTTTCAATTCACACTCAATACCAATTTCTAATTGATGAGCGCTTACTTGAGTAATTGTATATCTAGTAAAGGAATTTGTTTTTAAGGCAATTCGACGAGCAATTAAGTCAGGGTAAATTTTTATGTCATTAAAAATCAACACGTCATCATCTCTTCCAATAATTTTTTCAATAGCCATTAATGAGGAACCGCATGCACAAGGAGTTTTTTTAACTTTAAGAATATCATTCATTTTGTATTTTACCACTGGCTGAGAATGACGGGAGAAATCAGTAATAATTGGGTAAAAATGCGCATCATCAATCCATTCTTGGTCAATTTTTACAAAATCTTCATTTAAGTGCATGGTGCCATGCGCACAGCTTACTCCTAAAAAACCTTCTGTACATTGATATACTTCTTTGATTTTTAGATTAAATGTTTGTTCGAAAAACAATTTGTCACTTTCATGTAATACTTCTGCAAATGAAATTATTTGGGTAGGTTGAATTTGGATAATATTGTTTTGTTGAGCTAAAGCAATATGTTGTAAAATAGATGGTTGCGAAGCCAAAATAGATGGATTATAACTATTGAGCTCCTGTAATAAAGCTGGCATTGGTTTAAAAATATCGAAATACTTAAATTCAAATAATTTTGACTCCACAGATGAATACAAATTACTGTTTGCTCTAAGAAAAAATGCTACTTTTTGTTTTTTAAAAAATTTAGGTTTAATCACCCTGTGCATAACCAAAGCCACCCATAAAGCTCTTTCATCTTCTGAAACCAAGAAAATTCCTCTTTTCCCACTTGTGCCTGTGGATAAACCTACTGTAATTCCATTGATTTCACTTTTAAAATTTCTAGTATTTTCAGCTTCTAGGGCAACTTGCATGGCATTGGTTAAAGTAATATTTTGTGTATTTATGAAATCAAAATTCGCCATAAATAAGTCTTTATTCATGTTTGGTACATATTCCCACTCAAACTTATTATTTTTAAAAAATGGCAAATAATACTTTGATTTTGACAATACATTTTTGGCAAATAATTCAAGTTTAGATTTTTGATAATCTGTAATTTGTTTGCGTGATTTTAATTTTTGAGCAAATAAAATTCGCAAATATTGTAATATAATTTTCAGCTTAAATTTCATTACTTATAAAATTTAAAGTGTCAGGACAATGCGTAAATAATATGTCACAACTTGGGTTTAGCTTTTTATAAGCTCTTAATTTTGATTGGGTAACAACAAAATCAGTCCATGAATCAAAAAAGAGTTTTACTATTTTTCTAGGTAAAATTTCTTTTTCAAATGTTTCAGTACTCCAAGCAGCATCCGTGGCAAATACCAAATGTTGATCATCATTTTTGAAAATAAAGCCTAACATTCCTTTGGCATGACCAGATACAAGAATTAATTCAAAACATTGATTATTAAATAGATGATAATGTGTAATTCCGAAAGTATCAATTTCAATAGAGCTAGCAAGTTGTTCAATTGTTGTTACTCTTTCATAAAAATTATTGGGTAATAAACCATGTAAAATACCTTTACTCACAGCTTTTAAACCCGACAATTTTTTAACTTCTTCTAAAGATGATTGAGTGCAAATGAATGTAGCTTTATCAAAATCTCTTAATCCTGCGATATGGTCTGCATGAAAATGAGAGATGATTATATATTTTATTTCATCAGTACTTATTCCTTTTGCTTTTAAAATTGATTTTGCGGATTCATTTTCTTTTAAAAATACTGGAGTAGCCCAGCGGTAAAACCTAGCAGGAAAACTTTTTGTAACCTCTTGAAAATGTTCACTATATCCTGTATCAAACATGATATAGCCAATTTCAGGAATAAAAATCAAAGCCCAAACTGCATAGAATTTAGCTTTCCCTTTTCCTGAAATAGGATTAACTACATTGGCATGTGCTTCACAATAGCCTGATGCAAAAAACTCTATTGTTGTTGAGATTGGTGCCATTGTATATATTCGTTTATGCCTTCATAAGTATTCATTACAGGTTGATAGTTAAGCATTTGTTTTGCTTTTGAAATATCAAGGGTGAAACTTTCAGCCAAAATTCCTATGCCGTATTTTGTAAGTGCCGGTTCAGTTTTTTGTTTTAGTAAATTTGCTTTGAATTCAACCACTGAAGCGGCAAACATGGCTACAGATTTAGGTACTTTTTTAGAGGGAGGGGTAAGATTTAATTGGGTTAAAGCATAGTTGAGTGCATCCCAAAATGCTTCTGCTTTTCCATCAGTAATGTTGTATGCTTGTCCGTAAGCTGGTTGTGGAGCATTGATTGCACAAATTATTGCCTCAATTACATTTCGTACACAAGTGAAATCACAGATGTTTTTCCCATCCCCAATAATTTTAAGTTTGCCTTGATAATATGCTTCTAAAACTCTAGGAAAAATAACAGTATCTTCAGCACCGATAATGGCTCTTGGTCTTAAAGCAATGGTTTCAATGCCTTTTTGGTTTTTGTTTAAAACCAATTCTTCAGCCATAAGCTTAGTTTGCGCATAATTATTTACCATTTTTGTTGGTAATAGGTCGCTTTCTTTTACATTAAATCTACTCGTAAAATCGAAGTAAATACTTGGTGTTGAAATAAATATAAATTTTTGAACGCCATTTTTTATGCTTGCATTTAAAAGTGTATCAGTAGCAATGTAGTTTGAACTATAAAATTTTTCAAAAGCTCCGTAAGGCGACGAAAGTGCAGCACAATGCACAACAATTGAAGCATTTTGTGTAAGTTTCTCACAAAAATTTTCATCACATAAATCGCCAGCTATAAAAGTACAACCAACAGATTGAAGTTCTTCAGTACGAACATTTCTTCTGGAAGTAGCTACTATTTCATAATCTGTAAAATGATTTACGAAATGTTTGGCTACCCTTCCGCCTAAAAAACCAGCTGATCCTGTAATTATTATTTTAGATTGTTGATTCATCGTTTTTTAAACTCTTTAGTAAAGTAATAAATCCATGTATAAAAAATAATATAAGTAAGAATATCAGTACTTTATCAATATTTTTGAGAGATATAAAATAGATAGTATTTGCAATGCAAGCTATTAAAAACCAAAACCAATAACCAATTTTAGTATTTTCAAATAATAATCCATTGGCAATAGAGCCACAAAAAATGATACCAAACAAAGCCCATTTGTTCCACCCAAACCAACTATGTTCAATAAATATAAAGTAAAGTAATAGTGCAAATAACACAAAACTCCCCATTCCAATCCAACTTTGCGACAATTGAACATTTTGATTTTTTTCAAAGCTTGGTATTTTAATGTTCAATGATTTTAAAAATGGAATATTATTAATCCAGAATGTATTCATAGATTTTACGGAATTATTTACTCCGTATTGAATTTCAATATTTGCATTTTCTTGTTGATATGTACCAAATAGTTTATCCCAAATTATAAATGTGCCTCCAAAGTTTTTATCAATATATTCTTTGTTTTTACCATGATGTACTCTGTGATGTGAAGGTGTAACAAACAGATATTCAAGTATTCCGCTTTTATTTACAATTCTATTGTGATTATAAAATTGAATAAAATAATTGATTGAAGATACCCCAAGAAAGATGTCGAAAGGCAAACCTAAAATGGCTAATCCAGCAAAAAAAGGAAACGAACTTAAAGATGAATACCAAGAATTTCTGATACCAAGAGATAAGCTAAAGTGCTCTCCTTCATGATGAACTACATGAATATTCCAAAATAATTCAATTTTATGGTGCAATCGGTGTAACCAATAAAAGCAAAAATCCCATGCCAAATACCCAATAATCCATTGAAGCAAAATAGGTAATTGGTTAAATAAATCCATTGAAAAATGTTGATAAGTAAAATAATAAGCATACAATTCTACTCCTCTAAGTATCCACATCAATATATGACCTGAGTTTAAATTGGTAACTATTTCACCCCAAGGTATTTTTTCCTTGTATATAAACTTAAGTAATATCAGTTCAATGATTACTAAAGTTATCAAAAATCCATTTCCTAATACTAAGCCTATCATTTTTACTTATTTATTTGTCCTACACAAAAGGTATAAATAGCTGATTCATCACTTTTATATAACTCATTTTCAAGTGACTTATTCCTTATAATTGATTTAAAGTTCAGTTCAGGATTGCGCTTTACCAAAAATTGTCGTTCACAAAATTTGGCATTATTTGTAGCTGCATTTATTACATTTTCCCAAATTTCATTGTACACATTTTCAGGAGCATACGATGAAAAATCGGACAATGAAAAGGCTGAAATAGAATCAGGACAAGTTTGTAAATAAGCATTTAGCGAACCAGTAACTATCTCTATTTTATGTAAATTTTGTTTTATTAATTCATAATTCTCTGCTCTTAAATGATGAGGTAAAATACATTCAGCCGCATAGCCACTGTTAAAAATTAAGTTAGCATAATGATTTGTTTTAAAATGAAAATGATTTGCCATAAAATCTAACCTTTGTTTAATGTAAGCATAAACATCAAAATCCTTTGCAATAATTTGTGCTCCAGGTTCTTTGATAATATGTACCCATAAAAATCGGTTGCATATTACTTTCAAAAACAATTTCCAAGTAACATTACTCCATTGCTTATTCCAAATCTGTTGTTGAGTTTGTAAATCGGGAGCCTGCATAAGTGCTTTTATTAGCCCTTTTCGTAAATAGGCCATTTTTAGCATTGACTTTAATAATTTTTCCCAAGTGCCACAATACAAAACACCTTCTTCTATAAGTGAAAAGTGTTGTGTCCAATAGTTTTTGGCATCTTTTGAAAGATGTGGTACTATTTTTTGAAAAATATATTTTTTTTCGGATGAATGTTTGATACCAATAAATTCACAAAAATCATTATAATTCAATGCTTTATAAGCAGCAATTTTTAGTTCTAAAAGAAAATTTTGTGTACTGTTAAAATCAATACTAATCACTTTAGCTGGCGAATCAACCAATAAATCTAAACTTCTGGCACCACTACCTGTGATACATAAAACAGTATCAAAACCATTTAGTTGAAGTGCTTTTCTTTCAGATTCACTATCTTCATTACTTGCCGAATAATTGATTTTATCAAAAAATCCTGTTTCCATAATTCTCTTATAAATAAATACTTACATTAGTTTCACCTGCATTTACAGGTGTATTATTCATTGCTGATTGTCTGATGAGTTTTATTTTATTGTAAATAATATCATAGTCAATACATTGGTCTTTTTGCGATGCAAACAATTGTTGATTCGTATATTGTAATTTAGTAATCTCAACATCTTGGGCTACAACTTTTCGAGCAAGAAATGGCAAAACCAGTTTTATGATAGGATTAAATGCTTTAAAATTATACGATAGTTTGATATATGCCATCGTTTTACCTTCACTTACTGGAGTACAAGCAATAAAGGCATTAAACCTGTGAATATCATTGATATAATAATCAACTTTTACCAGATTGGGCATTAAAAAAGCATCAGTATGTTTTGATAACAGGTTATTTCCTAAAATCAAATTTAAACCAAGTGCCACCTTTTCTTGTGTTTCTTTAAACGATACTTTTACCTCATTTTCAGCATATTGTACATGAAGTTGATGTTCTACTTTTTCTCCCATTCCTCTTATAATACCTTTGTGAGTAAATGCAGTATGGGTAGCATCCATAAAATTTTCAACTAGTAATTCATCTGTTGTTTCAAAACATTCTTTCAAAAAAATAGCATCCCAGTTTTGTGTTTCAAGTTGATAAGGTTTTGTGTTTGCTTTTTGACTATCATCAAGATAAATCCAGACAAAACCATCTTGTTCTATGATTTCATATTTATTCAACGAACAGTTAAGTTTTTGAATATCAATATGTGGCGAACTAGGTATTTCTGCTAAACAACCCTTTGAATTATATTTCCAACCATGGTAAGGACAAGTTAACACATTGGTTTTATAATCACTTACATGTAAAGGTGCACGCTTGTGAGCGCATACATTTGCAATAGCGTGAATATTATCATTATCATCTCTCCAAAGTAAAAAAGAAATGGAATACATCATTTTTTGGATAGAAGTATTCTTCTTAATTTCTGAAGAAAAAGCAATGATATGCCAATATTTAACTAACAAACCTAAATGTTTAAACATGGTTATGTGTTTTTAATAAATATGAAAATAAGCATTTATTGCTTTATTAGATACTTTTCAATGAATTTACTTTTATAAATGTTGAGAGAACATTCTGTAAAAAGATTAAAATACTCCAGCAGCTCCTTTACCAAATGTCCACCTTAAAGATATACTATGATTGCTAATTTCTTTATTACATTTTTCTCTAATAAAGAAACCATATCCATAATTTAAGTCTATAATTCCTAGAAATGTTACACCAATTTCAGGTCTATATACATAATCTACATTATTAAAATTTGTATATGTAATTAATTGATTAGTAAAATTAAAAAAGCAAATCGATGCAGAATGTCCTAATTTAACGCCCATTAATTTGTTCATATTTTTATCAATTAACAACTCCGAACATATATGGTAATTTGCATAAGAAAGACCCCAAGTATTTCCTCTAAATCCTCTAGCAATACCTAATTCAATTGCATTATAATTTAAATATTGATAACCGATAATAAAATCAGTTTTTCCATACTTTATTGGATAACTTAAATAATTGTACTTGGATTCCTCCTGTCCAAATACATTACTTTGATTAAAAAATAAAATTGAAATGATGAAGAATATTTTTTTCATGTGCTTAAAGATTTTGTGTTTTTAATAATTTAAAATCTTAAGCCCAATAATATGCTTATTGCTTGATTTCCAATATTATTTGAAATGTATTTATCCCATTCATAAGGTATAAAATTGTATAAAAGACTTAAAGTTAAACTTTTGTTGTTAAATACTTTATAGTTCAAATTTGTTCCTATTGAAAAATTTGCGGTGCAAATGCTATAATTTTCATTTTCTTTAGATGGTTTTTTAACATTTGTACTAATAGAGCCATAGCCAATTCCAGAATAACTTTCAACTTCTAATCGTTTATATTTGATAATTGGTTTTGCAAGATAAGCGCCGAAAACCGTATATGTTGACCCTTTTGCAGATTGAATTTGATTGTCAACATTGATTTCAAAATTGTTATTGTTAGTTAAGGCAACAATATTAAAGCCAATTTCTAATCTTAATTTTTTAGGAAGTGGATATTCTAAACTAAAGCCTAGTTGTAAACTGGGATTAAAAGTATTCGCTAATTTTCCTGTGGGAATCCATAAACCTGATTTAATATTCAAGTTTGAAACATTGTTTTCATTTATTGTATTCTTAGCATAATTATCAACATCATAAGGAATTGAATTAACAGCTTTATAAAATGCCTTAAGGCTGTCACTAAATAATAAACAAAAAAGATATGCATTTGAATGCTTTTGTTGTTTACTTTTTAAATTATTTGAGTTAGTTTTTATCCAAAGTTCAAAATTACTATTGAAAGGTACATAATTAAAAAAATCTTTACTTTGATTATACAATTCAATATCTTCATTGTTTTTCAGAGTTTTATAATAATTTCTTGTCTCAAAAATATACATATAATTATCAAGGTATTGTTTTGTAATTGAATCTACATTTTCTTGTTTTGAAATCATTAACAATATTTTTAATCTAACTATTGCCTCATTTTTCCCACAATAATTTTCCCAAATGCCAATAATTTTTTGAATTGAATCTATTTTTTCAAAACTTAAAGTTGGCAATATTGCTATTGTGTTTGTTGTAATGGTTTCACAATTTGTAATCGGTTTGGTTAGTTTTTGCATCAAGCTTGAATCAACTTGCGAAAAGCTTTTATATTGAGTGAAAATCAATAGTGAAATGATGAAGAATATTTTTTTCATGTGAAGAATAGGTTTAACAATTCAAAAGTAGCCTAAGTTGATTCTTTTAAAAATATAGCTTTTAAAATTTACGGACTTTGTAATAAATTCAAAAATTAACTATTATATCCATTTTAGTAAACAATATTGAAATATTACAGACTTTTATCTCTTACAATTTTTTAATTTTTCATTATCAAACTATTATTTATTCTATCATTTTAAAAAAATTAAAACATAATCTCTAATTTAGCTACTTATTAAATTTAGAAATTTGATTTTATGGATATTATTCAAGATGATTCTTACGAAGAGCTAGCTGCTGAATGGCAATACCAAATGATTGTTTTATTGAAAGAATCATTAAAAAAACAGGGTATTGAAGGCGAAACTGCTAAGGCTGTTTGTGGAGATTTTGCATTTAATTTGGCTATGCTACAAGACCAAGGTGAATTAAAAGTTGACGGAGATTCATACAGAGCAGTTATTTGTTTTGATAATTTCAAAGGCAAACTTGCTTACAACTCTGAAGACGAATGCCAATTACACGAATATGCTTTCGGTAATACCGACGAAGCTTTTGAAAATTAATTATTTAACTAACAAACTGTAAACAAATTATTTATATATGGGAATTTTAAAAGAATTTAAGGAATTTGCCATGCGTGGCAATGTGATTGATTTAGCAATAGGGGTTATTGTAGGTGGTGCATTTGGTAAAATTGTTAGTTCATTGATTGACGACGTAATTACTCCATTGTTATTAAAACCTGCATTAGATGCTGCACATTTATCAAAACTTGAAGATTTAAAGCTGTTTGGTACTGTAAAATATGGTAGTTTTTTGTCTTCAACAATTAATTTTATAATTATTGCTTTTGTATTATTCTTGATTATCAAAGGAATAAATGCTACTAAGAAGAAAAATGATGCAGCCCCAGTTGCTCCAGCCCCAGAGCCAGCTCCAACCAAAGAAGAAATTTTATTAACTGAAATTAGAGATTTATTAAAGAATAAATAATGAAAATATTAGCTGTATTATTATTAAGTGTGTTTTCTATATTTCAGGTAAAACCATTAACTGAAGCACAGAAAATCAATAAATTAATCTCTTACATTGAAACTTTAAAAGGTGCAACTTTTATTAGAAATGGAGATACACATACATGTAAAGAAGCTGCTGAGCATTTAAGACTTAAATATAAATCGGCACCTGAAAAAGCTAAAACTGCAAAGGATTTTATTAATAACTTGGCTACAAAATCATCTATGTCGGGCAAGTATTACGAAATAAAACTTGCTGATGGTAAACTTGTTAGGTCTCAAGATTTGCTAATGGCTAAACTAAAAGAATTAGAAAAGTAGTTTTAAAGGTCGTTGAAAATTTGAATTCAACGACCTTTTTATTTTTATCAATCAAACCTACTTCTAAGTATAATAATCAACGATTTTTTGTATCTATGCAAATTGAAAAAATCAAATTTATGGAATCAAAACCTTCAATTATTTATATCTATGATGCCTTATGTGGTTGGTGTTATGGTTTTAGTTCAGTTATGAAATCGCTTTATTCTGAACATGGATCGGAATACAACTTTGAGGTATTAAGTGGAGGTATGGTTTTGGGCGATAGAGTAGGTCCAATTAGTAATATTGCCCCATTTATTAAACAAGCAATGAAACCTGTTGAAGATAAAACAGGAATTAGATTTGGCGAACATTTTAAAAACATTTTAAATATAGGTTCATATATCTGTAATTCAGAACTTTCGGCTGTTGCTATGATGGCATTTAAACAGCAACTTCCTGAAAAAGCAGTTTTGTTTAGTGCTGCTATTCAAGAAGCATTTTATTTTTATGGAGAATCTTTAAACGATAAAGATACTTACATTAAAATTGCTGAGAACCTAGGAGCAGATATTGAATTGTTTGAAAATGAATTAAATAACCCAAATACTTTAGTGGCTGCCAACAAAGATTTTGATATGATTAGACGTTGGGGTGTAACAGCATTTCCAGCAGTTTTGCATTTTGATGGAAAACAAAAGTTGAGTATGGTATCACAAGGTTATATACCTAAAGATGAATTATTAAAAAAATTGGCAGAGTTTAATTAATTACTTTGTACTTAATACTTTGTACTCTGTACTAGTTTTGTTAGTTTAGTAGCAAATTTCTATTTCGATATTTAAAAATGAAAAAAATTGATTTTAAAAAGCAAATACTTCCACATTTGCTAGTTGTTTTGGCTTTCATAGCCTTGGTATTTATATATTTTAGTCCGGTGTTTATGCAACACAAGGAGTTGATTCAAGGTGATATTGAGCAATGGAAAGGTGGTGCTGAGGAAATAACTAAATTCAGAAAAGAAACTGGTATTGAGCCACTTTGGACAGGTGCAATGTTCTCAGGGATGCCATCAGCATTTGTATCAACAATGCATTTTGGGGATATTTATTCTCATATTCATACTATTTTAACTGTTGGTTTGCCACACCCTGTAAGTTTGATTTTTATCATGTTGGTATCATTTTACTTATTGTTATTAGCATTTGATATCAAACCTTTATTAGCTTCAATTGGAGCAGTTGGTTTTGCCTTGGCATCATTTACAATAATAAGTTTGGCTGCTGGGCACAATGCAAAAGTGATGGCAATTGCTTATATGCCAATGGCTTTGGCAGGTGCAATTTGGGCTTACAGAAAAAATCCTTTAGCAGGAGCTGCCTTATTTGGGTTGGGTTTTGCGATGCAAATAAGAGCAAGTCACTTACAAATTACCTATTACTTGGCTTTGATGTTGGTAATATTTGGTATCAGTGAATTGATATTTTCTCAAAAATCTGGTCAATTAGCAAAATTTATTAAAACAAGTGTATTCTTGGTTGTTTTTGGATTAGTTGCAGTCGCTTGTAATTTAGGTCAAATATTAACAAACTACGAATATAGTAAATACTCAATTAGAGGTAAATACGAATTAACTCCGCTTGATAAAACTACAAGAACAAACACAGAAGGTTTAGATAAAACCTATGCTTTTGAATATAGTATTGCTGAATCAGAGGCACTTACATTGCTAGTTCCTAACTTTGTTGGAGGAAATAACAGTGTTCAACTCGACGAAAAATCAGCAACTTACAAAGCACTTTCTGAAAGAGGAGCAAGTTTTGAACAAATTCAAGGAGTAACACAACATGCAGCTACTTATTTTGGTGGTTTAAAAGGAACTGCCGGACCAAGTTATGCTGGTGCAGTAATTTGTTTCTTATTTGTGTTAGGTTTATTCATAGTTGAAGCTCGTTGGAAATGGTGGATTGTTGCTGCAACTTTCTTAGCTGTTTTACTTTCTATGGGAAGTTACTTGCCATCATTTAACTACTTTATGTTCGATTATTTCCCAGGTTACAATAAGTTTAGAGCTGTAACTATGGCTATTTGTATTGCTCAAATCACCATTCCATTATTGGCAATACTTGCAGTTGATAAGTTATTAAAAAGTAATGTAAAAGACATTGAAAAAGACTTTATTTACGCTACTGCAATTACAGCAGGTTTATGTTTAATCATTGCATTCTCTGGCAGTGTGAGAGAACTTGACGGAGCTGCTGATGCACAATACAAACAAATGGTTGGTAGCGATTGGTTGGTAAATGCCATTAAAGAAGATAGAATTTCGGTTGTTAAAAAAGATGCATTCCGTTCTTTAATATTTATTTTATTAGCTGCCGGAATCATTTATGCTTATATCAAAAATTTTGTAAAAGCTGTATTTGTAGTTCCTGTATTATTAGCATTAACTGTTTTTGATTTATGGAATGTTGATAGAAGATATTTAGATAAAGACAATTTCCAGTCGAAAGACGAAAACCCAATGTTTATACCAAGTGCTGCTGATAATGCAATACTGGCTGATAAAGACCCAAATTACAGAGTATTAAATCTTGGAAATCCATTTGCAGATGCAAGAACATCCTTTTTCCATAAGTCAATAGGTGGATATTGTGCTGCAAAAATGCGTCGTTATCAAGATTTAATTGAGCGTCAATTAACTCCTGAACTTGAAAAAATGTATGCAGAGTTTAATGGACAAAAATTTACTTATAATAGTTTAGCAAATTATCCTGTGATAAATATGCTAAATACCAAGTATTTAAAAGCATCTGAAGAAGCAGGTGGAGTTATTCCAAATCAATATGCATGTGGAAATGCTTGGTTTGTGCCAACATTAAAACCTGTAAATTCACCTGACGAAGAGATTGCAGCCATTACTAGTTTTAATCCTAAAAATGAAGCATTTATTGATGTGAAAAAATTCCCAATCAATAAATTTAACTTTGATACTGTGGGTGCAAAAATTAGTTTGGTAAACTACAAACCAAATGAAGTAAACTATACAAGTTCTGTTAATAAAGAAGGCTTTGCGGTATTCTCAGAGGTATATTATGATAAAGGGTGGACTGCAACTATTGACGGAAAAGAAACCCCAATAGTGAGAGTAAACTACATTTTAAGAGGTTTGCAAGTTCCTGCTGGTAAACATGTTATTGCATTCAAATTCAGACCAGAAAGTTACTACTTAGGAAATAAAATTGGCTTAGCAGCTTCTGTATTATTGCTTTTAGCTGTAATTGCTATTTTATATCTTCAAACTAAAAAAGAAGAAGAAAAAGCAGCAGTTTAATTTCTAAAAATATTCACAAACAGAAAGGCTTAATTAAATGTAAATCATTTGATTAAGCCTTTCTGTTAAAACCATTATTATGAAAAAAATAATTTATATTTCATTTGCATTTTTAGTACTTACTTCATGTTCGGGACATCATAGTCGTTCCTCAGCTCCATCTTATGGTGCTTATGATAATACTAGTGCTGAGGATTTATCAGCAAGTGCAAGCAGTGAAACTAGCGAACACTTATATGAGAAAACTAGTGTACAAAGAAATCATGATGAATCTAAAAAAGAGAAAAGTTCTTCAGAAATAACAAGTAGGTTAATTATTTACAATGCAAATTTAGATTTGAAAGTTAAAGTTTTAGATTCAATACCTTCAAAAATTAAAGTTATTGCAAGCAATAATCAAGGTTATGTATCGAGTGTATCAAATCACAGAATTAGTTTAAAAGTAAAAGCCGAATTGTTAGACCAAGCAATTAAAGAAATAGCAAAACTAGGGAAAGTTACCTCAAAAAATGTTTCAAGCAATGATATTACAGATTCATACAGAGATTCAGAAATTAGACTAGAAAATGCCTTAAAATCAAGAAATAGATATTTAGAATTATTAGCCAAAGCTGAAAATGTTGAAGCAACCCTAAAAGTTGAACGAGAATTAGAAAGATTAAATACGGAAATTGATTTATTAAAAGGTCGACTTAAAAACTATGATAATCAAATAACTTACTCACAAATAAATGTTTACCTAACTCAAAAAGTAAAACCAGGTATAGTTGGTTATGTATTCGTTGGTTTGTATGAGTCAATTAAATGGTTATTTGTGAGAGGTTAATTATTACACCTTGCAAATGATTCAGTTGTAGTATAATACACCGAAAAATCAGCTAAAGATTTATTTTTTTCAATATAAACAGTGAAATCTGCTAATGATAAATGTGGGGTAAAAAACCAAAATCCAGCTTTATCAGCGTATAATTTATTGTCCTGTTTAAAAATGATTAAACTTGCAAAAGCCTCAGAATCTTCAATATAGATTCTATAATCAGCATCATTTCTGTTTGTTACTTCTTTTACAGCACCAAAAATGGTACAAATATCTGGTAATTTATTTGTTTGTGCTATTGAATCAAAGTTGATGCAAATAATTGACGCAATAATGAAGATTAGTTTTTTCATTTTATAAATACTATGTAATCAATGTTTTACAAAAAAAGCTCCACAAAATTAAATTTATGGAGCTTTCTTTTACTATTTTAATTCTTAGATTAAACTAATCCTTCTATTTCAATATTTTCGTTAACATCAGCTTGGTAATCAACACCTTCTTGTGCGAAACCAAATAATGTTAAGAAATCATTTTTATAACCAGCTAAATCGCCAATTGATGGTAATGTTTCAGTAGTTGATTGTTCCCAAAGAGCAGCAACTTTTGCTTGTACATCTTCTCTTAATTCCCAATCATCAATGCGGATTCTTCCTTTTTCATCAACTGGAATTTCACCATTTTTAGTATATAATCTAGCGCTAAATAAACGCTCAATTTGCTCAATACAACCTTCGTGAATCCCCTCTTCTTTCATTACTTTGTACAATAATGAAATATACAATGGAATTACAGGAATTGCTGAACTTGCTTGCGTTACCAATGCTTTGTTTACTGATACATAAGCTTTTCCACCAATTGCATTTAATTTATCTGAAATTGCAAATGCAGTTTTTTCTAAATCGTCTTTTGCAGCACCAATTGTACCTTTACGGTAAACAGCTTCAGTAACAGCAGGACCAATGTATGAATATGCAACTGTTAATGCATTTGGAGCTAACACATTAGCTTTTAACATTTCATCAATCCACATTTGCCAATCTTCGCCACCCATTACAGCTATGGTATTAGCAATATCATCTTCATTTGCCGGTTCAATACTTACACTTGTTACATTTCCTGTATGGAAATCAACAGTTTTGTTAGTGAAAGTTTGTCCGATTGGTTTTAAAGTTGAACGATGCGTAACTCCAGTTACTGGGTTAGTACGTACTGGTGATGCTAAACTATAAATTACCAAATCAACCTGACCTAAATCAGCTTTAATTAATTCAATAGTTTTTGCTTTTATTTCATTTGAAAAAGCATCGCCATTGATACTTTTTGCATAGATACCTGCTTTTTTAGCTTGGTCTTGAAAAGCTGCACTGTTATACCAACCTGGTGAAGCTGGTTTGCCTGCTGCCGGACCTTTTTCAAAAAATACACCAACTGTAGCTGCATTCGAACCAAATGCACTAGTTATTCTTGATGCTAAACCAAAACCTGTAGATGCCCCAATAACTAATACTTTTTTAGGACCTTCAATTTGACCTTTAGATTTTACGTAATTAATCTGATTTATAACGTTTTGCTCGCAACCTTTTGGGTGAGAGGTTAAACAAATAAATCCACGCATTCTTGGTTCAATAATCATATTTTTTGTTTGTTAATATTATAAATTAAATCAAAATAATAATCTTCGGCAATATGGCTTATTATTCTGAAATAATCAAAAATATACATTCCGTTTTGTTGATTTTTACTAATTTAAGTAACCGAAGTAGCTTTTTTTATATTTAGATACTTATTTATACTTTGTTAAGTTGAAAAGTTTTAAATGGTTTTTTTATTTTCAACTGTAATTTCTGAACCTTCAGCTAACATTACTGAGTTCGGTTTTAAGTTATTTAAAAATGCAAAATCAGCTCCGTAAACCAAACCAAAATCAACATTAATATCATACTCTTTTACATTGTAAGTTTGCCATTTGGGATGTGTTACTTCGTATTCAAAAGTCTTATTTTCATTTACTTTGGTGTATCCCCAATAATGTTCGGTTATAAATTCTGTTTCTGAATTTGGTAATATTTCATGTAATTTATTTTCAGCTAAAATACTGATTTTTTGTTCATTATTATTGTATTTCCAATGATATTTTACTTTAATATTTTCATCAATTAATTCCCATTTATGATTCATTGGCACCGTTTGATAATGTTCATCATATAGAGCATTAGCCACAAAACTCAATGCCGATTTTGGTACAAGTTCTTTAATGAAAACTACACCACGTTTCCAGGTATTATTTTCAAAATATTTTACATAAAACCTTAAATTAACTTCTTCAAAATCAATATGAAATGGCACTTTTAATCCCAACACTTTGGTGTTTTTAAACATAAAACCAACCAAACTTACATAACAGGTATTGTTCCATAAATCAAGTTCTGTTTTATGAGGAATATATTTTTGTATTACTGCTGGGTCAATGGCATAATTAGCAATCGCAAGTTTTCTCCATTCTGCTTTTAAAAAACTCATAATTTGTAGGTTTAGTATTGTATTTTGCTTGCTATTTTTGTCTAACAAATAAAAACTATCTTTGTTGGCAAATTAAAACGTAATCTAAATTTTAAAGTCTAACATAATGAAGCCCGAAATTAAAAAAGGTATTTATAAGCATTACAAAGGAAAATTTTATGAAGTTTTACATTTAGCAATACACTCAGAAACATTAGAAGCAATGGTTGTATATAAACCATTATATAAATCTGATAATTATGATGCTGATACACTATGGGTTAGACCATTAACAATGTTTACTGAAAAAGTGGTGGTTGATGGTAAATTAGTAGATAGATTTTCGTTCCAAAAAACTTCAATTAAATATTAAAAAATGTGGTTAAGTTATTTTATAAATCAACTTACAAAATAACTTAACTACTATATTTTTAACTTATTAATTAAAATGGAAGATCGTCTTCAGCAGATGCTTTCGCTAACGATGGGTCAAATGGAGGAAGGTCAGGAATACCAGCAGCCGAACCACCACCTTGCGATGCGCCAACTTTATCAATTCTCCAAGCATTCACATTAGTGTACCATTTTTCATTGTATTCTCTAGATTCTAAGTTTAAAGATACTTTGATAGTTTCACCTGGAGTTAATGTTTTTAAAATATCAGATTTTTCACCAAATGCAGTTATACAAACATTTTTAGGATACTGTTCTTCAGAGGTTTCAATAACAAAATCTTGTTTTTTCCAATCTTTACCAGCAGCTGAAACTCCCTTTAATTCAGGAAGAATTTTAACTAATTTGCCTGTAATTTCTAAGCTCATTTTATATTTGTTTTAATGTAAAAGAATAATCGCTTTCAAAATACGGTAATTTTCTACAATTTTGATGCATTATAAACCAAAATTATTAAATGAAGCTTTATAAATATTTTATCGGGGCATTTGCCATCATTGTTATTGACCAAATTATCAAACTTGCAGTACATGCATATATGCTTCCTGGCATGCTTGGTGAAATCCAAATTGTAGGCGATTGGTTTAAACTACACTATACCTTAAATCCAGGTATGGCTTTCGGAATTAAAATTATGGGTAATTATGGAAAATTAATCTTAAGTGTTTTCCGTTTAATTGCTGTAACTGGTATTGGTTACTACATTGTTCATTTATACAAAAACAATGCACACCCTGGTTTTTTGTGGTGTATGGCATTGGTTTTAGGTGGAGCAGTTGGCAATGTTGTTGACAGTACATTCTACGGAGTATTTCTTGATAACTCGCCTGTTGATTCGCTTACGCCATGGTTTCATGGACAAGTAATTGATATGTTTTATTTAGATATTTGGGAAGGTTACTTGCCAGATTGGTTAGGAGGAGGTTATACTGCACTTTGGCCAATATTTAACTTTGCAGATGCTTCTATTTTTGTTGGAGTTGCTATCATCATGATTTTCCAAAACAGATTCTTTATTCAAGAAGAAAAATTGGAAGAAACTTCAAATACGGTAGAAAGTGAAAGCTGAGGATATTTCATTTAAACACAAGTGGGAATCAACACTTGATAAATTAGGTGAGGTATTAGGCAAACGCCCTGAAAACCTTAATGTAGTTTTATTTTACATTGGTATTCAGGAATTGGGTGTGGTTAAACCAGTTTTTTCAAAAGAAGAAAAACAGGATTTAATGCACATTGCCGTTTGTAAATTACTTTCAAAACTTGGTTATTACGAACTCGAACATCTGGATGCTGATGGTTGGCCACATTGGAAACTTGTAAAAGCCTTACCAGCATTTAAGCTTAATGAGCAAGAAAAACTATTACAAATGCAGGTAATAGATTATGTTGAAACAGAATTGGGGATTTAGTACTGGGTACTGAGTACAGAGTATTAAGTACAAAGTATTAGGAATTAAGAAATAGGTTTTAGGTTTTTTATCTTATTTCTTAAGTCTTTAATCTTAACTCTCAATACTAAATTCTTAAGTCTTCCGTCTTTAATCTTAAGTCTCAAAAAAGATGACAAAAATAATAACATATAACGTAAACGGAATTCGTTCAGCAATAGACAAAGGGTTTATTGATTGGATAAAAGCTGTGAACCCAACAATTTTTTGTTTGCAAGAAGTAAAAGCAGAGCCGCATCAAGTTGATTTAAAGCCTTTTGAAGAGTTGGGTTATGAATATTACTGGCAATCTGCACAAAAAAAAGGATACAGTGGAGTAGCAACTTTCACAAAAATAAAACCAAAAGAGGTAGTTTATGGTTGTGGTATTGAAAAATACGACAACGAAGGTAGAGTATTAACATTGGTTTTTGAAAATTTTACAATTATCAATACTTATATGCCATCGGGTTCAAGCGGAGAAGAACGTCAAGCATTTAAATTTGAATGGTTGAAAGATTTTTATGGTTATGCTAAGCTACAATTAAGTAACCATAACAAACTAATTATCGTAGGAGACTACAATATTTGCCACAAAGCAATAGATATTCACAATCCGAAATCAAATGCAAATACTTCTGGTTTTTTACCTGAAGAACGTGCTTGGATGGATGAATTTGTTGCACTAGGATTCATAGATAGTTTCAGACATGTAAACCCAGAACCACACAATTATACATGGTGGAGTTACAGAGCTGGAGCAAGAAAGAAAAACTTAGGTTGGCGTATCGATTACCAAATGTTGAGCGAAAACATGGCAAATGACATTGAAAGTACAAAAATTTTAAGCGAAGCTGTACACTCTGACCATTGTCCCGTTTTGCTTAATTTAAATATTTAATCATTTGAATATCTGTTATTTAAATGATTAAAATGTATTTTACATAAATCAAAAAATAAAAGTCTAAAAATATATTATTAGAAATTTCTTTTGATTTGTGCTACAACTTAATAATTTTAGGTCGGGAAATAATAAATTTTAATAGATGAAACGAATTTTATACTGCTTATTACTAGGCGGATCACTTACTCTTATTGCTGCATGTGGTGGAGGACCAAAAGAGCAAAATGGTAATACTGAGTTAAGAGCTGCTCAGGGTGGACGATATTATGGTGGTGTTTTTAAACTAAACGAAAGTGAGTTTATTAAGACACTTTTCCCTCACAATATCACAGATGCTGTTTCAACTCGTATAGCGAGTCAAGTATATGAAGGTCTATTCAAATTTGACCCATCTGATTTAAGTGTAAAGAAAAGTTTAGCTGCCGACTATACAGTTGATAGCAGTGGAACGCTTTATACAATTAAGCTTAAAAAAGATGTTTATTTCCACGATGATCCATGTTTTGAAGGTGGTAAAGGTAGATTGTTAACAGCACAAGATGTTAAGTATTGTTTTACACTTTTATGTACACAAGGTCCAAATAACCAAGGGTTTGGTGTATTTAAAGATATTTTAAAAGGAGCGACTGAATATTATAACGCTTCGGCTGGTGGAAAAACGCCAAGTAAAGAAATTGAAGGTATCAAAGTTATTGATAATAATACAATTCAATTATCATTGGTTAAACCAAGTTCAATATTCTTATTTAATTTAGCTCGTCCGTTTACTTTCATTTTCCCAAAAGAAGCATTCGAGAAATATAGATTGGATATGCGTACTAAAGCAGTTGGTACTGGTCCGTTTGTATTGCAAAATATTGATGATGATATTTCAATTATTTTAAAGAGAAATGATAGATATCACAATGTTGATGAATTTGGTAACAAACTTCCATTCCTTGATGCTGTAGATATTCGTTTTATTAAAGATAAAAAAACAGAATTGTTTGAATTCAAAAAAGGTAACTTCTCAATGATTTATCGTTTACCTACTGAATATATTATTGATATTCTTGAAGATGCAGGTTCAAACGAAAATGGAGAATATAGCCAATATGAGTTACAACGTAAACCAGAAATGGCAACTCAATTCTTAGCATTCCAAAATACAGGTGAGATTTTCAAAAATAGAAATTTAAGAAAAGCATTCTCATTTGCTATTGATAGAGAGAAAATATTAGAATTTGTATTGAATGGTGAAGGTTATGCTTCAGGTTTCCATGGTATTACACCTCCATCTTTCCCAAATTATCCAATTGATAGTATCAAAGGATATAACAAAAACCTTGATTCAGCTAAATATTACTTAGCAAAAGCAGGTTATCCAAATGGTAAAGGTTTCCCTGAAATAGTGTTACAACTAAACTCTGATGGTGAAAGAAAATCTAACGTTGCAATTGAAGTTCAAAAACAATTAAAAGAAAACTTGAACGTAAATGTTAAATTAGAAATTGTTCCATTTGCACAATTAGTTGAAGGAATTATTGGTGGTAAATCTAACTTCTACTTGAGTGGTTACAGTGCCGATTTCCCAAGTCCAGAAAACTTCTTATCATTATTCTATGGTAAAGATGTTCCAACTGACCCAAAAGCTAAATCATATCCTAACTTTGTTAGATATAAAAACGCTCAGTTTGACAAATATTTTGAAGAAGCTTTAACTGCAAAATCAGTTGAAGAGGCTAACAAAAAATTCATGAAAGCAGAGCAAGTTTTAATGGCAGATGCTCCAATTATTGTACTTTGGTACGATGAAGGATATAGATTAGTACAATCTTATGTTAAAAACTTCCCAAATAACCCAATGCAAATCAGAGATTACGCTGAGGTGTATATTGAGAAAGCTAAAAAAGTAAAAGAGAAATAGTATTTATAAGTTTAGAATTAAAGCTCATATAGTAATATATGGGCTTTACTTTTTTATACCACTCTATGAGTTACATAAATCAAGAGCTATTAACGAAGTTACAAGCGTACAAAAAGAAAGCCTACCTGAATAATATCATCAGGGGTTCTATTTGGTGGGCTTCTTTGTTGGTAGTTTTTTATTTTTTGGTGAATAGTATAGAATATATCTCCCATTTTAATACAGCCGGTAGAGTATCATTATTGGTATTGTTTTTGGGTTTGGCTGTAGCGGGTTTTTATGCTTGGTTATTTAAACCATTATTACATTTCTTCAACTTAAAAGAAGGAATGACAGATATTGAGGCATCTCAATTAATTGGAAATCACTTCCCTGAAATAGCCGATAAATTGGTGAATGTACTTCAATTAAGTAACAATGCCGATTATCAATACTCTGAATTGTTGGAGCAAAGTATAAATCAGAAACTTACTTCGTTTTCCTATATTCCGTTTACCAATGCAATTAACTTTAATAAAAACAAAAAATACATCAAATTTATAGCTATACCAGTTGCTATTTGTATTCTGATTTTAGTGTTTAATCCTAGTTATTTTTCTGAACCTACAAAGCGTATAATTCATTTCGAACAAACTTTTCAGGAACCAGCTCCTTTTCAGTTTAAAATCAATAATAAACACTTAACTGGCTTTAAAGGCGAACCATTTAGCTTAGATGTAACCTTAACAGGCAAAAGTTTACCTGAAGATTTAATTATTGTTTCTCAGGGAATTAAATCAAAAATGTTAAAAAAGTCTGAAAACTCATATTCATATTTAATTGATAATTTAGATAAAAATATTGTTTTTGAATTGATTGGTGGAGGATTTAGTTCTGGTGAATATACCATTGAAGTGTTGGAAAAACCTTCAATTAAATCCTTGATAGTGAAAGCTGAATATCCTTTACATGTTGGTAAAAAAGCTGAAACATTTAACAATATTGGTACTTTAACTGTACCCGAAGGAACAAAACTTACTTGGTTACTTGATTGTGAAGAAACCGAAGATTTGTTTATCAAATTTGGTGATGCTCCTTTAGCTGAAAGAGTTGGCACTGCTGATATGGGTTTTAGTAGCACTTTTGAGTATAAAAAATTAATGACTCAAAGCGAAAAATATGAGATTATATTGCAAAAAGGCAACCTCAGCAATTCTCAAAAAATAGCATTTAATTTGGATGTTATTTTAGATAAATATCCTAGTATCAGTATTAAACAACACAAAGACACTGTTTTGTATTCATTTATAGCTTTAGGTGGAAGCATTAGTGATGATTATGGATTTTCGCAGATGAAACTTTTTTATAGAGTAATCAAAGAAAAAGCAACTGCGGTAAATTATAAATCAATCAATATTCCAATTAAGAAAAATGCTAATTCACAAACATTTATGTTTGAATGGTTATTTGATACCTTGAATTTACAGGCAAATGATAAATTAGAATATTATGTAAAAGTTTGGGATAATGATAGTTTTAGAAAACCTAAAGCTACGCAATCAACTGTAATGACTTTAGAGTTGCCAAACCAAAAGAAAATTGAAGAATCAATTGACAAAGCTTTAACTAGCGATGAAAATAGTTTAGAGAAAAGCTTGAAAGAAGCTCAAAACTTAAAGAAACAACTCAAACAATTGGATGACAAATTAAAGGGTAAAAAGAATTTGACTTGGGATGACAAAAAACAAGTTGATGAATTAATTAAAAAACAACAAGAACTAAATCAGTTAGTTGAGAAAGTAAAAGAACAAAGTAGTTTAAATCTTGAAAAGAAATCAAAGTTTGATCAAAAACAATCTCAGGAGTTAGCTGAAAAAAATGAGCAATTAAAAGCATTAATGAATGAATTGCTCGACCCAAAAACAAAACAAATGCTTGAAGAGTTGCAAAAATTATTGGCCGAAAAAGCTAATGACCAAGATTTGCGCAAAGCTGTTGAGCAAATGAAAAAAGATGGTACTGAACTTAGCAAACAACTAGATAGAACTTTAGAATTATTTAAAAGATTAAAAGTTGACGACAAAATAAATAAAAGCGCCAACGAATTAGAAAAGCTTGCCAATAAGTTAGAAAAATTAGCAAATGATGCTAAAAACAAAGAAAATTTGGCTCAAAATCTTGAAAAACAAAAAGAAATAAATGCTGATTTCAAAAAAGTACAGGAGCAATTAAAAGAAGCACAAGAACTAAACAAAGAACTTGAAACTCCTAAAGACTTGGAAAAAACCGAGCAAGATGAGCAAAATATTGAAAAACAATTAGAGCAATCAAAAGAACAATTAGAGCAAAAACAAGCACAGAAAGCACAAAAACCTCAAAAAGGGGGTGCTAAAGATATGCGTGATTTGGGTGCAAAACTGCAAGAAATGATGGCTAAAAATCAGCAAAAAGAAGTTGAGGAAAATATTGAAGACATAAAAAAGCTGCTTAAAAACTTATTAGCGATTTCATTTGAACAAGAAGAGGTAATAAAAACTTTAAAAACACACAACCCAAATGATCCCAAATACGTAGAGGCAAGTCGGGCGCAGGTGAAACTGAAGCAACAAGCTCAAAGCGTGAGTGATAGTCTTTTTGCATTATCGAAACGAGTTTTGCAAATTAAAGAGTTTGTAACCAAAGAAGTTGGCTTGATTCATAGTTACATGGATGAGGCTTTGGTGTTGATAAAACAACGTCAGCCGGGGCAAGCAACTGGCAAACAACAATATGCCATGACCTCTGTAAATAACTTGGCCGCTATGTTGAGCGATGTATTAAAGCAAATGCAACAACAAGCTGCCATGCCCAAAAACGCAGGCAATGGAATGTGCAATAAACCTGGAGGCAAATCTCCCAAGCCATCCCTTTCAGATATGCAGAAGCAATTAAACGGGCAGATGCAACAAATGGGCAAACCTGGTCAAAAAGGCAAACCTCAAAGTGGTAAATCTGGTAAAGAAGGAAGCAAATCAGGGGAAGGCGAAAATGGAGAGTCGGCAAGTGAGCAATTGGCTCGTATGGCTGCTCGACAAGAAATGATTAGAGAAGCATTGCGTGAGTTAGAAAATGCAATGAAAGAAAATGGAATGAATGGTGCCGCTGGTAATTTACAACAACTCAAAAAGGATATGGAAAAAACCGAAAATGAGCTTGTAAATAATCAACTTAGCCAAGAAACGATAAATAGACAGCAGGAAATACTTACTCGTTTACTTGAAGCTGAAAAAGCAGCCAAAGAACAAGGACAAGAAGAAAAACGAGAAGCAGAAACTGCAAAAAGATATAAACAACAATTACCCCCTGCATTTCAGCAATATTTGTTGCAAAAACAAAGAGAAGTTGAACTGTTAAAAACCATTCCACCAGGGTTTACTCCTTTTTTTAAAGAAGAAGTAAGCGATTATTTTAAAAAAATCGAAAAATGATGTTAAATTTAACATCTCAAAATCTTTATAATGAATACTGTTAAAATTCAAATTCCATCATTACTTGAAAACATTAGAATTGTTGAGAGTTTTATTGATAATGCAAAAGACAAGTTTAAAATCAGTGATGATGTTTATGGTAACATAATGATATCTGTTACTGAGGCTGTTAGCAATGCAATTAAGCACGGTAACAAGTTATCAAAAGATAAAAACGTAACTTTAACACTTGAATTAAGTGAAAAACAAATCACTTTTTTGGTTGAAGATGAAGGCGAAGGTTTTGATACAGAAAATATTGCAGACCCAACTTTGCCTGAAAACATTGACAAACCAGGAGGAAGAGGTATATTTTTGATCCAAGCTTTAACTGATGGTTTTAATTTTCATGACAACGGTCGAAAATTAGAATTAATATTTAACGTTTAAAATTCTAAAGATTTTCAAATGTCAAGAAACATCATATTTGCTAGCGAAAATACCGATTTTGTATTGCCAGCTAAAGAAAAAAATAAAAAATGGCTAAGTGCAATCGCTAAAAAATATGGTAAAAAAATAAGCGAACTCAATTACATTTTTTGTAATGACGAATATTTGCTTGACATCAATGTAAAATATCTTGACCACGATACCCTTACAGATATTATAACCTTCGATAATAGTGATGGTGGAGCTTTTATAGTATCTGATATTTTTATTAGCGTAGAGCGTGTAAAAGAAAATGCAGAAGAATTTAAGGTTAGTTTTGAAACCGAATTAAAACGTGTAATGGCACATGGTTTATTGCATATTTTAGGTTATAAAGACAAAACTGACGACGATGCCCTAAAAATGCGTAAAGCAGAAGATGAATCCATTGCTTTGTTTGATACGATATAAAATATTAGGTTTATTTTTTATATTTTTTTATTCGATTACTTTTAATTCATTTGCACAAGATGGATTGTTTTCCCAATATATTTTTAATCCGCAATTGATTAATCCTGCATTAATTAATATTGAAAACCATTCTACTAATTTATATACAGTTCAATCAGGGGGTGTGTTTAGTAATAATAGCAATACTTATTGGTTAACTGGATTTTGTAATTTATACCCACATACCACTAGATATAACAGAAATGAACACCACCCATCTTTATCGATTAATTTATTTGATGAAACAAATAAAAATTATGGTTTATCTGGTTTAAATATAAATTATCGCAAGGAATATGTAATTACTGAAAAAAATATTAGATTATCATTTAGTACAGGTTTAGGGCTAAAAAAACAAAATGTAAACTATTTTTTAGATAATCAATCGGGTATATTTTTAGGAATTAAGAAATTATATATTGCTTTTTCTGGAGTTAATTTGCTTTCAAAACAAATGAAATCTAGCTATTTTTCATATTTAAGTTATAAATTTCAATTTTCTAAACACTCAGCATTAAAACCATTTTTATTATATCAATTTGGAGATAAGAATCAGTTTGATTGTAATTTGAAATACATTGTAACACTTAATTCTAGTCATAAAATTGGTGCTACTTTTTCTTATAAAAATAATAATACATATTTGATTGCTGGAGAATTAAATTTAAGGTCTCATATTTCTTTAGCGTATGGAGTAGAGTTTAGCAACTCAAATTTTATCTCAAATCAAGTTTTTTTGAAATATCAATTTGATAAAACTTGGTGTGGTACTCCTGAATTTTGGTAAAAGTTAAATATATATGAAAAACCTATTACATCACATACGAATTGGATATTGGCTTAAATGTTATTTTAATTCACCTAAAATATCAATTGGCTTATTTTTGATTTCATTGTTAATGAATGTGTTAGTTATGGCATTGACAAATAAGTTAAATTTATTTTCTGCAATTGTTTTGTTGAATATTGTCTTTAGTTTTTTTTCAGCTGTTCACAACATAACAAAAGGTTTATACAAAATTGCTATTCTACAACTTGTATTGTTAGTTGCTAGCTTTGTTGTAACTTTATTAAGTGCAATGTTAAGTTCATAGAAATATTCTTAAAATAGGAAATAACAGCTAAAATTTAGATTTTTGCTATAATTGTTTATTCAAACCAAAAGCATTGAGTTTTTTTGATACTAAAATAGAGTTCTTAAAAGGTGTTGGGCCACAACGTGGTGCTACTTTACAAACGGAGTTGCGCATATTTACCTATGCCGATTTGCTTCAGCATTACCCTTTTAGGTACGACGACCGCTCAAAAATTTACAGTATTGCCGAACTTCACGAACATTTGCCTTATGTGCAAGTGCGTGGTAAATTGGTTCATTTTGGTGTTGTGGGCGAAGGTGGCAAAAAACGTATGGTTGCTTACGTGCAAGATGCCACTGGAGAATTAGAACTTGTTTGGTTTAGAAACGCCATAAAATATGTAGAAAAACAATTAAAAATTGGCGAAGAATACATCGTTTTTGGAAAACCAAATTTGTATAATAATTCTATCAATGTTACACATCCTGAAATGGATACCATTGAAGAAGCTAGTAGAAAAATTAGCACTTTACAACCCGTTTACTCAAGTACCGAAAAATTAAAAAATATTGGTTTAGATAGCAAAGGAATTAGTAAGCTCATTTATACACTTTTACAACAATTAAAAGAGCCTATTCCAGAAACTATTCCGCAGTATATTATGCAGCGACATGGTTTAATTCCTAAAACTACTGCCGTACAATTAATTCACTTCCCAACAAATACTGACAGACTTGAACAGGCTCGATACAGATTAAAATTTGAAGAGCTTTTTTATGTTCAAATCCGATTAATTAGTTTGAAAGTTAATCGAAAAAACTCATTTGCTGGACATATTTTTAGGACTATTCCCCTTGTTAATGAATTTTATAAACATCATTTGCCTTTTACCCTTACCGATGCCCAAAAAAAGGTAATCCGTGAAATATATTCGGATATGAGTTCGGGCAAACAAATGAATCGCTTGTTGCAAGGTGATGTTGGTAGTGGGAAAACAATGGTTGCATTTATTTGTATGCTAATGGCTGTTGATAACAATGCGCAAGCTTGTTTGATGGCACCCACCGAAATTCTTGCAGATCAGCATCTTGCTGGCTTAAAACCCTATGCCGATGCACTTGGAATTAATATTGCCAAATTAAGTGGTTCGTCTAAAAAATCGGAACGTACACGAATTCACGAACAGTTGCTTAATGGTACATTGCATTTATTGGTTGGTACCCATGCTTTGTTAGAAGATGTGGTTCAGTTTAAAAATCTTGGTTTGTGTATTATTGATGAGCAACATCGTTTTGGCGTGGCTCAGCGAGCTAAAATGTGGGCAAAAAACAAAGCGTTACCTCCGCATGTATTGGTTATGACGGCAACACCCATTCCTCGTACTTTGGCTATGACTTTGTATGGTGATTTGGATTTGTCGGTAATTGACCAAATGCCAGCCGGACGAAAACCTATACAAACTGTGCACCGCAAAGATGCCAATCGTTTGGCTGTGTTTGGATTTATGCGTCAGGAAATTCAAAAAGGCCGCCAAGTGTATGTTGTGTATCCATTAATTGAGGAAAATGATAAAATGGCACTCAAAGATTTAATGGATGGTTATGAGTCAATTTCACGTTCGTTTCCTGATTATCAGCTAAGTATAGTTCATGGTAAAATGAAAGCTGCAGATAAAGACTATGAAATGCAGCGTTTTATAAAAAAAGAAACACAAATAATGGTTGCAACCACAGTAATTGAAGTAGGTGTAAATGTGCCCAACGCCTCTGTGATGGTAATTGAAAATGCTGAAAGATTTGGTTTGGCACAATTGCATCAGTTAAGAGGTAGAGTTGGGCGTGGAGCCGAACAATCATATTGTATTTTAATGACAAAAGATTACCTCAGTACCGATGGTAAAGTGCGTATCAGTACCATGTGCGAAACCACCAATGGATTTGAAATTGCTGATGTTGACTTAAAACTTCGTGGTCCTGGAGATTTAATGGGAACCCAACAAAGCGGTATTTTAGATTTATTAATCACCGACTTAGCCACTGATGGAGATATATTAAAACAGGCCCGAGCCGATGCCGAAGAACTACTTTTGATGGATAATACACTTTCTTATCCTCAACATATCTGTATAAAACAACAAATTGCTCGTCAGCAACAAAACTCAACCAACTGGGCAAGGATTAGTTAGGTGGAGATAAACCTTAAAATTTAATTTTATTTTATAAATTTGTGATAATTAAAAAGTTAAATAAGTAAAATGGAACCCTAACGTAAATTAACATTTTTCAAATCTATAGAAGATAAAAACTTGGATGACTTAAAAGCTATGCGAGCTTCTACTGTCGAAGAAAGAATGTTACAATTGCGTGCTGATATCAATTTAGCTTATTGAATGTATGGTTTTGATCCTGAAAATTTACCCACAAAACATTTTTTAACATTTATCCAACCACCTAAACCTACAGATTTTAAGAAATGAAATTTCTATTATAATTTCCATACCTAACATATATCATTTATTTTTATTCATTTAAAATTGATTTAATGCCTAAATTTGTAATTCAACATTAGGTTTATGGAAAACGAATTAAGCATTTATGATCGCCTTGGAGCAGATAATCTTAAAACATTAATTGATAATTTTTACGATTTAGTATTTGAAGATGAACGTCTTAAAGAATTATTCAGCAAAACTCCCAAAGAAATCATTAAACATAAACAAGTATCTTTTTTAACACAATTTTTAGGTGGTCCGCAGGTATATTCTCTACAATATGGGCATCCACGAATGCGAGCTCGTCATATTCCGCATACAATTACTCCAAATGGTGCCATTGCTTGGTTGCAATGCATGGGCAAAGCCATTGAAAAATTGGATATTGACGATAATTTCAAAAAGGAGATCTATGGTTGTTTCCCACAAGCTGCTTTTCACATGGTAAATAGTGAAGATAAGGCTGAATAATTAAAATGTTTTCTTATTTTTGAAATCTTAATTTTGAAAACAACTTATGAAAAAAATATTATTTGTACTCTTTTGCTCAATTTCAAGTTTAGTTAATGCACAAGTTGTAATACCCGGTTTTGACGAATTTGCAGAGAAAAATCCATTTGATTTTACTTTTGGTTCTTACATTTCGAATTACAATTATGAATCATTGAACAACAAAGGAGTATTTTATACTATAGGAGCAGGCTTGGGTTGTAGATATACTTTATATTCAAATAAATTTATGTCAATAGCACCACGATTAGGAATAGGTGGTGGTTATAATAATGCTAGCGTAACAAGTGAATATAGTGTAATAAACTATCAAGTGCCATTAACAATGCATTTGTCGTTTGGTGGAGGTTCATCAAAAAAGTCAGGTCCTGAAAATTACCCATTTGGCTTTCATTTAGGAGCGGGATATGCATTAAATGGCTTCAATATTGATAAAAAAATATATGGAGTTGCTGAAAATCAAACTACTTTGTATTTTGCTCCAATAGTTTATTGTTGTTTTAAATTTAAAGCAGGTGATTATAGATGGGGAATTCAACCATCATATTCATATTACAAAGAAGATTATACTTTAGGTTTGCATCTTTTTGTTGATTTAATTGATTAGTGTCAAAATAATGTTGGGGCAAAAATTATTAAAAAAACTAGCATTTTTATTTTTATCTTTAATTTTTGTAGATACAAATGCTCAAATAACAACAAATGATTTTGATAAAATTGATTTGTTGGATAAGTTTATTCCTGGTACAAAAGAGTTTTTCACTAGAAATCATTTTGATTTTCATATCGGTTCATTAGTATCTAATTATCAATATGATGGAATTGATAAAAAAGGACATTTTTATACAGTTGGTACAGGTTTTGGATGGCGTTGTCATTTATATTCAAATGAATTTTTTTCGATTGCACCACGTATAGCAAGTTATTATGGGTTTAATCAATCTAAACTTTCAAAATCATATAATGCAAATGATTTACAAATTCCCCTTACTTTACACATATCTTTGGGGGCAGGATCGTCAAAAAAAGCAGAATTTGCTGGCTATAAATATGGATTTGATTTAGGATTTGGAGGTGCATTGAATAGATACTCAATAAGTCAGGATATAAGAGGAGTAAGTTATAGTAAATCAAAAACTTACTTAGCGCCAATTATATATTGTTGTTTTAAATATACTGTTGACGATTTTCGATGGGGAATTCAACCTTCTTATTCTTTTCTTAAAGAGGATTATACTCTGGGAATTTTATTATATTTTGATTTAGTTGGTTATTAGCTATTTAATATCTCCTAAATTTACATTTTGACTAAAATTAACTGGGAATTTTTTGCTGAATAAAAATACCCTTGCTTTAACTTCTCCATTAATATCTAGTTTAATTTTTCCTCCACTGAATAATGCCATTGGAGCAAGAGTAATTAATGTTTGTTTCGGAATTTTTATCAATATCTTTTGTGAAGATTCTTTATTTGCATCTAATTTTATGGTATTAATAATGCCAACATTACTTAACTCTTTGCCATTAAAACTTGCTTTTAAATCTTTACCGTCAATGTTAATTGGATAATTGTTTGGATTCAACACTTTTATATTTACCCCAACAATCATATCAGAGCCTTCCATTTTTTCTACCCCTACTCCTTCAAAAGCTTTGTATTGAATATCTTTATATTTAACACAACTACTTAATAATATGGCTGTTAAAAGTATAAGGATTGAATTTTTCATACTATTTTTTGACATAATTTGATTTAGCATAATGAATATATATTTTGTCTTTATAGGATTATCGAAGATAATCAAAACTATGTAATTTTATATTAATTTAACCACAATAGTAACATAGGTTCCATAATTAATAAATTAATAGCTATGTTCCTATTGTGGTAAATAAAATTCAAGTAGATTCATGCTGAATCCTGTAAAGCCATATTTTTTTGACTTAATACTCTAAAAGTAAATATTTAATATGTCCAAACCAAATTACCTGTAATGCCTACTCCAGCATATTGTTTTGGAGCAATTATTCCTTCAATGGCACTCATTTGTAATTGCAGTTTTAGATGTTTGTTTATTGCCCTTAGGTCGGTATTTAAATTAAAATAAGTATCAAAACCAGCTAAGCCTCCAAAAGCAATACCTAGTTGAGGTTCAAACCACGATTTTAATTTATAGCCTACAAATACATAACTTAATGATTTATAAGGCATAAAAAGTACATATTGAGTTCCTGCTTTTATTGATAGCTTATTGAAATTGTGTTTGTAATCAACCCAAATTGGCGTTGGGGTTTTTATAATTTCTGATTTTAATGTTTGTTTTACATCAAAAACTGAATCAATATTTTGAAAGTCTGATCCTCCCAAACTCGAACTTGATAAATTAAAAATATCATTAATCGCTAAGCCAGTAAAATGATAATTATTGTTGATATTATATTGACGTACAGAGTTATAACTTATAAATCCTAAATCAGCAAAACCGAAATTTAAGGTACTATTTTTAAACTGTTTGGTACTTTGCCATGAAAATGAAAACCCCATATTTCGAGTATAAGGGTTTAATTGACGTATTTTTAAATCAATATTTGCATCTAAATACTCACCATCTTTGGCAGTAAATAAAGAGGTGTTTTTCATTTCATATATTTGTAACTGACTAGCATTTAGAATATTTACAGAAAATTCATTAAACCAATTTTTAGCTTTAAACTGATAACCAATACCTAGTTTTTGGTATTGAAAAGCATAAACATTGTTATTGCCTAGGTTAATAGTTTGGTTTTCAAATTGTTTGTTACCATTAAATGCAAGTTGAAGTGCTTTTTCGGTTAAATTACTGGTATTGAATCTATTATTTGCAATTGAGATAGCAATTAAACCATTTTTTGATTTAATGTATTGTTTTATTCCCGAAGTATAAGCTAAACCAGCAACATTGTTATCAGCGTTTAAATTTGATAGCAAATTGGTTTTAAACTGATTATCTAACTCGTCGCCACTTGCAACCAATTTTTGAAATTCGTAAGTAGTAAGTACATTTGAATTGTAATAATAACTACCTGAAAATACAGTAGATACACTTGTATCCATTGGGTTTTCAAAAGTAAATATTTGTGCATTTGCCAAAATATTGACCAACAATATGATGGGTAAAAGTAATAGCTTTTTTATCATATTATTCGTTGGTTTTAATTGTGTATTCAAAATCTCCACTTAAAACTAAATTTAACTTGTAGTTGCTGTAAAACTTCACAAATTTTTGAGCTGGTGTTTGCAATGCCACTTTAAAATACACTTTTTTAGCAGATTTTATATTATTGAACTGTGCAGCTGTAAAAGGAAAACTAGTTACTGATTTTACAAGATTACTTACTTTTCCATTTATGTCGCTTGATGCAGGTAAAATATTATCAACTGTTGTAAGTGAATCTGTTAGCTTATTATCTTTATCTAAAAAGTATAAAGTAGGTTTGGCATTTAAAGGGAAACCATTTTCTACTATTAATTTGAAACTACCAGCACCAATATTGTTTAAGTTATTGTTTTCAGCAATTGAAAAATCAGAAGTATCTCTCAGTGTCCAATCTTTTATCTCGATATTCAATGGTACAGTTAATTCAAGTTCTGGAGTAATTACACTTTCTTTTTTCAAGAAGTTGTCGTACACCTTAGTTCCAGAAGGATTCAGTTTTACTTGTACATTGTACTTAATTTTATCTGGCAAAACACTAACCAATTGATTTAAATTGGAATTAGTTTCATTGATAGGAATGGTAGTTGGTACGATAGTGAACGGATTATCAGTTGCTTTTGCGATAGTATAAAATGAAGTTGCAGCTGGTCCGTTTAAACTTAGCGATGAATTTTTGGTAGTGTTTTCAGCTGTGAAATTATTGATTTTTGTTTCAAGTGGAACACCGATACCGTTATTTATTTTCAAACTTAAATTCGCCTTTTCAAAGTTAACTACCGATGAATTGTATTTTTTAAACTCTTCAATTACAGTTTCTCCACTAATAGAAATGGTAGTATCTCCAAGATAACCAGTTGCTTCGGCTGCAACCAAATCTTTCATTGTTAAGTTAACCTTTAAATAATCAGCAAGGGTTAAATGTCTAATTTTTCCATTTGACTCTATTCTACCAACTAAAATACTTTGAAAAGTATTCACAGTATCAATATATGAGGTAATTACGCCATTGGTCCAAATTGCTTTTTTTGATAAATCTAAATTCCAGTCTGTAAAATCAAAAACTTTATCATATAAAGCAGCAGCACTTGGAGTAGCTGGATTTACTTTTTCGGAAGTAGTAAACGGAACCCCACCTGCTGTAATGCTTGGAATGATATAATCAAAATACAAGGTATCTTGGGCTGTGCTTTCAACATGAATTACTACTTTGCCCGACTTTAATTTTGTGTTTTTAATTTCATATTTCCCCATTTTTTTAAATGAGATATTGGTTTTTTCGTCAATAACATTTTGAGGAGGAAACACTGCTTCTGCATCAGAAACGGTTATCTCAGAAAGAGTTAAATCAATAGTTATCGCAGCAGAGGTATCAATAATTTCAGTTTTTAAGCGGTCTGTATTTGCAAGCATTTTTTTAATTAAAGCTTGCAGTGTACTTTCAACGGTTTTTCCATCTAGATTTTCACTAAATACGCTTGTTGCTCCTTTACCAATTATTTGAAGGTTGTCTTTAGAAATTACAGTATCAGTTCTGATTTTGTTAATTAATCTGAAAGATGCATCCATAATATCAACAGGCAAATCATTAGTAATTTCAACAGTTAATGTACCGGTTTTTATAGTAGCTATTTTAAAAAAAGCACTTGCATCATAATCAAGCGGACCAATCGGTCCTAAATCTAATGTTTGAGGAAGTAGGCCAGCTACAAATGGGTCGATAGTAGTACCGTGACTATTAGTTATTAAGCCTCCAAGTGGGTTATTTGCCAATAATTGCCCAAGAGTAAATTTCCTTTGAATTTTGTTACCATTGATTTTTAATTTTTGTAGATTATAACTTTGGTCAAATGGAATTTCTTCAAATTTTATGAGTGTATCAAATGAAATGCCTTCAAATGGAATAGAGGTAACTAAGCTTAATGAAGAATCTTGATTGGTTGAAATTAAAGTATCTTTTAAAAAATTATTTAAATCAAGTTTTGTGTTTGCCACAGGTACTAACACATTTGATTTCCATGAAGGGTTTTCAACTTTTCTAATACAAGCATTTAATAGTAAGGCTGTTAGTAGTAAAATAATATATTTTGGCATAATACTAAAGTTGAATTTGTGCTAATATATATATAATTAATGCAAAAAGTAAGTTTGTGTAGCTAAGCTAATAATAAAAAGGTATTTTCAATACCATTCTTATAAATTAATATATTATTTAACTTATTCATGCCAATGGTAAATAAAACCACTAAGAATTCTTTCTTAGCAGTTTTATTAGTACTTCTAAATCTTTAGGATAATCAGCAGATGCTTCAATTACTTCACCTGTTGGAAGCGTAATTTTTAAGGTACGAGCATGTAACGCAAAACGATTAATCATTGGGCGTTCTTCTTCGTCTTTGGCAAGTCTGAATTTCTTTTTAATCTGCGATTGATATGGGAAAACGCCACCGTATTGTGAATCAGCGGTAATTGAGGCTTTTTGTGTAGCCAAGTGAATTCTGATTTGGTGCATACGTCCGGTTAATGGCTTGCACTCAACCAAAGTATGTTTTTTGTAAACCTCTAATGTATTGAAAACAGTTTCAGCAGGTTTGCCTTCTTTTTTATCAATTTTAACAATACCAATTGGTAAAGGTAAAATAGGTAAATTAACAGTTAACTCATTGAAATTGTGAATACCATCACTAACAGCATGGTATAATTTAGTAACTCTACGGTGTTCAAAAGCCATAGAAGCTGTGCGGTAAGCTTCAGGGTTTTTAGCAATCAATAACACACCAGAAGTTTCTTTATCAAGTCTGTGGCAAAGTTGTAAATGTTCACTATGTTCTTTAGCAAGTTTTAAAATACTCAAGCCTTCGCCAGTACGTTCATCAAGCGATGCAACCAAGTGAGGTTTGTTAATAAAAATAAAATCAGGTGTTTCTGATACAACGAGCGAATCAAAAGTGAGTTTTGCCATTAATACTTTGTTATTTACACAAAAGTACCAAATAAATAGGAATAGACAATTATTTATAAGTTTAAGATGTTCCTTGCGAAAAATAGCATTTACTTTGGTTTCGGCTACGCTCAACCCCCGTAAACGCTATTTTTAGTGTAAACAATACTCGAAAACGGTCACTGAGCGTAGTCGAAGTGTGAGTTTTCGCTGGACAAATTCTCATCTTAAAAAACTTAATTCAAAAATTTTCGTTACAAACACATTCATTCATATATACTTGATTAATTGTAAGTTTACTACTTTTGTTTAAAGTAATTGTTAAAATGTTTGCTTTAAATATACTTAAAATTATATCTTTATGACAGAAAGAATAGTTGACATTTGAAATTACTTCGTAACATATTCCTTTATTTGATTTTATTCCTGATAGTCAGCGTATCAGGAGTGGTTTCGTATGTGTATTTTAATCAAGATGCAATTATTGCCAGAGGAATTGTTGAAGCAAATAAATATTTAAAAGCACCAGTTTCTGTAGGTAAAATCTCTCTTTCACTTTTTGATAGATTTCCGCAGGTTGCTATTAAGTTTGAAAACATCACTATTCAAGAATCTATCCCCGAAAGTAAAGCTCATTTATTAAATGCTAAAAAACTTTATTTGTCTTTTGATGTAATAAAAGTAATTCAAAAACAATATGTTATCAGTGAAATTCATATCGCCAACGGCAATATTTTGGTTCGAACAGATTCGCTTGGTCGCCATAATTTTGATATCATAAAAAAAGATTCAACCCAAAAAACTCAAAACAAAAACCAAGGTTTTGCACTCAAAAATATAAGTTTAGAGGATATAAGTGTAATTTATAAAAACGAAGGCAAAAATACAGAAATCAGTTTATATACTTCAAAAACTATTGCTTCATTAAAAAACAAAAAAGGTTTTACAGAAATTGCTTTGGATGGAGCTTTTAAAATGCATCAAGTTGGATTGGGCGAGCATACTTATTTCAAAGAAAAAAACCTCTCATTAAAATCAAAACTTAAGTTTGATGCCAACAAACATACTTTTGAAATTTTGCCAACCTCACTCAATGTTGAAGGTTCACGATTTGAACTTACAGGATTATTTGATAGTGGCGAAAATCCACATTTAAATATTGATATTGAGGGAATTAATACAAATATTCAAACATTATTATCTTTACTTTCAAAACAGATTTACGATAAAGTAAGTATGTACGAAAGCAAAGGAATTGTTTATTTTAAAGGAAATATAAACGGAAGTATGGCTACTGGTTCTCAACCAGATATCAAAATTCAGTTTGGTTGTCAAAACGCTTCTTTTTTCCATCCACAACTTAAAAAAGCACTACAAAATACCTCATTTCAAGGCGATTTTGAAAATATTGCTGGTAAAACAAAACTCCAAATTGTTGATTTAGTATCCACACTTGACGGCAAAAAAATTGAAGCTGATATAGTTTTAGAGGATTTCAAGGACCCAAAACTTTCACTTAATCTAAATGCAAATTTAAATATTGCTTCTATTGCAAGTTTTTATCCAATTCCTAAAATTCAGAATCCAAAAGGAGATTTAGGAATCGATTTTTATTTCAGCGGTAAACTTGCAGATTTAAAAACCAACGAAGGCAAAAAACACATTGATGCAAGTGGCGAAATAAATATTAACAATTTGTCTTTTAATTTCCATAACAAACCGTTTTTATTTAACGACTTCAATATCAATGCAGTATTTAATAAAAATGATGTTTCGTTTAACTCATTTACAGGTAAAATTGGCAAAACAGATGTTGCTTTAGATGGTTTTTTTAAAAATATTATACCTTATTTATTGGTGCCTGATGAACCATTGTTGATTAGAGCAAATGGAAAAAGTACAAATGTTGATTTAGATGAATTACTTACTGCAACTGGTACTGAGTTAACAAAAACTGAGGAAACAAAAAGCAATCAACCCAAAGAAGCCTACAAATTGTCGGTTTCGCCAAATTTACTTTTAGATATCAATTGTGATATTGAAAAACTTAAATTTAGAAAATTTAAAGCATCTGATATTCGAGGTAACTTACAGTTAGAGAATGGATTAATCTCCATGAATAACATGAAAATCACTTTAGCAGGAAGTAAAATAGAAGCTTCTGCAAGTTTAGATACTAAAGTAAAAGAAAAAATGGTTTTCCAAACAAAAACCAAATTACGCAATATTGATGCTGATTCGGTTTTTCATTTATTTGAAGAGTTTGACCAAAAATTTATTACTTCTAAAAACCTAAAAGGTAAATTAAATAGTGATTTACAAGTGTATTTAGAATTAGATAAAAATTTAAATATAAACTCTAAATCAGTGCTTGCTGATGTTGATTTAACAATTATTAATGGACAATTAATCAATTTTGAACCAATTCAAAAACTCTCAAAATTTGTTGATGATGAGGAATTAAAAAACATCAAATTCAAAGAAATTAAAAATTCATTCCATATTGAAAATCAGAAAATAATTATTCCCGAAATGGTAATTCGTTCAAACTTAAATACCATAAGTGTTTCAGGGACACATACCTTTGCTAACCAAATGGATTATCGAATCAAAATCCAGTTAAAAAATTATAAAAAGAAAAACACTGCCGAAGAGGAAACTGCAATGGAAACAGCTCCCACAGGAACTACTTTGTTTTTGAAACTTACTGGTACTCCACCTAATATCAAAATAGCTTACGATACTAAATCTGTAGCTAAGAAAATTGTTCAAAAGATGGATGAAGAAAAGAAGGAGTTTTTGGATATTTTTAAGAAAAAAACCAAAGAACAAAAACAAGTTAATCCTAATAAAAAAGTAGAAATTGATACAGAAAACGAAATTGAATTCTAGAATTACAATCATTTTCAGTATATTGAGATTTTAAAACAAAATATGCGCAAAAAACTCTACATATTACTTGCCACGCTAGGTTTTTTAACCTACAGCAGTGATATTTTTGCGCAGGATGCAAACACCAAAATTAAGGCTATTTTTATTTACAATTTTGCTAAATATGTTGAATGGCCACCTCAAAAAGCAAATAGTGATTTTGTAATAACATTAGTTACTTCAAATACAGGATTAATAAAAGAACTTGAAAAAATGGCTTTAACTTGTAAAGTTGGAAGTCAAAAAATAGTAATTAAAGTTTGTACTAAACCAAGTGAAATTGGTACTTCAAATTTATTGTTTTTGGGAAATGATAAAGTATCACAAATTGCTGAATATAATACTAAATGCCTTGCTAACAATATATTACTTGTAACCGAAGGAACAGGATTAATTAAAAAAGGAGCAATTTTGAGTTTTGTTTATGCAGATAATAAACAACAATTTGAGTTAAGTAAAATAAACGCTAAAAAAGCTGGTTTGTACGTGAGTAATAATTTGGCAAACATGGCAAAAACAGTTGAGCAATAAAATGAATGTTTTAAAATACATATCACTTGTTATTAGTATTTTAACCTTTGGGTTAATACAAAATAGCTATGCTCAATCAGCAAAAGTACAAGAGGCAATTACAGCTTTACAAGCTACTGATTATCATAAAGCACAAACGGCTATTGATTTGGCTTCAACTACTTACCCAACAAATAATCAATCAAAAACATGGTATTATAAATCATTTATTTACAAAGAATTATACAAAAATACTACCAACAATGACTACGTAACTGCAACTTTATTTTCCGTTGAAAAATGTATTAAACTTGATACAACTCAAAAATATATTGCTTCTGTTAAAGAGATAGCAAAATTTGTATTGGCTAGCGAAAAAATAAAATCAACACAATTTTTTAACGAAAAAAATTATAACAAAGCATATTCATCATCAATAAATATATTAAAATGGAAATCAACATTACAGTTTCCATTTCCTGATACAACTACAACCTACATTGCAGGTATATCAGCATACAATATTAAAAACAACCAAGATGCAATAATTTATCTAAATAAATCTATTGAACTTGCATTTACTAACCCATTGATTTATGCCACTTTAGCAGATATTTATATTCAAAAAAATGAAATTGAAAATGCTAATAAAATACTAAATCTTGCTACAGATACTTATCCAAGTGATACAGTGTTGGCCAATATAAAAGTTGTACATTTAAAAAATACAAAACAAGTAAATGAGTTAATCAATACTTTAAAATTAACTATTCCTCTGTTTAAAAACAGAGTTCCAAAAATGATTTTGTTAGCTAAAACCTATGAAGAGTTAGCACAAAATGATGAAATTGGTAAAAACTTACATTTACAAAATGCCGAAAAACTATATTTAGAAGTAATAAGTGTTGATGAAAATAATTTAATTGCCAACGCAGGTTTAGGAATTATTTATTACAACCAAGCAGTTGATATTATAAATAAACAAAATTACGATATTGACGTAGTTGCATTAGATCAAATACAAAACGAGTGTGTTGTAATTTTTAAGAAAGCTTTGCCATATATGTTAAAAGCATACAATATTGATAAATTGAATTACAACACATTAGAAGGTTTATCTGGTATTTATTTTGGATTAAATGATATTCCCAATTCAAATAAATACAAGGAAGAGTTAAGTAAAATTAAGAAGAAATAGATTTTGAATAATTCCCCACAAAATAAGAGAAGATTTACAATTGGTAAAAAAATATGGACAGGTTTTGGCTTGTTGATATTTTTGACTATGGTAAATTTTGTACTCACATTCAGAACTTTACACAAAAGTAGAACTATTAATGATGATATTAATTTAGTTTATAACCCATCCGTTGAATATATTGATAAGCTACATTTATTGATAGTAAATTCAAAAATGTATATCTGTAATTGGGTATTTGTTCAAAGTGGACGAAAAAACCCTGATAAGTTACAATTGATAAAAATTATAAGGGGAGATTTTCCTAAGTTAAGAAGAGATATAGAGCATATATCACACTTTTGGAATGCTAACGAAAGAAATAAAATTAATAAGCTATTTGTTGAAATGGAAGAGCTTTTTGCACTCCACAAAACAATCATGGATAAGTTAGTTACATTTGAAAATTATGAAGATCCCAACATTATTTTTTATGCTCGTAATCAGCTCGAAGGTGGTGATGTTGATATTAAAACTAGGTATATATTAGAAGAATTACAAGAAATTATCATAGCACATACAGCCGCTGCTTCTGAAGCAAGTGACCAAATGAATCATTCCTTTGAAGTGTTGCAAATGGTAGTTGTTTCATCCGGATTTATGTTAGTTTTGGGTGGATTAACCATTGCTTTCTTCACTACTACAACTATTGTTAAACCAATTCAAGAAGTACGCAAAATACTTGGAGGCATGAGTAAAGGTATTTTGCCATCTGAAGAAATTAAAAGCTATAATGATGAAATTGGTGACATGACCAACGCTCTTAATCAATTGATTAACGGACTTCATAGTACTACAAACTTTTCAAGGGAAATAGGTTCTGGCAATTTTGATTCAAAATATGAACCCTTGAGCGAACATGATACTCTTGGTTTTGCTTTACTTAAAATGCGTGACGATTTACGAGCAAATGAGCGTGAATTGGAACGTAAAGTTGCAGAACGTACTGAAGAAGTTGTAGCCCAAAAAGAACAATTAGAACGTACAAGTTTAATTATTCAAGAAAACTCACTCCGTATTCAACACCTTTACAACGATGTTACTGATAGTATTAAATATGCTTTGAGAATACAAAATTCTATTTTACCTCCAGTCTCGTATGTAAAAAAATATATCAAAGATGCATTTTTCCTATACAAACCAAAGGATATTATCAGTGGTGATTTTTATTGGTTTGAAGAACAAATTGATGATTTCTTTATTGGTGCTGTAGATTGTACTGGGCACGGAGTACCAGGCGCATTAATGTCAATGGTTGGACACAATATTTTAACCCGAGCTGTAACTGACCATGGCTTATTAAAACCTGCAGATATTCTTGATGAATTAAATGAAAGTGTATCAAAAGCGTTACGTACTGGTCAGGAAGATGCCGCAGGTTCAAAAGATGGTATGGATATTGCTATTTGCCGCATTAATTACAAACAAAACATAATGCAATATGCTGGTGCATTTAATCCAATATACAGAATTAGAGATGGTGAATTAGAGGAATTTAAAGCAAATAAATTCCCTATTGGGCATTATGTTGAAGACCCATCACTGAAATACACCAATATTGATTTTGAATTAAGAGAAGACGATATTTATTACATTTTTACTGATGGATATGCCGACCAATTTGGTGGACCAAAAGGTAAAAAATTTATGTATAAACAATTCAGAGAATTATTATTGCAAATTCATACACTACCATTTGAAGAACAACGTCAAGCACTTGACGATGCAATTCTAAATTGGATGCAAGATGAACCTCAATTAGACGATATATTAGTAATAGGTTTTAAACCTTTATAATTAAATTATTAGATTTGTACGCTAATCCTATTTTAAAGCAATGAGCAACTACCACACTTTATATGAAAAAATGCATGATAATAACATCATGCTCACTTTTAAGGGGGAGGTATCATTCGATTTAGTCAATTCTGTGCTTAAAATCATGGAAGAAAGGTTAGATAGAATTGAAGAAAATAAAAAAACACGCAAAAAAGTATATAACGTACTTGTTGAGTGTTTGCAAAATCTATGTAACCACATTGAAACTTCTGATTATGAAGTACAAGGTTATGATGCTCGAACGGCATTGTTGATAATAGAAACAGATGCTGAAAAATATAAAGTTGTAACGGGAAACTATATTCCTAAAGACCAAGTTGCAGGTTTAAAAGAAAGACTTGAACAAATTAATTCTATTTCGAAAGAAGAGTTAAGGGAATTATATAAAAAAATTCTTGATAACGGACAGTTTTCTGAAAAAGGAGGCGGTGGTTTAGGCTTTATTGATATAGCCCGTAAATCAGGTCAAAAATTAAAGTACGAATTTGAAAACGTGAACGAAACTGTAGCTTTCTTCACATTAAGAATAGATGTTCCACGCAAAGATAGTGCTGAAGAATAATAAATTATGGAAACATTAGAATTACAAGCTAAAAACAATACCCCCTACATCAATTTTGATGCATCTACAGGAATTATGGTAATGAAAGGGAGGTCAACTCCTGAAAACTCTGTAGAATATTACGAGCCTATAACTAATTGGGTATTAAATTATATTCAATCACCAGCCGAAAATACTATTATCAAAGTTCAATTTGAATACTTCAATACTTCATCCTCGAAATGTATTTTAGATGTGTTGAAAAAATTTGCAGAAATTCACAAAGCTGGTAAATCAGCTAAAGTTGAATGGTATTTTGAAGAAGATGACGAAGATATGAAAGAGGCGGGCGAAGATTATGGCGACATAGTTAAAATGCCTTTTGAAGTAATTGAAATTCCTGAGTAAGAATTAGTTAAGAAATATGTCAAAAAAGCAACTCTACGAAAACGAAATTGGAGTATTAAGTCAAATGCGTAAATCTATTACTGATGAAAATATTAGTAAAGAAGATTTAGCAAATGAGTTTAATACCCTTTGCGACCATTACGAAGAGTTGCTTGACCAATCAAAGCTTATTACCAAAGTAAGTGATAAGCTTCAAAATAAATTAAATTCGGCCAATGAGGCTTTGGCAAATAAAAACATAGAGTTACAAGACACTATTGATGAATTAACCAAAGCCAGAATTGGTAAAAAAGCAGCAACCATCACTTTTGGTTTGGCTGTTGTACTTTTTATGATTTCTGAAGGTGTGCTCGACCCAGTTATTGAGGCTATTGTAGCAAAAGTATTAGGCGACAATCATACACAAACTGGTATTTTTAAATTTGCAAATATTCTTCTTTGGGCTACTATTTTCGGGAAATTAATTATGGCAATATTATTAAAACCATTAGAATCATTTATTGAAAGTTATTTATTAAAACGAGCTCATCAAGCTGCAAAAAAGCTTGAATTAAGTACTGAAACCTCCACAAATCAATCATAAATTGTTTAAATACTACATCATTTACAAACCTTTTGGAATGCTTTCGCAGTTTACACCAGAAGGTAATCACCAAACACTTGCTGACTTAGCTATAACTTTTGATAAAGATATTTATCCTGTTGGAAGGTTAGATGCTGATAGTGAAGGTTTGTTACTTTTAACAAATGATAAATCTCTAACAAACAGGTTATTATCTCCTCAATTTAAACATTATCGTACTTATTGGGTACAAGTTGATGGCGACATTGATAAAATAGCTGTTGATAAATTATCAGAAGGAGTAACGATTTCTGTTGATGGTAAAAAGTACGATACATTACCAGCAAAGGCAAAAAAAATATTTGAGCCAACCTTACCCGAACGTAATCCACCTGTAAGATTCCGAAAAAATATACCAACTTCATGGGTAGAAATCTCATTGATTGAAGGAAAAAATCGCCAAGTTCGTAAAATGACAGCTGCTGTAAACTTCCCAACTTTGCGTTTAGTTCGTTCGGCCATTGAATCCTTAAAACTTGGCACCATGCAACCTGGCGACATTAAACAAATTGGTTTCAAAGAACTTCAAGAATGTTTGAAGTTGAATAAAAAATAATAATTTCTGAATCTAATATTTCTGAAACAGAATTTACAGAATTAAAGGATAAGGAGAATATTTTCTGTTAATTTTGATTCTAACATTCTGAAAATTCTGACAACAACCAACTTATAACCATTTAACTAATTATAAACCTTTAAATCCAAATTACTTATGAAAATAATTCTCACTATACTTTCTTTCATAACAATTTCTTTAAGTTCATATGCAAAATATATAACAGTAAATAATACTCCAGGTGAAATTGCAATGTTTACTGATTTGCAACAAGCAGTTGATTCTGCAAGCATTGGTGATACTGTTTTTGTAAAAAATTCTCTACAAACATATAATATAAATAATTCAGGAATTATATATATTAGAAAACCTATAGTATTATTAGGAGAAGGTTATAAAAATCCAATTGGTAATGCATTTTCTAATGTTACCATTAATACAATCACACTACAGTATACCAATTTTAGTATGATTCAAACAATAATAAAAGGTTTATATATTTCAGAAATAAATGTATATAATTATGGGTGTGAAATTTCGGATTGTTTAATTTTGGGAAAAATAACTTGTAATAATAGTTTTGGAAGTTGTAATATTCACAATTGTAGAATTTATGGGCAAGTGAGTTTAAATGGATCTAATAATACATTAAATTATTTTACTGTCAGCAATTGTCTAATCGGTGCATATGCCAAAACTGCATCAATTGTTAACTCAACTTTTGTAACATTTCAAAACAACTTAATTTTTGGAGGATTATCAGGTTGCTCAAATTTGATTTTAAAAAATAATATTTTCAGAACTCCTTCTATCGGAGGAAGCTATGACCTTTCAGGGACAAGTATCAGATATACCAAAAATATCGTAGAACCTACAGGATATATCTCAAGCAGTGATAACTACAGCTGGAATTATAACCTTTTTGATTTGGGTAGTGGTTCATATGATTATTATCAAGGGGGGAATAATAATTTTTATGGTAGATTTTTGCTTTCAAGCAATAGTATTAAAACATATTTAGGTACAGATGGTAACGAGATTGGACTTTACGGAGGAATTTATCCTTGGGATAAAACTAAATTTGATACAGGAAATATAGGCTTACCTGTCGTGACTAAATTAGAGTTAAACTCAACTATAATTGAAAAAGATCAACCATTAAATGTGAATTTTAAAGCTGTTAAAGGTAAAAAATAGATTTATGAAAAATCGTTTATGGATATTTTATATATTTCTTCCTTCTTTTTTATTTGCACAAAATGGAATTAGAAAAGCTGAATATTTTATAGATAAAGATTTTGGGGCTGGAAAATGTTTTTCTATACCTATCACTGAAGGAGATAGTATAAATTTACAGTCTGTACTGTTGGCTACAAAGTTATTAAATCTTACACAAGGAGACCATACTATCGGAGTCAGAGTAAAAGATGGTAACGGTTTATGGAGTATACCTGTTTTTAAGAAATTTACAAATAGTTGGAGCAAAATTGTAAAAGCTGAATATTTTATAGATAAAGATTTTGGGGCTGGAAAATGTTTTTCTATTCCTATCACTGAAGGAGATAGTATAAATTTACAGTCTGTACTGTTGGCTACAAAAGTATTAAATCTTTCAAAAGGAGACCATACTATCGGAGTCAGAGTAAAAGATGGTAACGGTTTATGGAGTATACCTGTTTTTAAGAAATTTACAAATAGTTGGAGCAAAATTGTAAAAGCTGAATATTTTATAGATAAAGATTTTGGGGCTGGAAAATGTTTTTCTATTCCTATCACTGAAGGAGATAGTATAAATTTACAGTCTGTACTGTTGGCTACAAAAGTATTAAATCTTTCAAAAGGAGACCATACTATCGGAGTCAGAGTAAAAGATGGAAATGGATTATGGAGTATACCTGTTTTTAAGAAATTTACAAATAGTTGGAGCAAAATTGTAAAAGCTGAATATTTTATAGATAAAGATTTTGGGGCTGGAAAATGTTTTTCTATTCCTATAATTGAGGGAGATAGTATAAATTTACTGTCTGTATTATTGGCTACAAAATTATTAAATCTTTCAAAAGGAGACCATACTATCGGAGTCAGAGTAAAAGATGGTAATGGATTATGGAGTATTCCTGTTTTTAAAAAATTTACAGTAAATATAATATTAACTGAAATTGACACTGTATATCAAAATATAGCATTAATATGTTTTCCTAATCCCGCTTCTGATAAACTTTTTTTGCAATATAATGGGCAAAATGAATTATTGATTGATTTATTTGACATTAATGGTAATATGGTATTATCAACAACTTTAATAAAAGAAAAAGAAATAGATGTTTCAAAATTATTAAGAGGTATTTATTTTTTAAAATTTAAAAATCAAGAATTATTTAAAGTGATACTACAATAAAATTGCATCAAAAGGCAATGTAGAAATACTTGTTTACAATGTACAAAGTAAGTTGTAAAACAGCTAATTACATCCAAAATAAAGCTGATTTTGTTTAAACACTCTCACATACTGATTTAGCAATTGGCTTGTATAGAATTTAATTAGCAATTTGCGAAAAACTGTATTTTGAAACGGTGATTAAAGATTAAAAAGTATGTTTCTAAATTATAATCTATTCTGACTCTTTTTCAATTTAATTTAAAATTTACAAAACATACTTTTTCAAAATAGCGTATATACAACTTATCTAAAATAAGCTTGTTTTACTATTTATTGCTTTTAAAATGAAATATAAAAACGTACAATTATTTATTTGCGGTTTACTTTTTTCTAGTGTTGTTTTAGCGCAAGTTAAGCTTGAAAATATTGATAATATAAAAGAACCTGCTGCTCTTTTGGCTGAACAAAAACTTACAGATGTGGGTAAGGTTAAGAATATTATGGTACCAAGTTTTTGTATAAATTTTGTGTCTAAGTCTTGTTTGCCTGTTGCTAAGGTTAAAACTCCACCTTTACCTACCGCTCAAAATAATGTAATGATCATTACTGGAATTCGTGACCATGTTTACCAACAAATTACAGACGAAGCTTATCAATATTATATTTTTAAATTAGTTGAAAAGGGATTTTTAATTACTGACAGAGACAAGTTTGAACAAAATTATAGTTACAAAACCATGGTTCATAACGAACCAAATAATACAGAATTTAAAATACAAGGTAATTTAAATGAACCTTTTTATAAATTAAGTGGTGCTACACACGCTCGTACTTTTAGTGCAGGAAATAATATTTGGTTTCAATTTATGAATGTGCCTGCTAATTTGCCAAAGGTAAATAAAATGGCTAAAGAACTTCAATCTACTTTAGCTGAAATGAATTTAACTGTTGATTTTTTAGAATATATAGCTCAAAAAGGCAAAACAGAACCTTGTTCAGTTGCTAATACCATGGGAGTTTTGATTCCCTTTAATTTTGATTTTAAACCTAAATTGAACATACTATCATTTTCTGCTAATTTTGTTACACCTAGCTATTTGTATGGAAATAGTTCTCAAAAAATAAATTTGTCATCAGAAAAAAAGTTTTTTAAAGACATTAAATTTTTCCCTAAAAATCCAGATTTAGAGTTGAATTTTGGCAAATCTGCAAAGTTTTTTGAATTAGTTGTTGACGAACAGGTTTATAAAGCTACTGCTATTGAACTCTTGAAAAAGTATATTGATGGTACTGTTGATCGGTTAATGGGAGTTGTTCCTGTTGAAATTGTTGTTCCAACTAAACCTGGTGTAAAATCTAAAACAAACGCTGCCCCTGTTAAAAAGTAAGATTTATGTTTAATAAGTTACGTGGTATGCCACAAATTTTAATATAAAAAATTAATTACTCTTCGGTAATTAACTGTAGTTCAGTCATTGAGCGGTATATTTCATCTTGAATTCTAGTTCTAATATTTTGTGTAATTAACTTTTTATTTTCTGAATTAGGGAATGTTCTGTTTGAAAGAAATATAAATTGTAAATTATATTTTGGGTCGGCCCAAGCACATGTGCCCGTAAATCCTGTGTGCCCAAAAGTATCAAAACTACAAAAATCACTGGTAGGGCTACTACCTCCAAATTGTGGTTTATCCCAACCCAAACCTCTTCTACAATTTGTGTATGAAGCTTTGGTAAATTCAACAACTGTTTCAGGACGAAGATAAATATATCCTCCATAGTTTCCATTTTGTAAATGCATTTGCATTAGAATGGCCAAATCTCTTGTAGTACTAAATACACCTGCATGTCCAGCTACACCACCCATCATAGCTGCGCCTGGGTCGTGTACAGTTCCACGGATTACTTGTTTTCTAAATGTGCCATCGTATTCGGTTGGTGCAATATGGTGAGCAGGATAATTATGATCCAATGGGTTATATGTAGTTTGATACATACCCAATGGTTGGTAATAATGGTGTGCCAAAAACTCTGAAATAGGTTGTTGTAACACCTTTTCTGCAACACGTTTTAAAATATAAAAACTAATATCACTATATCTGTAAGGATAACAAGAGGTATCTCCAGCTTTTTGTTTATGAATTAACTCTGAATTTATTGACCATTTCCACATTGAATCTGGCAATGTATGAATGGCAAATAAGTGATTGGTTACTGATAATGTAAAATTTGAAGAATCTTTTTCATTGCAATAATATTCATCATTTAATTTACCAGCACTTGTTGTTGTTTTTTTGAAATGTTCAATAAAAGCTTGCAAACCAGCGGTATGTGTTAATGCTTCTCTGAGAGTGATATATTGTTTATTTGTTCCTTTTAGTTCTGGTAAATAAGTAGATGCTGTACTATCAATATGAATTAAACCTTGTTCTTTTAAAAACATTATACATTGAAGCGTACCAACCACCTTACTTATTGATGCAATATCATAGATAGTACTATCAGTAACTGGTGCTAATGTATCATAATTTAAAGTACCATAATTGCGTTCAAAAATCACTTTGCCTTCCCTTGCTACAAGAATTTTACAACCTGGCATCACTTTGTTTTTTATTGCTTTGCCAACTATTGTATCAATTTTGTTTAAAGTTCTTGAGTTCATACCAACTCTTTCAGGTATTGAATATTGTAGTTTATTTAATGGTGAAATATTATAACCCATTCCTTCTTTAAGAATGATTGTAGGCGAAACTGGTAATTTACCTTCTGCTTTCATAGCACCAAAAATTACCTGTGGTACAGATTTTCTGGTTACATCATTGTTCTCATAAGTGCATATTACATGTTTAATATCTTCAAAGTATTTTAGTGCATAAGCATTACCCATTACAACCACGATCACATTTGATTTTTCCTGTAGTTTTTGTGCAAGTTGTTGAATTTCATGTGTTACACCATAGCCTTTACTAGGAGTGTTGTTCATACCATGAATACTTATAATTACAGTTTTTCCAGCGAGTTTTTCAGCCTGAATTGAAAGTTGTTCTTGTGTAAAATGTGCATGTTCGGCATAATGATAATGCTCAAAATGTGCATATTTACTTAATATATGTTGAAACTCATTGTCTTTGCCTACACCAAATGCAATACTTGCAAGTTTTAAAGTATCTTGATGTTTAATTGGTAATAATCCTGTTTCGTTTTTAACTACAGTTATTGCTTTTTCAAAAAGTTGGTGACGAAGTGCTACCGCAGAGTGAGGATATAAATCTTTATATAAGTTATGTAAATCAATAGGTTTATATTCATGAAGTTTAGCCCAATATTTAGCACCTAAAATTTTCCTAACCTTAGCATCCACGTCTTTTTGTTCTAAATCATCATTTTCAATGGCTTTTTTAATGGATTCAATTGCAAGAGGCACATTTTCTGAGAATAATAATACATCATTTCCTGCTTTTAAAGCCATCACTTCAATTTCACCTGGTTTGTAAAATTTACTTACACCCTTCATATTCAGTGCATCTGTAAATACCAAACCAGTATAATCAAGTTTATCAATTAATAATTTTTTTACTACTTCTTTTGAAAGCGAAGACGCTTTATTTTCATCATCATCAAATGCTGGTACATGAATATGAGCTACCATTACCCCAGCTACCGAATCTTTAATTAATCTTTTGAATGGATAAAGTTCAATTTCATCAATGCGTTTTTTTGAATGTTTTATTTCAGGTAATGATAAGTGAGAATCGGCATCAGTGTCTCCATGTCCGGGGAAATGTTTTGCAACAGCAATTACACCATTTGCCTGTAAACCACGCATATAAGCACTACCTTTTGCAGCTACTTTTTCTTTATTTTCACCAAATGAACGAATACCTATTACTGGGTTCATTGGATTACTATTTACATCAACAGCAGGCGAAAAACTAATATGCACACCCATTCTTTTGCATTGGTTGGCCATTTCTTTACCCATTTTAAAAATAAGGTCGTCGTTTTGAATAGCACCCAAAGTCATTTGACGAGGGAACTGCAAAGTACTATCCAAACGCATACTCAAACCCCATTCAGCATCCATACTGATTAACAACGGAATTTTAGCAAGAGATTGGTAACGGTTTGTTAAAGCAGCCTGACGCATTGGTCCACCTTGCATAAAAATTAAGCCACCAAGGTTATAATCACGAACAAGTTTGTCGATATCTTGATAATCTGATTCTTTGCCGTTGCTATAGGCAGCAATCATAAAAAGTTGACCCAAACGTTGCTCGGGCGACATAGCATTAAAAACACTATCAACCCAATGCTCTTTTTTTTGTTCCTCAACTTGGTATTTGTTTAGTAAATGCGTATTTGCTAAAACAATAAAACAAATAAGGGGTAACAAAAAGGTGACTGTGGTTTTGCGAAGCATTTTTAATAAGTAATTCATTTTCATTAACTAACAGCATTTGTAAGTTTAGTTAAATTTATCATTAACAAAAACATACAAGCCTTAAAATTAATGTTTTTCTTTTATAAGAAATACTTTTTTAGCTATAATGAATCAAAAAATATGGATTTAATAGAATATTGATATTTGAACTTTGAAAAGTGAAAGTTGGAAGCAATAAGCTATTAAACTTTAAATTATTTGCTTTAAAGTTTAATTTGGTCTGCCTTAAGTACCAATTATTTTATTTTAAATGACTTTTGTTTCAATTAATTATGTATTTTTGATGATTCTCTATTTAGTTTAATATTATTTATGTTTAGTAAGACATTTAATTTTCTCATTCCCTTGCTAGTGTTAGTTCAAACATGTTTTGCAAATGATTCAATATCAACAACAAAGAAAAATACTTTTGGTATCACCTATCGACAAAGAACTATAGCTTTAAATTATGAACGATTATTACATAAACGTTTCGGGGTAGGTGCTTCTATACTTCCAATTTTCAAAGATGTTGACTCAAATTTCAGGGTTAAAGGAGCTTTGGCTGAGGTAAATGCAAGGTGGTATTTTTTGAAAATGCCTGTTGATGAACCAACCAGTGGTTTATATATTTCAGCAAATTACTTATTTGGATATTTGAACAGTACTTTTAAATATCAAGCATTAGGTAATGATTATCAAAATATAAAATATCCTCTTCCAAAAGTTTATACAAGAAATCATTATTTCGACAATTTATACTTAGGCATAGGGGTTAAAAAATATTTATTTTTAGATAAAAAATTGTTTCTAGAATTTGAAGTAAAAGGTTCTTTATATGAAAACCGTAATTTTTTTGATAAAGATGGATTTACGCTTTATTTAGAAGATAGAGAATATGAAAATTTCAAAAAGTATGTTTGTCCATATATCTCATTTCAATTTGGTTTAGGTTATAAATTTTAGAATGAGAAGATGAAACAGTTGATTATTTATATAATATTAGTTTTTGTAATTACGCTTACAAGCTATGCAGGAAATGAAGACACATTGAAAGTACCAAAGAAAAACACACTTGGAATAACCTATCGCCATAGAACTATAGCTTTAAATTATGAACGATTATTACATAAACGTTTCGGAGTAGGTGCTTCTATACTTCCAATTTACAAAGATATTGATTCTAATTTTAGAGTTAAAGGAGCTTTGGCTGAGGTAAATGCAAGGTGGTATTTTTTGAAAATGCCTGTTGATGAACCAACCAGTGGTTTATATATTTCAGCAAATTATTTATTTGGTTATATTGATAGCAAAATGAAATTTGTTGGATATAAATATGATATACCTCAAGGGAATGCTCGTTTTCATCATCAAAGTTTATTGTTTGGTACTTTTGTTGGTTTAGGAGTAAAAAAATATATAGCATTAAAAAAACGATTATATATTGAAGCAGAATTAAGACAACAGATTTATCAATTATCAAAATCAAGTATTTATTTTGAACAAAATGGATTACAATATTCTTTATCCCATTGGCAAGATCGAAGAGATTTATTATGGGAAAAATATGTATTTACAGATTTCTCAATTCAATTTGGCTTTGGGTATAAATTTTAGATAATAGTTTAGCAACAAACCTATATCTCCCCATACACAGCTCCTCCAATACTGTTTTTACTAGCTCCAGTAACTGTAGCTATGCTATTGGTTTGATTTGTAAGTTTTAAGGCTCCTAAAAACGCAAAAATCAGTGCTTCTTTAAACATAATTAGTTTGTCAGAAGCTTGTACAAATTCAACATTGTTTTTACAATGTTTTTGTATGCGTTCAATCAAAAATGTATTAAAAGCTCCACCACCAGTAACGAGTAGTTTTTGTGTTTTAAAAATACTAAAATACTGATGTAAGGTATAGCTTATTTGCTGTGCAATATGCTCAGTAAAGGTGGCAATTTTGTTTTCAATTGTTTGGTTTGAATTTTCAAAAATAGGTATAATATTTTCTTCAACCCATTCTCTTCCAAGTGATTTGGGTGGTTTTTGTATGTAAAATGCTAAGTTATCAAGCTGTTTGCTTATTTCTGAACAGCTTTCTCCATTTCTGGCTATTTCCCCAAAAGCATCGTAAGGTTTGTCTATTTTATTGCACAAATAATTTAATACAATATTAGCAGCGCAAATATCCCATGCTATTCTTATGCCATCTTGCTCAAGCGATATATTAGCAAAACCACCAATGTTTAGGCAAAAATCATATTCTTTAAAAAGCAATGCATCGCCAATGGGTACTAGGGGAGCACCTTGTCCGCCAAAGGCAACATCCACACTTCTGAAATCGCAAACAGTAGTAATGCCGGTTTGTGCATAAATGTTTGCTCCACAGCCAGCTTGAAATGTAAACCCAGCGTTTGGTTGATGAAAAATAGTATGCCCATGAGAGGCAATAAAATCTGGTTTTATCTGATATTTTTGTATAAAATCAAATGCTGATTTGCCATAATATTTTCCTAGCTCAGCATTAAAATGCATTAATTCAAGTCCTGATAATGAGGGAGAATGAATAATTTTATTTGTCCAATATGGAGGATAAGGAATAGTTTCGGCTTCTAAAATTTCAAAACCTACAATTGTATTATTTTCAAGTTTGAAATCACAAAAAGCAATGTCAAGTCCATCAAGCGAAGTGCCCGACATTAGTCCTAATCCTTTCATTATTAAAATCTTTGTCCTCGTTTGGTAAGTTTTAAATCCTGTAACGACGATGCTTTTACATTGATATTAAAAATATAGGTTGCAAAAGCTGCATAAGGGTTCCATTGTAAATTCATTTGCCAACAATGTAAATCTCGAACTATAGCTACATTTGTTGCAGCAAGAGCAATTCCTTTATTTTTGATATCATAACCTGAAGCAAAAGTTATTTTCCAGTTTTGCGTTAAACTTAAATTTCCGTTAAAGTTTACAGCTTGTGCTGTTTGACCTTTGCGTGCATTAATTAAATCATTCGCATACGATAAGTTGTAACTAGCACTCAAACTCCAAGGAATACTAAAATCAACATATTTCATGTGTGGATTTGCTCTATAAAATGCCACCATTTCTGGCGTCATTTTCTGTTCTTCTTTGCGGTCTTTTTTAAAAGCTTGTGGGTTTAAATTGGTACTTATATTTAACCCAAACGATGTAAATTGAATTCCTTTTTTGTTGTTCCAACTGAAATCATTTACACGTTTATTATATATTCGTGTAACTTGATTTAATTCATTTAAAATTGTATCCTTTTTAACATAGTATGGATCTACACCTGCAGTAGCGTTAATATTCAAAAGGTTGCCAATGGCTGTTCTTGCATTTAAACTTAAATTCGAAAGGTTAAATGAATCGGCTGCAAAATTATAAAAACCCGAAACTCCAATATTGTCTAATAACATTACTTTTTTGTAAGTTACATTGGTGTCAGTTGTATGTCGGGTTTTCATTTCAAACGTATTATTCAAACTGAATGACATACTTTGACTCAGTGTTGTATTAGGCAAACCTCCTCCCAAACCTTGGTAACGGTTCATTTTTACTTCTTGTCCGCTAGTATTTTTAATTGTTTGAAAAATATTATCTGAAAAATCAGGAGCATAAGTATAGGAAACTGTTGGAACCATGGTATGGCGAATAGCTTCTATTTTTTTGCTTCTGATAAATATAGTTCCATAAACCCTTGTAGTAAGTGATGCATTAAAACTAAATCCACTTAATCTTGATAAACCAGAAACTGTATCAATTAAAACCGTATTCGCAGGACCAGGAGTGTATTTCAATTGTTTTGTGTACCAATATTCATTGTAGTTAAATGTTGGGTTTAAACTAAAATATTTGAATATTTTTAATGATGTTCCAATAGGAATTGAGTGAGAGCCAGTAATTTGTCCGTTTTGGAATAATTTGGAGTAATTTTTTAGTGAGTCAAGTGATACAGTATCAGCTTTTTGAGGATTTAATATTTTAAAACCATTGATTGTATTTACTGAACTTATGCTGTTGGTAAAATTACTACCACCTGAAAATCCATAAGTTATATTTAATTTTTTTAACCAATCAACTTTGTTTGTATTTGCCAACATTTTTTCAAAAGGGCGAACTTGGTTCATATTAAAACTTACACTTGGCAATTGAAGATTCATGATTTTGGTAATCATGTTTTGGTCTTGTTTTGCTGCAATATTTAAGTTGAAAGGTGTATTTTTAAACGTTTTTGAATAGTTAACTGATGATTGAAAAGTATTTTGAGTTAATTGAGTATTGTTTGTAGTGTTATTTCTTATAAATCCACTTGAACCCATACTAACATTTGCTGTTAATCTCCCACTTTTTTTAGAAACAGGGCTATGTGACCATCTAATCCAAAATGAATAGGGTAAATATGTTTTTCTTTCCCCAAATCCAGAAATTAGTTTGCTATACTCCAAAGTTAAATTACCTCTAAATTTATACCTTACATTATAATCTGTATTTAACATGGCCCTAAATCCGCCATTAGAAAATAAATCAGAGGTTAATTTCATACCCATATAATCATTGGTTGCCCAATAATAACCCAATTGATTCAATGAAAAACCAGCAGTTTGCGACTCTCCATAAGCTGGGATAATGATTCCTGATGCTCTCTTTTTTGGTAATGGGAAAAAACCAAGAGGAAAAACTAAGGGAGTTCTCACTCCTGCAATCACTAAGTTAAACGGACCCGATACAAATTTCTTTCCGGGTATCATTTTTATCTTGGTTGCATCAATCCAATAATGTGGATGTTCGAGGTTACAAGTAGTATATCTTGCATGGTCAACATAAATATCATTTGAAGGAAGTTTTTTGATATTATCTCCATGTATAAAGCCTTCGCCTTGCTGAGTTACTACCGAATTTATTAAACCTTTCTTGGTTTTAAAATTGTACTTTATCCTTTTTGACACATATTTGTCTGCACCCTCAGTAAACACCGGAATCCCCGAAACATGCCCTGTTGAGTCTTCGATTCCTTCAGCTATAACATTATTTTCTTTCCAATTAATTTCAATTTTGGCAGCTTTTAAATTTATTGCTCCGTAAGTAATTTCTGCATCTCCATAAAGCCTCACAATTGAGTTTGTAGCATCAAATCTTATCGAATCTTTAGCGTTATAAGTTACCGTTGTACTGATGTCGCTACTCTTTTTGGGCTTTGTTTTAGGCAAAGTATCAGTTTTAACACCTGTCTGTGCAGGATTCGTTGAATTGTCTTGTTTTGTAACTTGCCCAAAAACAGACTGTTGCGTAAATATATTAGCACAAAATACTATTACAAGTAAAAACTGTGCAATCGGTTTTAGATTTGTCAAAAAATTCTCAATTTTGTACAAAGTTATATTATCCAACGTAACAAGTAAAAGACTTAGTGTGAAAAATATTTTAATTGTTATTTTAATCACATTAACGGTGCTATTTTCAGCAGCAATTCCGTTAAATGTTAAGCAGTATAAGTTAAAAACTGTGGTGCTTGATGCTGGTCACGGAGGAAAAGATCCGGGCTGTTCTGGTAAGTCACATCGAGAATCAATAATTGCACTTGACGTAGTTTTGGCTCTAGGCGAAGCTATCAAAAAAGAGATGCCAGATGTAAAAGTAATTTACACTCGTTCAGAAAATAAATTTGTAGAATTACACGACAGAGCTGCCATCGCAAACAAAAATAATGCAGATTTGTTTATTTCCATACATTGCAACGCTGGTCATCCTGATACTTATGGTTCTGAATCTTATACCATGGGTTTGCATACTTCAGATGGGAACTTAAACGTTGCTAAAAGAGAAAATGCAGCAGTGCTTCATGAAAAAGATTACAAAAAGAAATATGATGGATTTGATCCAAATTCGCCAATGGCACATATTTTATTAGCCAACTATCAGCATGCTTATATCGAAAATAGCCTTAAGTTTGCATCAAAAGTTGAAGATAATTTTAAAAATAAATTAAGCAGAAAAAGTAGAGGTGTTAAACAAGCAGGTTTTTTAGTGCTTTGGAAAACATCAATGCCAGCAAGTTTAATTGAAATTGGTTATTTATCTAATTCAGAAGATGAAAAACTTTTATCTTCAAAAGAGGGGCAAACTAATATTGCTAATGCAATTGCAGATGCTCTAAAAAAATATAAACAAGAAATAGAATCCTCGAACTAACTCATTATAATGATAACTTTATCAAAAGAATTTAAAGTAGGTATTTTTGCAATTTTAGGAATTGCCTCATTTTTTTGGGGTTATAATTTTCTAAAAGGTACTGAAATGTTTAATTCAACTCGTACTTATTATCTTGTATTTAATGATGTTGATGGTCTTGCCCCTGCAAGTAACGTAATATTAAATGGGTATTCGGTAGGTAAAGTTAGAGATATAAAATTAGGTAAACATAAAGATGGTAATTATAAATGGGTTGTTGGGGTTGTATTGTCAAATAAAATTGATATTTCTGACAACTCATTAGCAATTCTTGAAGATGATGGTCCATTAGGAGGTAAAGTAATTAAGCTTGAACTTAAATCAAGTGGAAAAATATTGGAGCCAGAAGATACTTTAAAAACTGCAATTGAGCCAGGTATGGTTGAAAAATTATCTGCTAAATTTGATCCAATTACCCAAAAATTAGATTCAACACTAAGAAATGTTAACAAAATGATTGATTCTCAAACTCAAGAATCATTCAAAACAATTCTTAAAAACCTTGAGCAAACTACAGCTTTAATCAATACAAGTTTAGCATCGGCATCTCCAGCTTTAAATGGCTCACTTAAAAACGTTGAAACCTTAACAGCTTCATTAGTACAAACAGAGAAAAAGCTAAAACCTCTTTTATCAAAAGTGGATGGCATTGCAGATTCATTGAATCATGCAAAAATAGCCGCAACTGTTGCTGAAGCACACAAAACTTTAGCAGAATTAAATCAAGTAGTTACCAAAATTAACAAAGGTGAAGGCTCACTTGGTTTGTTAATCAAAACAGATACACTTCACAATAATTTAAATAAAACAGTAAAAGATTTGGATAAACTTTTCATTGATATGCAAGAACATCCAAGTCGATATGTTCATTTCTCTATTTTTGGTAAAAAAGAAAAAGCTGAGAACAAGTAAGTTTTATTAGATTTAAGATTAAAGACTTAAGAAATAAGATTAGGGACATGATTTTTAGAAATCATGTCCCTTTTTTATTTAAGCCCTGAAAGGGCGATATAACTTAGCATTGGGTAAAGCCCTATGATCAAAATAATCAATGTAAATCAATTTTACGTTGTCAATGATCAAAGACCTTGACAATCGTATATATTTCGAAACAAAAAATCAACGTTCATCTGCTTCGGTACAAATCATCGTAAATCAGCGAGGAAGTTAAAACAATCATCAATTATTTTTTCAAATAATCACTTAATTTTTGGCATAGCTAACAACAAATCATTATTTTTGCTAGGTTTTAAAAAAGCTTAACAAAAGATAATGAGTACAACTGCAACTAATATCCTATCGGATAGAATTAATTCTCTTGCTGAGTCGGCAACGATTGTGATGGCAAAAAAAGCTCGTGAGTTAGCTGCTTCGGGCGTAAGCGTGGTAAACCTTAGTTTTGGTGAGCCTGATTTTCAAACACCTCAACACATCAAAGATGCAGCTAAGAAAGCTATTGATGACGGATTTACTTTTTATTCACCAGTAGGTGGATACCCAGATTTGAAACAAGCAATTGTTAATAAATTAAAAACTGACAATAACTTAGAATATAAACCTGAAAATATTCTTGTATCAACAGGTGCAAAACAATCTATCGCTAATGCCTTAATGGTATTAGTAAATCCAGGCGACGAAGTAGTAATTTATGCTCCATACTGGGTAAGTTATTCAGAGTTAGTAACACTTTGCGAAGGAAAATCAGTGTTGATTGAAGGAACAATTGAAAACGATTTCAAAGCAAACATTGAGCAATTGAAAGCAGCAATCACTCCAAAAACAAAAGTGATTATGTTCTCATCTCCTTGTAACCCAACAGGAAGTGTATTCTCAGCAAAAGAATTAGAAGCAATTGCAGAAGTAGTTGCAGCTAATCCAAATATCTATGTAATCGCTGACGAAATCTACGAGCATATTTATTTCGGAAAAGAAAAATTAGTCTCAATTGCAACATTCCCAGCAATTAAAGATAGAGTTGTAACTGTAAATGGTGTTTCAAAAGGATTCGCTATGACAGGATGGAGAATTGGATTTATGGCAGCACACAAAACAATTGTTGATGCATGTGATAAATTACAAGGTCAAGTTACATCAGGAACATGCTCAATTGCACAAAAAGCTGCAACAGCTGCATTCAGTTCTGATTTAACTCCAACATACGAAATGAACAAAGCATTCTTACGTAGAAGAGATTTATGCTATGGTTTATTAAACGAAATCCCAGGAATCAAAATCAACTTACCAGAAGGAGCATTCTATTTCTTCATCGAAGTATCTTCTTATTTTGGTAAAAAAGCTGGCGACGAAGTAATTGCAACTGCTGATGATCTTTGTATCTATTTATTAAACACAGCACATGCATCATTAGTAACTGGAGCAGCTTTTGGAGCACCAAACTATATCCGTATGTCATTCGCTGCATCTGACGAAAACTTGAAAAAAGCAATCTCAGGTATCAAAGCTGCTTTAGCTCAATTGGCTTAAATAAATTAATGATTAGTAATTAAGAATTAATATTGAAAAGTTCTTATTTGCTCATTTATAATTGACATATTAATTACTAATTCTTAATTATAAATTAAATAAAAATTGCCTGATAAGTTATTACTTGTCAGGTATTTTTATTTAATCAAATACAATCACAATGCAAGAATCTAAACATACAAAACTTAAACTCGACGAATTACAACGAGATTCAGTTGATACTTTTAAATCAAAACAAAAAACACAAATATGTTTATTGTTAGATGATATTCGTAGTTTAAACAATGTAGGTTCCTCATTTAGAACAGCAGATGCATTTGCATTAGAAAAAATTTGGCTATGTGGCATCACAGGTACTCCTCCACATCGTGACATTCACAAAACGGCATTAGGTGCTACAGAAACAGTAACTTGGGAGCATCGCACCGATATTTTAACTTTAATTGAAGAGCTAAAAACAGAAGGTTGGATTATAGTTTCGGTAGAACAAGCAACCAATAGTGTAATGTTAAATGATTTCAAACCAGTTGATAATCAAAAATATGCATTTATTTTTGGCAATGAAGTAGATGGTGTAAACGAAGATGTAATTGATAATTCAGATGTAATTTTGGAAATACCACAATTTGGTACCAAGCATTCATTCAATGTATCAGTAAGTATGGGTATCGTATTGTGGCACAGTTTATTTAATATGAAATATTGATTTTTAGATTTTGACATGAGATTATAGATTCTAAAACTTAAAATTATTTAATTCAATAATGATTTAAATGTTCTCAGCAATAATATATAATATTAATTATATTATTATCAATCCTGTTTAAGTTAAGATATAAATATATCAAAATCTTTTTCTTCTAAACACATAGATATCTTAATTTAGACAACGTATTTCCTATTAAAATCTAAAATTTACTTTTTAAAGTGCATTTTTTTCTGAATTATGCTGAAAAAGTAACAGTATTTCTTGATTTTTTACTAATTTTAGCGGTTACTTATACTAGTTGTAAAAGTATTTAAGAGAGCTATTTGAATATTTCAAATAAATCCCTAGCACCAAACTAAACAATTACTCATTTCGATATGAAAAAGAGTTTACGCAACACAATAATAACATTTGGTCAATTAGTTTTTTTATTGGCTTCGATTACTTTATTTTCAAATAATAATGCATTTGGTCAATGTAGTAATGTACCCGTTGTAGAGACCGTTGATAATGGTTCTTTTGAAAAAGGTTATACAAAAACAGGTACAAATGGTACACAGTATGCTGATGGTTCACCTGTTAAATTTAAATCGGGTTTAACTTATGCTGGAGATTGGAGTGCAACAGGTGCATGTAAATATGGGATTGGAGATAAATGGGGTTTAGGTAAACAAGAATCTATTCCTTGTCAGTTTGCTACAAATCAATTACCCTATGGTGTTGATTATATTGACGCAAATACATGGAAAGATCATACCTTAAAAACAAAAGATGGATTTGCTTTGATTGCAGATTTTTATAATTTTTGTTCTACAAATCAGGGAACTTTATACTCAGGAGGTAGGCCAGTTGCTTGGGCACAAGATGTAAATATTTACCCTAATCAAACTTATTATTTTTCTGCATACATAGCTGGTTTTTCTAAACAAACTAGTTCTGCAAAATTTAATTTCGTTGTGGTTCCTTATGCTGCTGATGGAACTACTCTTCTAACGGCTCAAAAATCAGTTACTGTAATTAATAACCCTGGTCAAGCAATGAATTGGGTTCAAAATTATGTGACATGGAATAGTACTACATATACAAAGGCATTAATTACTATTGAGGTTGATGCAACCGGAACTAATTGTACTTCAGCTGGTGACTTTGCAATTGATGATATTTCCTTTATTAATGGTTGTCAAAATGTTGAAACCACAACAATAAAACCGGACTTAGGGCCTAATACTTCAATTTGTGCATCAAATGGAACAATTACATTAAATTCAAATGTAGCTACAAATACAGGTAATGGACGCCAGTTTTTTTGGTATTCTGGTACTGGAACTACTCAAACAACTTTAGTGAGTGGCTCTACAACTCAAAATACATTTAATATTACTACTCCTGGTACATATAGAGTTTGTGTTTCAGATGCAGTTTTAGGAACTTGTGCAGTTAATGCAACTGTTGTGATTACCGATTCATTAAAAGTATCATTACCTAATGCTGTATTATGTAGTCCTCCAACTGCAACCTTAACACCAACTGTAACACCTGCAGCAACAACTGGAACATATACTTATGCTTGGTCAGGTGCAGCCTCAGGTTCTACAACATCTGTAACAGCAACTACAGCTGGTTCATATACTGTAAATGTGTCAAATTTAACAGCAAATTCAAAATGTACAGCTAATGCTACTTCTGTTGTAACCTCTAATCTACCAACAGCACCAACTAATCTTACATATTGTGATGGAGGGGGAACAGCTACTAACTTAGTAGGTGGAGGTACTGCACCAAATAATGTTTGGACATGGTACGGAACAGCAGCTAAAGGAAATATGATTGGAACAATAACTAATAATGGTACTGCTTCAGCTTCATGGACACCTCCAGTTGGTACAACAGGTGATCAAATTGTCTATATGTCAAGTGCTGCAACAACACCTTTGACTCCAAATCCATTTGGTCCAACTTTAACTACAAGTAGTTCTGCATTAACAAATCTTAAAACAAATATTACAGTTTCTCAACCAATTAGAATACAAAGTTTAACTATGGGTATTGAATCTTGGACTGGTTCTGGATCAGGTACTTGTAGAACTACTAATACTGGAACTGAAAATGTAACAATCAATGTTAGAAATGCTTCAAATAATGCAATAGTTACATCAGTAACTGTAGCTGCAAAATGTGGAGGTTTAGGTAGTGTTACAACAAATTTAGATTTACAACCAGGGAATTATATATTAGATGTTGTTAGTCAAGGTAATTTATTAACAAATCCTGTATGGTCGGGTACGCCAAGTACTTATTCAATGGCTGGTTATCTTGATATTACTGGTTATGGAACTGCAACAAATTATGGTGCATTAGGAAGTTTAGTTGTGGCTAAGTCTTCTGCTTGCGATCCCATTCCAGTAACAGTGAAAGCAGTTTCATGCTGTACTAAACCCGTCATCACCACCCAGCCAGCGGCACAATCTGTATGTCAAACAGAAACAGCGACCTTTGGAGTAACAATGGCTTCATCCCCAGCGAGTACAGTTGTAAAATGGCAAAAAGTTACAACAGCAGCCG
>JBEEOW010000010.1:0-121920 GCA_041191405.1 Bacteroidota bacterium
GTATAGTTTTAGAAATTCTAACTGATAGTTTGCTTTAAATAATTCTCATTTTTTATAATATAATAGCAATTACAACAAATAACTTTTGTGAATTTTGTTGTTGGTCAAAAAGACACAACAACGGCGGCAGTAGTGCTAGGAATACCAACAGCGGTGAAAAAATCCCAACTAAAACTAAAATACTACTTGTAATAATTATTTCAAAAGAATTATCAATATAACCACCAAATCCATTCACTCCCTCAACTTTTCTAAATATTGAAAGTATTCCCACAGCAATGACGATTTTTCCTATATAGTTTAATTTTATCATTTTCAAATAATTATATTTTCAAATCACGTTGACAACGGTCTTTAGACCTTGTCAAGCGTAAATATTTGAATTACGATTACAAAGGTTTGCAAACGTTGGTAACGTGAAATTATTTATATTTGTCACTCACTCCTCCACATAACATTTCATCAAAGCATCAAAAAGCAAGTTTGCTTGCAGCTCGTAGCCTTTGCGTGTTAAATGTAATCTATCGGCTTGACAAAGTTGCTTTTTATACCATTTTGCAATTGAGTTTGCACCACCCATTACTTTATAAAAATCCCATACACCGCAACCGTAAGCATGGGCTATTTCTTTGATGGTTTTTGAGGTAATGGCATAATTGGGGTTTGCTTTTCCTTTTCTAAAACTATCGCCAGGGGTTGTGATAATGATAAATGTTTTGGGGTTGGCTACATGAAGTTTTTCTACCAAGGCTGATAAATTATATTCAAATGTTTCCTTACTAAAATAACTTGAAAATGCATCGTTTGTGCCTAATGAAATAATAATTAAATCAGGACTTAAGCTTGCAGTTTGATTGATGAGTTTATTTGATTTTATAAATGTACCAGCTGTTGCGCCATTTAACCCAACTGAGTGATATACAATACCTCTGTCCTCATTTTCAAGACTTAATCCTGTAAAAATAAACTTATTTTGTGTAGGTAGTTTTTTAACTAAACTGAAAGATGCACTTGAGACTGATTGGCTCAAAGTATATTCAGTAACGTGCAATACAGAATCAACTTCAATGCTTTTGATATAAAAAGTGGTGTCGCTTTTGGCAGTTATTTTTAGTTCAAATAAATCATAATCAGGTATATAGCCAAATATTTTTACTTTGTTAAAGGTTCGGCAATGTCCGTCATAAGCACATACATTTACAGTGAAATTGGCATTTTTATCGTAAGTCAAAGCTTCAGCACCGTTTATTCCACATTCTGATTCACAGCTAGGTTTGTTGATGCGTGTACTTTGCCAAGTGCCTGTGTAAGTACTTTTATACCAAGTTGGGTTGTTGGTTTTTGTAATATTATATGGAAATGCTAATCCGTGTCCGCCATCTCCAAATTCATCATCATTTTGAAAAAGTTGGCGTATTTTTCCAGATAAAAAATCAGCTTGTATGTGAGAATCACCAAGATGCAGAATACTCACCTTGTTTTTTAACCCAGCTCTAAGTGAATCAAGTTTTGAAAAAAATAAATTCGCAGTCGTTTTATCTTCAAGTAAAATATTGTTTTCCTTGTATTTTATAAACCTATAAACAGAATCAATAGGTTTGTAAGGATATGTTTTTACCGCTAAAGTTTTTGCTTTTTGAGGGAACAATGCCCACACCGAAAAGCTTAAACTCATCAATAAAAACACCAAGAAAGCATATTTTTTACTTTTTATATTTGTCATAGGCAGCATTTAAGGCGTTGTAAAGCATTTCGCCTACATACGATGCTCCTGTGTTTGTAAAATGGGTATAGTCGGGGTTAGCCAAAGGTTTTTCGGCATTTACCCACGATGGCATTGAGTTTTTGCCACCCATATTTAAATACAAATCCCAGAAAGCACAGCCAGTTTTAAAAGCAGCTCTTCTTTGTGCATTTCGTACCAACTCCACATTTGGGTACGACACATAATTGTCGCCCTCTTTCCTCGACATATCAGAAACGCCAATTACCAATATTGGTATATGGGGTGCTACTTTTTTCAAAAACTTAAGCTGACTCGTAAATAGATTTTCGTAATAAGTGTAATCATTCAATACATAAGGCACTACATTTACCCCAAATTGCATAATGATTAATTGTGTATTAAGTGCTTGTAATTGAGCTCGTAAAAGGGTAGGGTTCATTTTTACAAATTCAGTACCCGAACTACCTCTCATTGATACGTTATCAAAGGTAATTCCCGATTTACAATCAAAACTTACAGCTTGTAAAACTTTATTTTCAATGTTTTTAAGTTTAATTTTAACCTTGTCACTCGTGTTTTTATTTAATAAATACGATGTTCTTTCGGGCGTATTATAATATTGAATTAAAGGTTTATCTTCTTGAATAATAGTTACTTCACTAGTGTCTCCAATGTTTGAACCTAGAAAAGTAAATACTTCAGCTTTGCTTTCATTGGCTCTCGCCAAATAAGTTTTTTTGATATTAATTTCACTTGTTGAGTATCCAGAATCCGATTTGAAATATGAACCCAATAAACCAAAATTACTAGCTACACATTTCCCATTTCGTGGACCATAAGAAGCATATTTGTTCCAAACGCCACCATCTCTAAAAGTATGTGAGTGACGAGCATTTAATTTATCTACAACATGCAGTAAACCAGTACCGCAACCCCCAAATTTTGCTTGAAATCTTTTACGTAAATCCCCCGTAATTCTATCGCCTTCTACTTGCGAATCACCAAAATGGAGCACTCTAACCAAGTTTTGGTTTATATTAATTTCATTAATTGATTTAAAAAATGAGTTCAAAACTGTGTCATTTCCTTCGGGATATTGAATTGCCAAACTATCAAATTGAGCAATTACATCACTTGAAGACGCATTTTCTGTTTTTTGAGCACTTTGAGCTATTCGTTCTTCAATTGATTTAATATCAGCGTATTCTATTTTTTTAGGATTAAAAAGTTCATTGATTGAGATAAATTTAATTTCCGAACCATTACTTAAAAATATTGAGGTAGGAAAAACCAATTCAACCATTAGCAGAAAAAAGCCAACTAACAGCAACAATATCAATGATGTAATAGGTTTAACAGACATTCAGTTTTAAAACAATATAGCTTACAAAGGTAGTAAAAGCTTTGTAAAGAAACTAATCAACTGCATGAAGATAAGCTACTTTGAAGTAAAATTTAATGTGGTTATTAGTAAATTACGTTTTCTGGAAAATAGACTTCATTAAAATTATTTTAAAACAGAAATACTCAAGAATTAGGACTCTTGTGTCTATTTTTATATTATTGCATAATAATAGCCTAAGTAATATACAATGTTCTTTGATTCAATTGAATTTGCAATTTTTATCCCAATTGTATTTCTACTTTATTGGTTATTAGGGAATTACAAACTAAGTTTCCAGAATATTTTATTATTAGTTTCAAGCTATTTCTTTTATTCTTGTTGGGATATTCGTTTTGTAAGTTTGTTGATTTTTTCAACGTCATTAGATTACTTCTTTGCATTAAAAATTGAACAATCAAATAATAATAAATTTAAAATACAGTTGCTTGCAATCAGTATTGCAATAAATTTAGGAGTATTAGCTTATTTTAAATATTGCAATTTTTTTATTGACTCTTTTATTAATTTATTCAATTCATTCGGATTAAATATTAGTAGTTACACTTTGAATATTGTATTACCAATTGGAATTTCTTTCTATACTTTTCATGGATTATCCTATATCATTGATGTTTACAAAAACAAAATTAAAGCTGAAAGTTCATTTATCAATTATGCATTATTTGTAAGTTTTTTTCCTCTTTTAGTTGCCGGACCAATTGAACGAGCTACTCACCTACTACCACAAATAAAGCAAAAACGTGTTTTTAATTTACAATTTATGCCAGATGCTTTTAGGCAAATATTGTGGGGTTTATTTAAAAAAATAGTTATTGCAGATAATTGTGCTGAATATGTGAATGTGATTTTTGATAATTCAACGGACTTTTCAGGTAGTACACTTTTGTTGGGAGCATTTTTATTTACAGTACAAATTTATTGTGATTTTTCGGGTTATTCAGATATTGCAATTGGTGTAGCAAAATTGTTGGGAATTGATTTAATTAGAAATTTTTCATTTCCTTATTTTTCACGAAACATGTCGGAATTTTGGAGAAGATGGCATATTTCATTGTCGTCATGGTTTAAAGATTATGTTTATATTCCTTTAGGTGGGAGTAAAGTTTCAAAGTCAAAACAAATACTAAATACATTTATAGTGTTTGCAATCAGTGGTTTTTGGCATGGTGCTGAATGGAAATATATATTTTGGGGAGTATTAAATGCAATATTTGTTGTCCCTTCAATATTAATTAGAACCACTAAAGTCAACTTAGAAATAGTTGCAAAAGGTAAATTTTTACCAACTTTAAAGGATTTTTGTGCAATTGTACTAACATTTTTGTTAACCATTTTTATGTGGATATTTTTCCGTTCACAGAATTTTGAAACAGCTATTCAATATATACTTGGTATATTTTCAGAAACAATAATTTCATATCCAAATTTTACAGGAGTAGAAAAAGTACATCAAATATTGCTATTAATTGCTGTATTTTTTACAATTGAATGGTTAGGAAGAGAAAATCAATTTGCAATTGAAAAATTAGAACTGAAATTTCCACAAACAATAAGATGGATATTCTACTACTCAATTATATTTTTAATATGCTTATTTTCAGGTAATGGTGAGCAATTTATTTATTTTCAATTTTAACTTTATGATAAATCTACTGAAGAAACTTACATTATTTATGTTGCCAATATTGGCAGTGATAATATTGTATTTGGTAATTGATCCATTTAAAGTAATTCATAATGATGTAAATACATATAATGACAATTCAAACTATCAAGTTGAAACAAATAGAGATTATCAATCAACAGAATTATTCATTTCAAATTATAAAAAATACAACTATAATTCCTTTATTTTCGGTAGTTCTCGTTCCTATTTTTATAAGTCAAAATCTTGGCAAAAACATATAAATGGCTCAATCTTTCATTTTAATGCTAGTGGAGAAACAATATACGGTATTAATAAAAAAATGAAATTTCTAGAGGAGTTAAATGTTGAAATCAAAAATGCAATTATAGTTTTAGATGTTGATGTATTAGGAACAGTAAGAAATAATAAAGGTCATATTTTTATAAAACATCCACTTACTTCAAAAGAGTCAAAATTAATGTTTCATGTGAAAATGTTTATGGGTTTTTTCCCAAAAGCAGTTATTGCACATACTGATTTTTATTTTACACAAAAATTAAAACCATATATGAAAAAATATGGAATATCAGCCAAAACTGTTCAAATTGATAAACAAACAAATGATTTTTGGGTATTTGAAGAAGATAATAAAATTTCAAAAGACTCAATATCATTTTATAAAGCCAAAAAAGATATTTTTTATAAAAGAAATGGCAATTTAATTTATTCTAAACCTTATATATTTAGAGAGCAAATTAAACTACTTAATGAAATCAAATCAATTTTAATAAAGAATAAAACAAAATATAAAATTGTTATCAGTCCACTTTATAACCAAGAAAAATTTGCAAAAGCTGATTTAATGATATTAAAAAATATTTTTGGTAATAACTGTGTATATGATTTTTCTGGTAAAAACAAGTACACAAATGATTACATGAATTATTATGAAACTAGTCATTACAGACCTAATATTGCCAATTTAATAATTGATAGCTTATATTCAGCTTACTAAATACATTTAAAATTAAAATATATCTGTCATTTTTAACAATTCAGGCTTATATTTGAAATCTTAAAATTATTGTGTTTAAATGAAAACAAAACAATTTATATATCTGATTATAAGTACTTTTTTAGTTGTATTATTTGCTTGTGAGGGCAAAAAAATTGATTCTAGAAAATTTGCAAGTGAAATGAAACAACGTGTTCCAAAGCGTGTTACTGAAGGGCAAATTATGGAAGAAGCCTTAACCAAAGGTGCAATGATGGTTAGCAAAGTAGAAGATGAAATCAAATTCAAAACATTAGAACTTTCTAAAACAAATCCTGAAAAAGCAGCACAATGGTGTAACGAAGCATTATATCCAGTAAAAGATTCACTTTCAATGGCATATAATACAACTATTAAACGTTTAATTTTGAAAGACACATTGTTAAGAGGCTTTGTTGAAAATGAATTATTAAAAGCATATTTGTATGCTTCGCAAAATAAATATCCACTTGAATCTAATTTACAAAACTTGAAAGATGGTTTTATATTGTATTCAAGCCCAATAGTTTTAAACTCAGAGCCTTGTAATTCATGTCACCAAGCTGGTGCAAAACTGAATACACAAATGAAAACATTGTACCCAAAAAGTACAGTGTTCAATTACAAAAAAGGTGAATTAATGGGTATGTGGAGTGTAAAAATTTCACAAAAAGACCTCATTATTAAAATGAAATAAACTTTGAAAGATAGCCTAAACTTTATTTCAAAAATTACTTTTTTACGTGCACTAAATATGGGTAAAGTATTGATTGGGTATGCTTTATCTAAAATTACTAAAAAACCTTACCAATTAGGTTTGCCGATTAGTGTTGCTATTGAGCCAACTACATCATGTAATTTACGTTGCCCAGAATGCCCAAGTGGTTTACGTTCGTTTACTAGAGAAACTGGTATGCTTTCGCTAGATTTTTTTAAACAAACCATTTCTCAAATTGCTCCTACAACTACGTATTTAACCATGTACTTTCAAGGAGAACCTTATTTAAATCCTAACTTTTTTGATATGGTACAGTTTGCGAATCAGCAAAAAATGTATGTTGCCACTTCAAGTAATGCACATTATTTATCAGATGAAAATGCAGAAAAAACTATTCGTTCGGGTTTAGATAGATTGATTATCTCAATTGATGGAACAACCCAAGAAACATACGAACAATACCGTGTGGGAGGGAAACTTGAAAAAGTAATTGAAGGTACCAAAAACATCATTGCTTGGAAAAAGAAGTTAAACTCTCATACTCCGCATATTATTTTTCAGTTTTTGGTTGTAAAACCCAATGAACATCAAATAGAAGAAGTAATTTCACTTGGGAAAAGTTTGGGAGTAGATGAAGTAAGTTTAAAAACTGCCCAAATATATGAATATGAGGAAGGTTCAGATTTAATCCCAACGATAGATAAGTATGCACGTTACCGAAAAAATAGTGAAGGTAAATATGTGATTAAAAACAAAATGCCCAATCACTGTTGGAAAATGTGGCAATCGTGTGTAATAACTTGGGATGGTAAAATTGTGCCTTGTTGTTACGACAAAGACGCTCAATACAGTCAAGGAAAATTAGCTTCAAATATTTCATTTTCAACTATTTGGTTCGGAGAAAGTTATAAAAACTTTAGAGCCAAAATCCTGAAATCAAGAAAAGAAATAGACATCTGTAAAAATTGTACTGAAGGAATGTTGTAGTTAATTAAAATCGAAAATTCTAACTACTTTTGTAAAAAACTAAACCATGAGAATTGTAGCCGAAATTACCCATTTACCTTGTAGAATCACCCTATTTGCTTGGAATAATAAATATATAGCTAAGCTAGAATACGGACCATTAGAGCAAACTTACAAAATTGCAGAAATGGATGTAACCTCAGCCCAAGAAGTACAAGATGTAATAACAAGTGAAAAATTTGTAGCAAATGCTATGAAACGTTTTGAAGAAATGGGAACTGATTTTTTTAGTGCATTTTGAGTATGAAGTAAGTTTAAAATTTTTTGTTTAATAGTTAATATATTATGAAAACTAAATACAGGTAGTAAGTTCCAAAGAATCAAAATTAATATTAGAATGTGAGTAATTATAGTTTGAGTTGGGACATTTAGGTTATTGATTGCCTAAAATTTCGTACGCCATCCCATACACCTCGCCCCTGAAATACAAACTTTTCCCAAGAATATGCATCAGGTTCTGTTTTTATTAACCAATAGTTCATGATGTAAACATATTGTTATAAAATTTAAAATTCAATTAACACGAATAATTTATACCATTTTCTAAATATATTTAATATAATTGTCTAATAATTAAATGTGAAATATGAAAAAAATATATATAATTGCTTCATTAATTTTTATTACCATTATATCAATGGCTTGTTTAAATTATGAAACTGCTGTATTACAAAATGGGGTAGTATTATATGAAGAAGAAGAAAATGGAAAAATTCCACGTGGTCATACATTTTTAATTAACAATTTCCCTAAAGTAATCAGAGAGTTAGATAGTTTATATAATGTAACAAAAGATGTAAGATATTTATCTGATAAAGGTTATGTATTGATTATTCAAAATAAGTTCAAAGAGGCTATTCAATTGTATCTAAAGGTAGAAGCATTAAAACCAAATCGATACATGACTGCTTCTAACATTGGAACAGCTTATGAATTAATTGGTGACAATAAAAATGCATTGAACTGGCTGAATAAAGCTTATACTTTAGATAAAACTGGTCATAAGGGTTCAGAATGGATTCATATTAATATACTTGAAGCCAAAATTAAAGGGGATTCTTGTATCACTTCAAAATATCTTTTAAAACATGATTTAGGAAATGATGTTAAACCAAAATATGTTGAAAAATATAATTATCAACGATTAAGAACATACTTGTATTTTCAATTACAAGAGCGAATGTCATTTATCAAAACTAAAGATAAAATAATGGCGCAACTATTACTTGATTTAGGAAATATATCAATAAATATTGCTGATTATGAAGAGGCTATTCAAATATTTAAACTAGCTAAGTTTTATGGAGCAAATGAGATTTTGGTAAAGAAAAAAATAGATTTAGCTACAGCAGGATACAATAAACTAAACAGTATGAAAAAATAATTTTCATATAAATTATTCCCTCAAACATGATTTTCATCAATAAATAATAGTTTTGGTTAATAAAATTGTTAATTAAAATATTGAAAAACAAATAATTAAATATTGATAATTACTAAAAGTTTAAAAATTAATAAGATAATATATTTAAAAATTTTCATTTCAGAATTGATACGATTATATTTGTCTGTTTATATAAACAGCCAATAAGTTCAAAAGAATCTAAAATTAATTATACAATGAAAGTAACCGTAGTAGGTGCAGGTGCAGTTGGTGCTAGCTGTGCAGAATATATTGCCATCAGAAATTTTGCTTCTGAAGTAGTAATTGTTGATATTAAAGAAAACTTTGCTGAAGGTAAAGCAATGGATTTAATGCAAACTGCTTCATTATTAGGTTTTGATACTCAAATTGTTGGTAGCACTAACGATTATTCAAAAACTGCTGGAAGTGATGTTGCTGTTATCACAAGTGGTATTCCTCGTAAACCAGGTATGACAAGAGAAGAATTGATTGGTATCAATGCTGGTATTGTTAAAACTGTTACTGAAAACTTAGTTAAACATTCTCCAAATGTTATCATCATTGTGGTTAGTAACCCAATGGATACAATGACTTATTTGGTTCACAAATCTTCTAACTTACCTAAAAACCGTATCATCGGTATGGGTGGTGCTTTAGATAGTGCACGTTTTAAATATAGATTGGCTGAGGCTTTAGGTTGCCCACAATCTGATGTTGATGGTATGGTAATCGCTGGTCACAGTGATACTGGTATGTTACCATTAACTCGTATCGCTACTCGTAACTCAGTTAGAGTTTCTGAGTTCCTTTCTGCTGAAAAATTAGAAGAAATTGCTAAAGCTACAATGGTAGGTGGTGCAACTTTAACTTCATATTTAGGAACAAGTGCATGGTATGCTCCAGGTGCTGCTGTATCTTCAATGGTTCATGCAATTGCAACTGATTCTAAAAAAATGTTCCCATGTTGTGCATTCCTTGATGGTGAGTACGGACAAAAAGATATCGCTATCGGTGTACCAGTAATTTTAGGTAAAAACGGTATCGAGAAAATTGTTGAAATTGAGTTAAGTGATGCTGAAAAAGCTAAGTTTGCTGAAAGTGCAGAAGGCGTTAGAGCTGTTAATGCATTATTATAATATTTAGTAAAAACTATCAAATAAAAAGCCGAAATTCTAGTAATAGAGTTTCGGCTTTTTTGTTAAACTAACATTTTATTTATGAAAAAATATACCTCTATTTTATTGATAATGTTTGCATTATCAACACTAACATTTGCTCAAGTAAATGAAAAAGTAGTAAATACTCAACTTAAAGAAGTTACTGTATCGCTAAATGGTGCTTCTCTAAAACGAACTGCATCTGTAAATTTAAGTGCAGGGGTAAACACCCTTAAAGTTATAGGTTTATCCGCAACTATGGATGAAGCAAGTTTGCAATTTGGTTTAGATAATTCAGATACAAAAATACTTTCTGTATCAACTTATAAAGATTTTATATCAAACTCAAAAAAATCAAAAACTATCTCATTGCTTAATGATAGTTTAGAAAATTTGAAATTGAAAAAAGAAATTTTATTGCTTGATATTGAAGCCAATAAAATTGAAAAACAATTACTTACAGATAATATCAGCAGAATTGGTAAAGATGGAGTAAGCGTTACCGAACTTCAAAGTACAGTTCCTTATTATCGTTCTCAATTAAAACAAATTCATGAAAAACAGATTTCACAAATCACTTCATTAAATGCATTAGATAATATTATCAATAAAATTAACACTCAGTTAAATGCATTAAACAGTAAAGTAAATACTGAAACGTACACGGTTACATTAACTGTTGAATCAAAACAAGATGTTAAATCAAATCTAGTTTTAATGTATGTATCAAAAAGTGCAGCTTGGTTGCCACAATATAATATCAGAACAAAAGGTGCTGGTAGCCCAATAGTTTTTGATTACAAAGCTACAGTAGTAAACAAAACAGGTGAAGATTGGGAAAATGTTGTTTTGAAAATAACCACTGCCGACCCATCTAAATTAGTTGCAAAACCTATTTTAGAGGTTTGGGGATTAAACTACTCAAGCAAATACAATAGTGGTAGCAATGTATTCAAAGAAGGTTTGTTAAATAACCGACAAATGATGCAGAATTCTGCAATTTCAGACAACATAAAAGGAAAAGCAAATGAGTTTACTGAAATTGAAGTAAACGAAGTAAGTACTGAGTTTTCAATTAAAGACAAAACTACAATTTTATCTGACGGAACTCCTCAAACAATTGATGTTACCAATTATGAGTTTACAGCACAGTATCAATATTATTGTGTTCCTAAAATTGATAAAGATGTATTTTTAATGGGTAAAATAACTAATTGGGAATCAATGAATTTAATTGATGGCGATGCAAGTGTTTACATTGATAATATTTATGTTGGTAAATCACAAATTGATACAAAAACAGCCAATGATACATTAGAACTATTCCTTGGAATTGATAAAAAAGTAATAGTAAACAGAGTTAAGAAAAAAGATGAAAGTGAGAAAAAGATGATTGGTTTAAATAAAAAAGAATCATTCATTTACCATACAAGTATCCGAAATACTAATAATATGGCCATCAATATTGAAGTAGTCGACCAAGTTCCAATTTCACAAGAATCTGATATTGAAGTAACTATTAATGATATTTCAAAAGCAAGTAAAGATGATTTAAGTGGTAAATTAACTTGGAACCTGACTATTCAACCAGCTGAAACCCAAAAATTAGTTTTAGATTTTTCTGTAAAGTTTCCTAGAAATAAATCATTGAATTTGTTCAGAAGTAGAAAACTCTATTGCCCTACTTACATGTAACTTTAAAAAAACCAAAGCCGAAATTCTAGAAATAGAGTTTCGGCTTTTTTGTTAATTAAAATTCTAGTCACTCCTACTCTGCCAAGTTACAATTATGAAATTTGAATCATTTTAAAAATAAATGTCACACGTCAGAATTGTAAAATTGGAGTTGTATTTTTATAATCATTTAATTTTCAAACAATTATATTCACTTTCAACTCCACAAAATATTTTAATTTACCCTAAACTCAACCTTATTTATTGGTGCAACGTTTTAAAACTAAATTTTTAACAACAACACACCATGAAGCCTTTACAAGTAAACATCATTGCCAAGGAGCTTGAAGGAGTCCCCGATAATTATTTGGCAGATATTTTAAATTTTATTGAGTTTATTAAAAGTAGTGAAACTGCTAGTCAAGCTACTAATAATGAAGATACTAAGTCAAAGTCGGAGGCGTATGCAACTACTCATCCGGCAATGCCCGAATATATTATTGTTCATAATCATTTGAATTAAATAATTTTTCTAATAAATTATAGCACTTATTAAAGAATATCGAAGATGGAAACTTTCATAGTAGCAGCTTATCGTTCGGCAGTAGCCAAAGCCCCAAGAGGTGCATTTAGATTTGTGCGACCTGATGATTTAGGCGCAGATGTTTTAAAACACTTAATGTCAACTTTGCCATCGATTGACAAAGACTTAATTGACGACGTTATTGTTGGTAATGCAACTCCTGAAGCTGAACAAGGTTTAAACATCGGAAGAATGATTTCTTTAATGGGCTTAGATACTTTTAAAGTACCAGGTATGACAGTAAACCGTTATTGTTCATCTGGTTTAGAAACTATAGCCATTGCCGATGCTAAAATAAAGGCAGGATATGGAAATATTATTGTAGCTGGTGGGGTTGAAAGTATGAGTCCAATTCCATTTGGTGGACATAAAATTGTACCAAACTACGAACTCTCAAAAACCAATGTTGATTATTATTGGGGAATGGGTTTAACCGCCGAAGCTGTAGCTAACGACTTCAAAATAAGCAGAGAAGAACAAGATATTTTCTCTTTTAATAGCCATCAAAAAGCTTTAGCAGCGCAAAAAAATGGTTTGTTCAAAGATGATATTGCACCAATTACTGTAAAAGAAACGTATTTGGATGCTAAAGAAAAAAAGAAAACCCGTGAATACATTGTAGATGCTGATGAAGGTCCTCGTGCAGATACATCCATTGAAGGCTTGGCTAAATTAAAGCCTGTTTTTCATGCAAAAGGCTCTGTTACAGCAGGTAACTCTTCGCAAACTTCTGATGGTGCTGCATTTTTAATGATGGTTTCGGGAGATGTGTTGAAAGCATTGAATTTAAAACCAATAGCTCGTTTGGTAACGTATGCAGTTGCCGGTGTTGAGCCACGTATTATGGGAATTGGCCCTGTGGAAGCAATTCCAAAAGCATTGAAACAAGCTGGTTTAAAACTAGAAGATATAGATTTATTTGAACTAAATGAGGCTTTTGCTTCGCAATCGTTAGCAGTTATCAAAACTTTGGGCATAGACCCTGAGAAGGTGAATGTTAACGGAGGTGCAATTGCATTGGGACATCCACTGGGGTGCACAGGTGCTAAGTTATCTGTACAACTTTTCAATGAGTTACGCAGAAGAAACAAACGTTACGGTATGGTAACGATGTGTGTTGGTACTGGGCAGGGAGCTGCTGGTATTTTCGAATTATTGTGATTTATAGACTTAAGAAAGAAGGCTTAAGACATAAGAAAGGAAATTTTATGTCAATCTTCTATAGTCTTAAATCAGAATCATTTATCTAAAATAAAATTATCTTAAGTCTTACGTCTTAAGTCTTACGTCTAAATAAAAATATCATGAGTGCTTCAAATAATAATCCAAAAAAGAAAGGTGGAGATTTTTTAATATCTGCACCAAGTGTTGAGCACACTTTTATTCCAGAAGAATTTAATGAAGAGCAACAGATGATGTTGCAAATGTGTAATGATTTTATCAACACTGAAATTAAACCAAATCTTGACAGAATTGATGCACAAGAAGAAGGTTTAATGCAAAAATTACTTGATAAAGCTGGTGAACTAGGTTTATTGTCTGTTTCATTACCTGAAGAATATCAAGGTTTTGGGAAAGATTTTAACACTGCATTGTTAATCACTGAGTCTATAGGTGCAGGACATTCATTTGCGGTTTCATTTGCAGCTCATACAGGAATTGGTACTTTGCCAATTTTATACTTTGGTAATGCCGAACAAAGAGCAAAATATATCCCAAAATTGGGTTCGGGTGAGTTAAAAGCTGCCTACTGTTTAACTGAACCAGGTTCTGGTTCTGATGCATTAGCTGCAAAAACAAAAGCTATTTTAAATCCTGAAGGAACGCATTATATCCTTAACGGACAAAAAATGTGGATTACAAATGCAGGTTTTGCAGATGTATTTGTAGTTTTTGCACAAGTTGACGGTGATAAATTCACGGGATTTATAGTTGACAAAGATACTCCTGGCTTGAGTTTAGGTAACGAAGAGCACAAAATGGGTATTAAAGGTTCGTCAACCCGTCAGGTATTTTTATCAGATGCACCAGTGCCTGTTTCTCATGTGTTAGGCGAAATAGGAAAAGGTCATTTAATTGCATTTAATATCCTAAACATTGGTCGTATTAAATTGGCAGCAGCAGCACTTGGTGCAGCCAAAAGCGTAAACGCCAATGCCATAAAATATGCTAAAGAGCGTATTCAATTTAAAATGCCAATTGCTAATTTTGGAGCAATTCAACATAAATTAGCAGAAATGGCTGTTCGTATTTATGCAACAGAATCAGCACTTTACCGTGCAGGTATGGACATAAACGAAAGCGAAGAAGCACTAAAAGCAGAAGGTAAAGCATTTGAACACGCATTATTAGGAGCAGCCCAAGAATATGCCATTGAATGTGCTATTTTGAAAGTGATTGGTTCTGAAATGTTGGATTATGTTGTTGATGAAGGTGTTCAAGTATTAGGTGGTTATGGTTTCTCGGCTGATTACCCAATGGATAGATCATACAGAGATTCGAGAATTAACCGAATTTTTGAAGGAACCAATGAAATTAACCGTATGCTTATTGTAGATATGTTCATGAAAAAAGCATTGAAAGGAGAGCTTGATTTAATGGGCCCAGCAATGGCAGTTCAAAAAGAGTTGATGTCTATTCCAGAGTTTGGAGAGGAACCAGAAGGATTCCTAGCTGTTGAATTAAAAGCAATTAGCAATCTGAAAAAAGCCGCTTTAATGACAGCAGGAGCGGCAGCTCAAAAATTCCAACAAAAATTAGCACACGAGCAAGAAATACTAATGAACCTTGCCGACATGATTATGTGGATATACGAAGCAGAATCAGCTATTTTGAGAACTATTAAACTTGCTTCTGTTAAAGGAGAAACAGCGGTAAGTTTACAAGTAGATTTAGCCAAAACATACTTAAATGATGCTGTAGATAAAATCAATGTTGCAGGTAAAAATGCAATAGTTGCCATGGCAGAAGGCGATGAGTTACGAATGATGTTGATGGGCTTAAAACGATTTACAAAACTTGCTCCAATCAACACCAAAGAAACCCGTAGAAGAATTGCTGCTTCTTTGATTTCAGCAGATAAATATTGTTTTTGATACGACTTAAGATTAAAGACATAAGACTTAAGAGTATAATGCCAAAGCCAAGATGAGAGAGAGTCTTGGCTTTAATGTTTTTTAAAATCCTATATTTCATTTAATATCTGCTAATCTGTGATATTTTTAAGTATTTGAAATGTGAATGAGTGGGCTGAGATGAAGTGGCTGATAAAATAAGTACAGTTCAAAATTGCTAAATTAGGATAGCCATACAATCTTGCTTTGTGTAAAGTTGGGATAAGTGTTGTAATATTTGAATTATCGATTATTTAGAAATAATTTATTAAGTGATAAATTTAAAAAATATAATGAAACCAATAATAATAATTTCAATCCTATTTATATTACTGTCTATAAAAAATAGTTTTGGTCAAGAGGCAAAGACCCCTTTGAAAATATCAGACTTTAAGTTTGAATCAATTTTTGGAATGAATACTTCAGAACCCCAAAAAATATATTGCTTGCTTGGCTCAGGATTTTTTAGGACACCTCGTTCAAAAAATTCAGATAGTTTAATAACCGATTGGTTAAAAGGACACCCTCAGGCAATTGTTATTTCGATTTCTTCATTTGGACCAACAGAAATTAAGGACCCAGAATCAAAAATGATATATTGTTGGGTAATTGATGGGAAAGACACATTAAACAACTTTTTAATCAAAAATGGTTGTTTCCCAGGTGGCACCATGATAAGACCTAAAACTTGGGATGAAATGGATAAACGAGAAAAGGAGTTATATGAAGGTACTGATGAAAAACCCGATGTAAAAGTTTATGTTGACAAAAAAACATTTAACAATTTTATTAATCAAATTAAAAGTGCAGAACTTTATGCTAGAGAAAATAAACTTGGCATTTGGCTGAAAGCTCAAGAATAATTGTATTCAATGAATAAAATTTAATTATACATCTTAGAAATTCTCAATAACTTTATTGATATTAGAGTAATTACAATTCAATCAAAATTTAAAATCAATTAATATGTCAAGAAGTATCCATATAACAAGTAAAGATGTTAAAGGTTTGACAAAAAAGGAAGTTGACGAACAATTGGCAGACCCAAACTCAGACTTGAGAGTTTTAGCTAGAAAATCATTATTTAAAGAAGAAATTAAGAAAAATAGAAAAATAAATTAATACCAAATGTAACTTAAAGATAGTACAAAGTTTTTTAGCGAAAAATTATCTTTACTAATGCTTCGACAAGCTCACCAACCGTAAAGTTAATTTTTCGAGTAACCAATATTCGAAAACGGTCACTGAGCTTGTCGAAGTGTAAGTTTTCGCTGGACAATTTAATAAATACTATTAGTGTAATATGCTCATAAAGATTAGCTTACAATTAATTTTTCCCCACAAAAAAAGCCTTAAACATTTATTGCTAAATGTTTAAGGCTTTGCCATTCAATAAAATTTGAATGTTAATTATTTCGCTTCTGCAGGTGCTCCTTCAGCTGGTGCTTGTGTAGAATCCGGACCGTACACTTCAGAGTTACCTTTGTTTGGGTCTTCAAACTTAATTTTGTTGTATTTACTACCACATGAAACTACTGCCGCTGTAGCTGCTACCACAAATAGGCCTACAAATATCTTTTTAAGTGAGGTCATAATAGAGGAATTATCTTTATTAAAATTGATTGCTTTCAAATTTATATTTTTTTCTTGAATTTCGGAGCACTTTTCTATTAAATAGTTGCTCCCTCTTTCAATTTTTCTGCATTATCTGCTACACGTAGTTGTTCCATAAATTCTCCAACTTCGCCATTCATTATTGCATCAAGGTTGTATACTGTATAACCAATTCGGTGATCTGTTACTCGTCCTTGTGGATAATTGTAGGTACGTATCTTGTCTGAACGGTCGCCCGAACCAACCATTAGTTTACGTTCGCCTGCAATTTTATCGTTATGTTTCTGTAATTCAATTTCATAGATACGTGAACGTAATACACCAAGTGCACGGTCGAAGTTTTTTAACTGCGAACGCTCATCCTGACATTGTACCACAATTCCTGTTGGAATGTGTGTTAAACGCACCGCTGAGTAAGTTGTATTTACCGACTGACCTCCTGCTCCTGATGAACAATATGTATCTTTTCTGATGTCGTTCATGTTTAACTGCACATCAACATCTTCAACTTCGGGTAATACTGCCACACTGGCTGCCGATGTATGTACACGACCTTGTGCTTCGGTAGCTGGCACACGTTGTACTCGATGCACACCTGCTTCCCACTTCATCATTCCATATACATCTTCTCCTGAAACAGAAGCTATTATCTCTTTATAACCTCCTGATGTACCTTCTGTACAGTCAATAACATCGAGTTTCCAGCCCATTTTTTCAGCAAATCGCTGATACATACGGAATAAATCTCCTGCAAAAATTGAAGCTTCGTCGCCACCTGCACCACCACGTACCTCAAGAATAACGTTTTTACTATCGTTGGGGTCTTTTGGTACAAGCATTGTTTTTAAATCTTCCTCGTACTTAGGCAGTTTTGGAGTAATTTCATCCAATTCAGCCTTAGCCATTTCCCTAAAATCAGGGTCGGTTTCGGTATCTAATATATTTTTTGCTTGTGCTACTTTGTCGAGTAAATCTTTGTACTCGTCAAATACTTCCACAATTTTACCTAAATCTTTGTACTCTTTGTTAAGAGCTGAATAACGTTTCATATCGGTAACGATATCAGGTTGAACTAACAACCTGCCTACATCCTCAAAACGTTCTTTTATAAGTTCTAATTTATCTAACATTGCCCTTTGATTCGCAATTATTTAACAACAAATATACACTTATTTGTGCATTTCTTGTAGAATTGTGCTCATTTTATTCAAATGAGAAGCAATAGTGTCAATAGGATTGATTAAAAAGATAAGCTAAAACTTTCACTTCGACAGGCTCTGTGATAGTACTACGGTTAGGTTCAGTGACTGTTTTCGTGTAGTTGTAACTTGAAAATATATACTTTAAAAATGCTAGGACTGTGCTCAGCAAACATAAAAGTATAATTTTTGCTAAATGAATAATTGAACTAAGTTTACTTATATTAGTTTTAAATCAATTTTTAGAAGTTATAAAATTGTTAAGTAAAAAAAATGGAGACTCAATAATGAATCTCCATTTTTAATCACACTAATTAGTAATGAAACTATTTATTATCCAACACTTCAATATCAAATACTAATACTGAGTTTGGTTTAATTACTTGACCTGCACCGTTTTCGCCGTAAGCTAAAGTAGAAGGAATAATAATTTTTGCTTTTGTTCCAACTTTAACTTGTTGTAAAGCAATATCCCATCCTGGTATTACTTGTCCCATTCCTACAGCAAATTTAAATGGAGTTCCACGTTTTACTGATGAATCAAACACTGTTCCATCTAACAAAGTACCTGTATAGTGTAAAGTTGCTGTTTCGCCTGCTTTTACTTGAGCACCAGTACCTTCAGTTTGAACAGCGATATAAATTTTGCTTGGTAATTGTTTAGCAACAATTTTGTTAGCAGTTAAATATTTAGCAATTTCAATACTGTCTTTAGCCAATTGAGCTTTCACTTTTGGCATAGTTAACACTTTTTGTAATTGCTCTTCAGCGTAAGCTACTCTTTCTTGAATAAATTTAGCTTTTGGAGTTACATCAACTAATTTAACTAAGAATTTGATATATGAACCTTTTGGGAAAAATGGTGGTCTTTGTCCTTTTACATCCGATTTGAAAATTGAATCTGCTGGTACTTGAATAGTTGCAGAGTCACCTTTTGAAAGAAATTTGAATCCTTCTTCAATTACGCCTCTAAATATTCCATCACCTAAAACAATTGAAGTTGGTGCTGGATGGCTAAATCCGTCGTCAATCAAAGAGTCTTTGTCGTTATAAATTCTCATTTTAACAGACATTAAATCACCAGATTTAACATTTTCGCCTTTTTCGTCTTTATGAATTTGGTATTTTACCCCAGAAGGTGTTTTATTTTCTGAATCTCCACATGAAGAAAGTAACAATAATGATGAACAAGCAACAACAGCAGCAGCTGTTAATTTTCTATAAAGCATTGTATATAAATTAATTGGTTAATGATTCTTTGTAAATAGGTAGTAAAGATATAAATTTCTTTACTGATTCATCAAGACTTAACTTAGATTTTCCTCCTGATGCATTTTTATGTCCGCCACCTTCAAAATGTGTAGCTGCAAATTCATTCGCTGCAAAATCGCCTATTGACCTAAAAGATATTTTTACTCCATCTTCTCGTTCAATCAAAACTGCTGCAAATTTTATATTTTCTATTGATAATCCGTAATTTACTAAACCTTCGGTATCGCCAGTTTGTGAATGATAATCTTCTAATTCACTAGCTGTGATAGAGAAAAATGCGGTATTAAATTCGTGTAAAATGGTTAATTTTTGACTTAATGCAAATCCTAAAAATTTAACTCTTAATTCACTATTACTATCATATATTAAACTGTGAATCTTGAAGTTATCAGCACCAAGTTCTAATAAATGTGCTATGATTCGGTGTACTTTACTTGTAGTTGTTGGGAATCTGAATGAACCAGTATCAGTTACAATACCCGCATAAATACTTTCTGCTATGTTTTTATCAAGAAGTTCCTGTTTGTCGAGTAAATGTATAAAATCATAAATTAATTCGGCAGTGGCTGCTGCTTGGTTATTATGAAAATTATAATCGGCAAATGATTCAGGATTTAAGTGATGGTCAATGAGCACTTTTTTAGCTTTACTTGCAGCAACCAATGGTTCCATTTCGTTTATTCTGCTTAAAGCTGAAAAATCTAAACAAAAAATAATATCAGCATTTGCAAATTTTTCATTTATAACAGTTTCATTTACTGAGTTATAAATCAAAACCTTGTCTTGCCCATCAATCCAATTTAAAAATGAAGGATAATCACTTGGGGTAATTACAGTTACTGTGTGATTAAGCTTTTGTAAAAATGCTGACAAAGCCAACGATGAGCCAAGTGCATCAGCATCAGGTTTGTAATGAGTGGTGATAACTACATTTTGAGGTGTACTCAATAAGGCCTTAAACTCTTCGGCCGTTGCGTTGTGCATATTATGAATCTGTATTTTTAGAAAATGCCTACAAAAGTGCTAATTTTTTCTATGAATTTAATACTTAAGCGATTAAATCTTTTAAAATTTCAATAGCTTGATGCACTTCATCTTCAGTATTGTATCTGCTAAATGATACTCTTACAACGCCACTATCAACTGATTGATTGTCTAACACATCAATTACATGTGAAGTTTCTGTTGCTCCACTTGTACATGCGCTACCTCCCGAAGTTGATAAACCTCTGATATCGATATTCATTAACAACATGTCATTGTCCTCAGAAGGTGGAATATTCAAACTTAACACATGAGCAAGACTATTGTTTAAATCCCCAGATTTTCCATTAAAAGTGATTTTTGGAATATGCGTATTTATTTGATCAATAAATAATTTTTTGAGAGATAAAATATGGTTTTGATGTTCGTCAAGTGATTGATAACAAAGCGATAATGCTTTTGCTAAACCAATAATTCCTGCTACATTTTCGGTGCCTGCACGCATATTTCGCTCTTGCGAACCCCCACGAATAAATGGTTCAATACGGTTATTTGGGTTAATGTAAATAAAACCAACACCCTTTGGTCCGTGAAATTTATGTGCAGAACCAACTATAAAATCAACTGGCATTTCAGCTAATTTAAATGGAAAATGCCCCATTGTTTGCACTGTATCGCTGTGGAAAAAGGCATTGTATTTTCTGCAAATATTACCTGTTTCAATGATTGGCAATAAATTCCCAATTTCATTATTTCCATGCATTAACGAAACCAATGTTGGCTCTGTTGACGCTTGCAATAATTCTTCAAGATGTTGTAAATCAACTTCTCCTTTTGATGAAAGATTTACAAAACTTAATTTAACACCATTGCTTTTAGCCAAAAACTCAGCTGTGTGCAATACTGCATGGTGCTCAATAGCTGATGTTATGATATGTTTTACTCCTAATGAATAAACTGCACTTACCAAAGCCATATTATCAGCTTCGGTAGCGCCTGATGTGAAAAATATTTCTGCTGGCGAACAACCTAATAATGATGCAACTGTTTTTCTTGATTTTTCAACTGCCGAACGTGCAGCTCTTCCGTGCGAATGTATTGAAGATGGATTTCCGAAATGAATTAAAAAGTAAGGTTGCATTTCGTCCCAAACCTCTGGTGCTAACGGACTTGTTGCTGCATTATCAAAGTAGATTGCCATTTATTTGTTAAGTCAATTTGTTGCTTAGCTATAAAATTAGGCATTTTTTGTGGGTTTAGAAAAATATTGATTTCATTTTTCCTAGGGTTGAAAACCCTAGGCTATTAAATTGGTCGTCCCGATGGGACTTTAACGCTAAACAATTAGTCCCATCGGGACGAAGATATCATAGCCATGGGTTTCAACCCTTGGTATTTAAGAAATTCATATTGACTTAACATTTAACTTTGCCAAATCATTATTAATTACTTAAGTTTGGGTGCTTGGTTAAGCTACCCATACTTATTTTATGAAAAACACATCGCTACAACAATCAACCTTAACATTTTTAAGCAACGTAGCTCAAAACAATAATCGTGAGTGGTTTAACGAGCACAAAAACGAATATTTACAAGCCCATCAAAACCTTTGCGATATTGTTGATTTACTGATTGTTGAAATGAATAAACATGATGTTATTGAAAATGAATCTGGAAAAAAAAGCTTGTACCGAATTTATAGCGACACCCGTTTTAGTAAAGATAAAACACCTTATAATCCACGTTTTGCTTTTGGTTTCAGACGTGCAACTGCCTACCGACGTGGTGGATATTATGTTCATATTGAACCCAATAACAGTTTTGTAGGTTGCGGATTTTTTGCACCAAATGCCGATGATTTAAAAAGAATCCGTGAGGATATAGACTATAACTATGAAGATTGGTTTACATTATTAAAAACACCTTCAATAGTAAATACATACGGAAACATCACTGGCAATTCACTTGCAACTGCACCCAAAGGTTACCCAAAAGATCACCCTGGCATAGCATTACTTCGACATAAACAGTTTATTTTTAAATCAGCACTTACAGAAAGTGATTTACTTTCAGGTAATTTGGTTCAAATTATCAATGAAAGGCTAAAAGATATTCGTCCGTTTTTTGATTATATGAGTGATTTACTGACTACTAATGCAAATGGAGAGCCGTTGTTTTAGGGAAGGTTTTACTAAAAAATTAAATTACTTTTCCCAAGGCAAAGTATCAATATGCGCTAGTATTTGTTCCTTAAATTCAACTCCTCCACATCTTCCCTTTAAAATTAACAATAAAAGTTAGTATAAAGTGCTCATCTGGATTTGCAATTCAGAAGCCGTATCCAAGGATTTTTAATCCTTAATAGTAGCAAATTGTTTTAGTAACAACTGTTAATGTGGATTGCAAATCCACAGATAAGAATTCGAGATTGCAAATCTCGAATAGCCACACTATCTTGCAGTTGTGTAAGTAGTTAGGGAAGAACTCGAGGAGCGGATAATGATATAAAAAGATCATTGATAATCTGTTACCCTTTACTCGATCTCGTTTGAGCCTAGCGGTAACGAGGGCGAGTACCTTATTAAATATCCAAACTATGGAATCATAACTAAGCTAAAACCAACATCTCCATCACCAAAAGTGACAGCATCGTTAACCCGATTTGTAATCCGACTATCTAATACATTGTTATACCAACAAGATCCACTTTCGACATGGTAAGCTCCAGATGAGGGACCTTTCGGGTTAGTATTAGGGCTATTTTCATAATAATCACGACCATACCAATCGTTACACCACTCTAATACATTACCTGTCATGTCGTAAAGACCGTAAGCGTTGCCATTTTTAGTACCTACTTTATGGGATTTGTGGCTAGAATTTTCACCATACCAAGCTATTTTGTTTATATCATCACTTCCTGCAAATTGGTAATATTCACCTCCACGAGCTGCATATTCCCACTCTGCTTCTGTGGGCAACCTAAAGTTTTTACCAGTTTGTTCGCTTAGCCAAATAGCAAAAGTGTTGGCATCTTCCCAGCTTACGTTTATTACAGGTCTAGCCCCCCTTCCCCAACCTTCATCGTCAGGCTTGTTTATTCCTTTAATCTCGCAATATGCATCATATTGATCAAAAGTTACTTCATATTTCATCATACTAAAAGCTGAAAGAGTTACATTATGTACTGGTTTTTCATCATCACTACCATTATTACTACCCATGCTAAAGGTGCCTGAAGGTATGTTTTGCATATGGAAGTTGATTCCTGCTACTGTTAAAATTTGGTCAGTATGACTGTTAGCTGTAGAGCTTTTGTAGGTATCTTTTTTTTCTTCAACATCTGGAATTTCAATAAATACCATTGGTGCTTTATACACTGCTCGTATTTTTTCTATCTTCAATATGTAGTTGTTGACATCGTTTTCATTTTCAGATTTGCTTATCAATGTATATATATTGTATTTGCCATTGGAATAGTGAGTTGTAATTGATCCATCACTTATGGAGCTACTTTGTTTTTTGAAACCAAGAGTTCTTATTTCGCTTATTAATTTGGTATAAACGGTTACATTTGCTATTTTGTATTGAAAGAAACTAAACAATGAACCATCTAACACTAAGTTCAACCAGCCTTCAGCTCTATCTTCTGATGAATTGGTATTTTTTCTATATGTCCATTGTATTTCTGTTTTGTTGTTTGAGTTGTAATAAACCCAGTTTTTGTTTGATAAATAAATATTTACATTTTCCCAATTTGGTTGCTTGTAAAGAGTAAGGATATCTATAATTTTTAGATTTTGTGCAAATGAACTAATCGTAAGCAAAATAAAAACAAAGCTGAAATGTAATTTTTTATACATAAATGAAATAAGTTTAATTTTTCTAGTTTTCAAAAAACAAAATAATAAAAGAAATAAACAAAAATAAAAAGAAATATTTCTTACTTGATCTCGTTTAAGCGTAGCTATTATAATAAGGGCAAGTTTGTTTTATTTATTATTTTCGTATTCCATTATTTTTTTAATTACATTTTCCTCAAATCGTGAAATCGAAAAGTTTTCATAATTGTCTTGATAATAGAACTTATCAAAATCTTTCCAAGAAGCCCTAAAAATACTTACATATTTTTCTGTTAACTCTTGTGTGCCAATATCAACATTCTTAGGATAACAAAACAATTTTTCTAACCAAACTCGACTAATTTTAGCTGCTGAATTATTAGGATACTTTGAAAATTCAAAATATTGATTAATTATCAACGTAAAAACCCTCTTCTTATAATCAAAAGAGATTTTTGAATTTTCAGAATTACATATGTTATCAATACAACCACCTAAACATCTTATAGTGTCAATAACACGATTTTCATTATCAAGCTCTTTTGCCAAAATTAACCAATCAATCATTATTGAAATTTGCTCATAAAGAATTTTATGCGCAAAAGTCGGATATTCAGCTTTAATATCATAATCATTTTCTAATGGTATGATTTCTATTATTTTACTGGTAAAATCTCTAAAATAAAAAAGCCACATATGAAATTCACTGTTTCTGTAAATAGTTTCTCTAATCATATAATTAAAATAAACTATTCCTATGTAAACTTTCTGATTCCATAGTTCAGGTTCTAATGAAGAATCATATTTTTTAATTAAAAAATCTTTTTGATTTTCATCATATTTCAACGATTTCACAGTTCCCTCCCCAATAGGATACCAAACATAATTTTCAACCGCTACTTTTGTATTTGATAGTAAAGAAAACAAAATTGGTATATCTACAAACACATTTCTTTCAATAATTGAATCATTGGCATTGTTTAATATTCTTAATTCTTGAATAAATGATTGATTCTTTGCTTCAAATAAGCATTCAATATAAAGTTTAACTAGGTCTTGGTTTGAAGCCTCAACTGTTTCCATTCCCATAAATGCTGTTGCAAATAATTCTGGGTATTTATTAGCTGCACCACGCACAAAAGTTTCGTTCTGTATGATGTGTCCATATACCCAAGAAGCAAAAAGTATTCTTTTGGGTTTAATTAGTTTCTCATAAGCTTTATCTGTGTCAGTTCTCCTTCTCAATATTATGTCAATATTTTCCTTTTGTGGTAAATGAGAAATTCCTTTTAAATAAATTTTTATGTCTTCTATATGATACTTAAATATAAAATTAACCAATAAGTCAATTTCATTTTCTTTCAAATAAGACTTATAAACAGATATTAAACTTACTATTCTACTACGGGAAAAGTAACCGAAAGTAACCTTAACAATAGGATAAGAAATTACAATTAGAGAAACAATGTAAGCCCATATTAAACTTGAAATTCCATATTCAAATATAAAAATTGCAAGGCTAGGAAACCAATTTGTCTTAATCCAATCAAATGACATTAGATAGTGAATGAAAAATAGTGATGCTATAAATGTAGATATTTCAAATTTTGAAAAAAACAAAAGTATAAACTGCCTCTCTTTAGTTGGTATAATTGCCCATATAGCTAAGGCTAAACCTAAAATTGTTAGAAAATCTGATGGTTCCATTATATTCTTTTTACTTAATTAATATTAGGATATTAAATGACACTAAAAAAATATATTAAAATAAATTATCACAACTTACTCAATTTCCCTAAAAACACAAAACCCTACCCCTAAAAACACAAAAAGCAAGCTCCCCTAACCAAGGAGCTTGCTAAAAAAACAATGTACAGTTTCAAGTTGAGAGTTAAGAGTTTAGGGTTCAGGGTTTGAAAAATATAAAACTCTGAACTCTTTACTCTAAACTGCATTAATCTACGTTATCGTGTAAGAATTTATTATTTCCTAATATTTCATTGTCATCATTCAAGGTTAATCTTGAGATGTTTCTTTCTGATGAATGTGGAATATCAGTTAATGTTTTGTGCTCTCTTTGGTATGCTGGCACTTCAAAACGCTCTTTGTAATCGTCCGTGATGTTGTTTTCACTTAATCCTTTTAAACGATCTATTCTGCGTTGTGCTTCCTCTAACAACATTTGACGTTTACGCTCTGCTTCTTCGTTCCAGTTTTCAATCTGTGGTGCTGGGCGCTCAATACGGTTTACAACTGGCTGTTCTGGTTGCTCAGCAATAGTTTGAGTATTGTTGTTTTCTAAACGTGGCTCCGAGTTTGGTACATTTATATCCCAAGAGTATGTGTTTGCTTTTGGTGCAATTGGCTCTTGTTGTTGTACTGGTTGTTGCGTTGGTGCTTCAAATATTGGAGTTACTTGTGTTGGTGCTTCATACGCAGGAGGAATTACTTCTTTAATAACCTCTGTTGCAGTAGGTAAAATTGCTTGCGCTTGTTGTTGCTCAATAATATATTGCTGTGTTGGCGTTAATGTTTCAGCCGTTGGAGTGATTGTTGGTGCAACAATTGGCTCAGGAGCAATAATTGGTTTTTCCTCTTCTATAACTGTATTTGTTACAATTGGAGGAATTGGGTTTGTATTTGTTTCTGCTGGAGCTGGAGTAGCCTCAATTGGAGTTTCAGCAACTGGCTGAGCCGCAGGTTTGTTGAATGTATCAAATTGGTCAAACAAACTGATTTGTTTAACTCTATTGCTTTCAAGGTCAATTAAGTTTTTCTGCGCTTGTTGAGCATCTTGTGCTGTGTGTGCTACTGCAGTTTGTACAGGTTGAGCAATAGCAACAGGTTGAGCCACTTGTTGTGCTTGAGGAATGCCAAAAGGATTGCTATTTGCGTGGTCTTTAGCAAAACCAGTAGCAATAACAGTTACTTTTAAGCTATCACCTAAAGTTGGGTCGCAAACGTGAGCAAGTTTTAAGTCGTCGTGTAAATCTTGGCATTGGTCTGTGATGAAAGTATTGATTTCATCCATCTCGTCCATAGATAATTCAGCTTCTTCGCCATAAGCAATAGAAACCAATATTTTGCTTGCACCATTGATTGAGTTGTTGTTCAACAATGGAGAGTTGATAGCCTCAGTTGTTGCTTTGATTGCACGTTCTTCACCAGATGAAATACCAGTACCCATAACAGCAGTACCAGAGTTTTCCATTACAGCACGTACGTCTTCAAAGTCAACGTTACTATCGTAAGTAACAGTAATAATTTCAGCGATTGATTTTGCAGCATTAGTCAAAACCATATCAGCTTGTGCGTAAGCACTTCTTAAAGATAAGTTTTTGTGTAATTCACGAATTTTATCATTCATGATTACAAGTGTAGTATCGCAATTGCCTCTTAGTTCTTCTAAACCTTCGTGAGCTAAAGCAATTTTTTTCTTTCCTTCAAAACCAAAAGGAACAGTAACAATAGCTACAGTTAAAATGCCCATGTCTTTTGCCATTTTAGCAATAACTGGTGCAGCTCCTGTACCTGTACCACCACCCATACCTGCAGTGATAAATACCATTTTGGTATTGTTACTTAAAAATTCTCTAATTTCTTCTTTGCTTTCAAGTGCTGCATTTCTTCCTTTTTCAGGATTTCCACCAGCACCCAACCCTTGTGTTAATGCAACACCGATTTGTAATTTAGTTGGCACAGGGCTCGCTTTTAAAGCTTGAGAATCTGTATTGCAAACTACAAACTCTACATCCTTGATACCAAGGTTAAACATGTGATTTACTGCGTTGCTTCCGCCTCCGCCTACGCCAATTACTTTAATAATTGATCTTGAATTTTGTTGAATGTCAAACTTGTACATTGTGTTAATTAGTTAATGGTTAGTTAGTTGTTAAAAAAAATAGTTAATTTAGTAGTTAGATTTTGAGCCGTCGTAATCATCCATCAATACATCTTTAGCTTTTGCTATTAATGTACTGAAGAAGTTTGAACCACTCTCTTTTGGTTGTTGAGTACGAGTAGTTGGTTGTTGCTGAACTGATTCTAATTGATTGTTGTAACGATTTTCACGTTCGTCAAAAGCACCAAAACCTGCCAATACCAAACCTACTGTAGTTGCATACATTGGACTTTTAACTTCCTCAGTTTTGCTTCTACCTAAGTGCTCATTAGGGTATCCAATACGAACATCCATACCTGTCATAAATTCAGCAAGTTGTTTAATATGTTGTAGTTGCGAACCACCACCTGTTAAAACAATACCTCCTGCTAATTTTTTAGCATAGCCAGCCATAATAATTTCGTTGTGCACTAACTCTAAAATCTCTTTCACACGAGATTCAATAATGTTAGCCAAGTTGCGTAACGAAATTTCTTTTGGTGCTCTATCTCTCAAACCTGGAATTGAAATAATATCGTTGATGCTTGCCATTTCTGGTAAAGCTTTTCCGAATTTAACTTTCAATTTTTCAGCTTGTTGTGCCATTACTGACAATCCTTCTTTGATATCAGCTGTGATAATATTACCACCTAATGGAATAACGGCTGTATGACGGATAATTCCTTCATATACAATAGCAATATCAGTAGTACCACCACCAATATCTACTAATGCAACACCTGCTTGTTTTTCTTCTTCATCCAACACTGCCATACTTGATGCTATTGGCTCAAGTATTAACTCAGCTACATCCAAACCTGCACGTTCAACACATTTTTTAATGTTGCCAATTGCATTTGTTTGTGCTGTAATAATGTGGAAATCAGCTTCCAAACGTGAACCAAGCATCCCAACTGGTTCTTTTACATCTTCTTCGTAATCAACAGTGAAATCCTGAGGAACAACATGCAAAATTTTACTTCCTGGAGGAGTAACAATTTTATACATATCGTTTGTCAATCTTTCAATATCGGCAACAGTAATTTCTTCATTTGCTGAATGACGAATAATGCTACCGTGGTGCATTGAACTTTTGATATGCTGACCAGCAATACCAACATTTACAATACCAATTCCAACACCAGCATCTTCTTCAGCTTCAGCGATAGCTTTTTTAATTGCCAATACTGTTTTATCAATATTTACAACTACTCCTCGAGAAACGCCTTCGGATACAGCTTTTCCCATTCCCAAAATTTCGAGTTTTCCAAACTCATTTTTACGCCCTACGATAGCGCAAATTTTGGTTGTTCCAATGTCGAGTCCTACAACTATTTTATCGTTTTGCATTGTTTTAATTATATAATTTTATTCACAAATAATCTGGTTCCTGAACTTAATACTAAGCTTTTTGTAAGTATCCCAACCTTTGGTTGTAAGTACTTCTGAATAAGCTATTTTAAGTCGTCTTAACTTTGCCTCTGGTTCAGTAAAATCGCCATAATCTATGCGAAAATTACCTACTTGAGGGTAAAGATATACATCGGCTATTGAATCGGTTCTTGATTCAATGTCAACTTCTATTTCATTTATCAATGCTTTCAAAAAAGCATCTTTATCAATTAATGAAAGCAACTTAAAGAAATCGTTGTGAGTGCTATCTTGTGCAAAATTTACATTCAACATTCTCCAAGCGTAATCACCACTGATAATTGGCACACGAGCTGTAAATTTCTCTGATGTTGGGAAAACTCTTCCTTTATCTGAAATATACCAACTTCCATTTAACTGGGTGTTGATGCGTGCTATTGGGCGACACTGTTTTACTTCCACATTTAAATCTCCCTCAATATCTCTATACACTTCTGCATCTTCAACCAAACGGTTTGCTTTTACTCGAGCTTCTAGTTGTTTTAATCTTAACACATCATAACTTCTACCAATTAATGGTTCTCTGTTATTCAATGTCATTAAATCCATGATATCTTTTTGGTCGATAAAATAACTATTGTATTCCTCTGTAATATTGATACTCACATTTTTACAAACTCGCTCAGCTTGTTGTTTTTGTGCAAAACCAATAATTACTGAAAGCAATATTACACTTGAAAACACTTTAAAACCTGTGCTTGTAACTAATCGGATAATATTTGCTTTAAGTTTTTTCAATGTTATTTTTCAATAATTGCTTTTATTACATCAATATATTTGTCGATATCGCCTGCGCCAACAGTTGCTACAAATTCAAATTTGTTTTCGCTCACTATTGCAGGAATTTGCTCTTTTGTTATCAAATGTTTTTCTGCTGAATGAATGTTTTTAAACACAATTTCAGAAGTTACACCTGGCATTGGCAATTCACGAGCTGGATAAATATCAAGCAAATACACACAATCAGCTAAACTTAAACTTTCTGCAAATTCGTCTGCAAAATCTTTGGTTCTGCTAAATAAATGTGGTTGAAAAAACACTGTTAACTTTTTATTTGGAAACAATGCTTTTGCTGATGAAATAAATGCTTTTAACTCCGCAGGATGATGAGCATAATCATCAACATACACTGTATCAGCATTTTTAGCAATAAATTCAAATCTTCTTTTTACTCCTTTAAAGGTTTCAATGCCTTGTTTTAATAATTCAGGAGCTATGCCCATTGCTACACCAATACTCAATGCCGCACAAGCATTATCTACATTATGAAAACCTGGTAATTGTAATTTAATATCTTTAATTACAACTTCATTGTATTGATAATCAAACAAAAACGCACCTTCTACAACTCGTACGTTGCTAGCTTGCGAAGTTGCTTCTGTATTTGTACCGTAACTTACTTTGCTCACATGTGCGGGAGTATCTAAACTCAAACCATGATTTAAGAATAGTTTTCCTCCTTCTTTTATTTGATTTACATATAAGGTAAATGACTCTAAAACTGAATTGTGATTACCGTAAATATCTAAATGATCGGCATCGGTACTTGTTACAACAGCCATGTTTGGATAGAGTGTCAAAAACGATCTATCGTATTCATCAGCTTCAATTACAACTACACCTTTTTTGTCGCCAATTAACATATTTGAGTTATAATTGGCTGTAATTCCACCCAAAAAAGCACTCACTTCTAAACCTGCATTTTTTAACAAATGCGCTGTCATTGATGAAGTTGTTGTTTTTCCGTGTGTACCTGCTATACCAATTGTGAAAATATCTTTGGTTAACATTCCCAATACTTGCGAACGTTTGTACAAAGCATATTCTTCGCCTCTAAAATAAATTAACTCTAAATTATCTTGAGGAATAGCTGGAGTATAAATTACTAATGTTGTTTCTTTTTGATAAAACAAAGTTGGGATTCGACCTACTTTGTCGTCATAATGAATATCCATACCTTCGCTAGTAAGGGTTTGGGTTAAAGCGGTGGATGTTTTATCATATCCACCTACTTTGTATCCATTGGCATTAAACCAACGAGCCAAAGCACTCATCCCAATTCCTCCTATTCCTAGGAAATACACATTCTTTATGTTATCAAGCGAAATCATTTCTATTTTTTATTATTAATGAAATCAATAATTTCTTTAGCAATAGTTGTTGCAGCATTTGGCAATGCCATTGCTGAAATATTATTACTTATTTGTGTTTGACGTTCGTTATCAGCTAACAAAGCGATAGCGGCATCAACCAATTTTTCTTTTGCGTCTTTGTCAGCCACAATTAAAGCTGCATCTTTTCTCACCAATGCCATAGCATTTTTTGTTTGATGATCTTCAGATACATTTGGCGAAGGTACCAATACTGACGGTTTACCCGCAGTACATAATTCAGTGATTGACAAAGCTCCAGCTCTTGAAATTACTACATCAGCACAAGCATAAGCTAGGTTCATGTTACCAATAAATTCAAAAACTTTAATATCTCCCCAACCATTGCTTTGTGGTTTGGCAGCACATAATTCTTGTGCCTTAGGGAAAAAGCTTTTGCCAGTTTGCCAAATTAATTGATAACCTGCTTCTTTAATTTTGTCAAGATTAGCCGCAATACTTTCGTTGATAGTACGTGCGCCTAAACTTCCGCCTATTACAAGCAAGGTTTTACGTTCAGCTGAAAGTTTAAACTCAAACAATCCTGGTAAACGAAGCAATTCACATCCGATAATTTCTTTTCGAACAGGATTACCAGTTAACATTATTTTTTTAGCTGGAAAGTATGCTTCCATACCTTCGTAAGCTACAAATATCTTTTTTACACTTTTTGCAAGTAACTTATTGGTTAAACCTGCATAAGAATTTTGTTCTTGCAAAAAGGTTGAAATTCCCATTGAAGATGCCATCCATAAAGTTGGTCCAGAAGCATATCCTCCAACACCAATTACTACATCAGGAGCAAAATCTTTAACAACCTTACGAGCTTTAATTAAACTATTAACCAACTTAAAAGGAAAGCTCAAATTTTTAAGCGAAAGGCTACGCTGAATACCCGCAATTGGCAAACCTACAATATTGTAGCCAGCCTGAGGTACTTTTTGCATTTCCATTCTGTCTTCGGCTCCTACAAATAGGAATTCAGTTTCGGGCAATAGTTCCTTGATAGCATTTGCAATTGCTAATGCTGGGAAAATATGTCCGCCTGTGCCGCCGCCGCTTATAATTACTTTCACTTTAGATAATTAATAATTAGTATGCTTTCAATTTTATATTTGCTAGACCTCCAAGGTTTTAAAAACCTTGGAGGTCTTCTAGATTATTACATTAGATTCTTTATAGTTTCAGTGTCATTCCGAGGAACGAGCAATCTTATATTTGTTTAAGATATTCGTTCAATTAAAACCTCAACTGAAAACTACCTACAAACTCTCTTTATTCAACTGAGATTCGTCTCCTTCCCCACGGCTAACACTCAGAATAATACCGAGTGAAACCCCTGTGAAAAGTAAAGACGTTCCTCCCATACTTAATAAAGGTAAAGGTAAACCTGTTATTGGTCCGAGGCCGACTGCCACGCCCATATTTATCATCGATTGGATTACCAAACTAAAACTGAGTCCGGCGGAGAGTAGTGCTCCAAATGCCCGTTCACTGTTTGACAGGGTAATCATGCCCCGATAGAGTATTACTAAATACAACATTAACACTGCCGCTCCACCCACTAAGCCGTATTCTTCTATGATGATTGCATAGATAAAATCGGAATAAGGGTGAGGCAACACATTACGTGATGTACTTTTTCCTGGACCTTTTCCCATTATTCCACCCGTTGCAATGGCAATGTATGATTGCTGTGCTTGGTAAGGAACTGATGATGGATTTGGATCCATAAATTTTGTTACCCTCGAAATAGCTGTACCCAAACGCTGACCTACTGCAAGTGCAATTGATAATGCTATTATCCCAACTACTCCCAACATCATTAAATATTTAAGCGGCACTCTACCGATAAACATTAATAATACACAAGTAGCAAATAGCATCAACGATGTCGATAAATTTGACAATGCAATTGCTCCACATATACCACCAACCCACAATAAAAGTGGAATTAATGTTTCTTTGATATCAGCAATATTTTGTTGTCTTTTTGCCAACATACTTGCCAAACTTGAGATTAAAGCAAACTTTGCTAAATCGGAAGGTTGGAAAGATTGATTAATAATCGGTATTGTAAACCAACGACTTGCCTCATTTAAATTTGAACCAAATAAGTAAGTAAACAATAACAATGGTATTGAAACCAATAATGCTACTCTTGATATTTTAGCGTAATATTTATAATCAAGCTTATGGCAAAACCACATCACCGCCAAACTCAATATCATAAACATTGAGTGTTTTCTTAAGTAATGCTCTGTATTGCCCGACATCATTTTATAGGCCAACGTACCAGTAGCGCTATACACTACCGCTACCGAAAGTAAACTCAACAGGAACACCACAAACCAAATTACTGGGTCTCCTTTTAAGTTTTCTTTAAGCCATATTTTTGTTGTCGTAATCATTTTAAGTTGAGAGTTTAGGGTTAAGAGTTTTCAAATTTTCTTAACATGACTATTCTCTCTATATTCGTTTTAATTTTAAATAAACCCTGAACTCTCTACTCTAAACCCTGAACTCCTTCTTTAAACTGATTCCCTCGGTCTTCATAGTTTTTGAATAAATCAAAACTTGCACATGCAGGCGATAGTAACACCACATCTCCAGCGGCTGCCAATTTTGAGGCTTCCTCAATACAAGCTTTCATTGACTGAACACTTACTATTTGTGCTACTTTTCCGTTGAAATAGTTTTCAAGTTTTGATGAATCAGTTCCTAAGCAAATCAAAGTTTTTACTTTTGATTTTACCAATTCTTCAATTTGAGTATAATCATTTCCTTTATCTACACCGCCAGCAATCCAGATTACAGGTTTTGTCATTGCCTCTAAAGCATAATAAACCGAATCTACATTGGTAGCTTTTGAATCATTGATGTATAAAACACCATTGATGGTTGCTACTTTTTCTAAACGATGTGCTACATTTTGAAAATCAGCAATAAATGCTGCATAATCAAATGTTTTATCAGCTTCAAATTTCTGACGAACAGTTTCTAAAGCCAAAATTGCAGCCATTGCATTGCTAATGTTGTGTTTACCTTCAATTGGCAATATTTGCAATGGAATACTAAATTTATTTCCGTTTACATTAAAAATTAAGTTTTCATTTACCAATGAAGCACCGTTTGCAACTTCTTGGTTTAATGACATCTTTAATGTATTTGAAACAATATTTCTTTTACCTAACTCTTGCGCAACTGTTTCATTATCAATTGAAGTAATGAATGTTTCAGCTGAAGTTTGGTTTTGAATTATTCTGAATTTTGAATCAATATAATTTTCAAATTTATAATCGTATCTATCCAAATGATCTGGTGTGATATTCAATATCATAGCCACATCCGCTTTGGTTTTGTACATATTATCTAACTGAAAACTAGATATTTCAAGAATAAAATAATCAAAAGTATCATTGATTACTTGTTTGGCAAAACTATCACCTATGTTACCGCCCAAACCTACATTTAATCCAGCTTTTTTGAATAAATGATAAGTCAAAAGCGTAGTAGTTGTTTTACCATTACTTCCTGTAATAGCTATAATTTTAGCTTTGGTGTATCTTGCAGCAAACTCTAATTCAGAAATTACTGAGGTACCTTGAGCATATAATTTTTTAATCAATGGCGCTTTATCAGGTATCCCCGGACTTTTAATTACTTCATCAGCATTTAAAATTCGTTCTTCTGAATGTTGTCCTTCTTCAAAATCAATATTCGCTTGGCTCAATACATTTTTGTATTGTGTAGAAATACTACCCATATCAGATACAAATACCTCAAACCCTTTGGCTTTTGCCAAAAGTGCTGCACCTGTTCCGCTTTCACCTGCTCCTAATATTGCAATTTTAGACATAAGATTTTAGATGTTAGATTTTAGACTTAGTTTATTAATAAATCCAATAATCATTTTTTCTAACTCATTAATTTTTAAATAAATATCTGATAATTCAATACCAATAATATTTAATCTTTCAGACACAATTAACTGCGTTTCTAATTCAAATACTGAACCTAATGCAACTTTTAGGAAATGACAAAATTCTTTGTCCGAACCTCTTCCTGCACCTTCTGCAATATTTGAAGGTATTGAGATTGCTGCTCTTTTTATTTGAGATGTTAATCCAAATTTCTCTTCTTTTGGAAGCTCAGCTGTTATTTTATATACATCTAAGACAATATCCATAGCTAAATTCCATATTTTCAATTGTTTAAAACTATGTGCCATATTGTCTAAAATCTATAATCTAATATCTACAATCTCAACAACTATCTTATTTTCAACGTTGCAATGGTTGAGATTGCTAATAGAATTCCTATAATCCAGAAGCGAGTTACAATTTTCGCTTCGTGATATCCTGATTTTTGATAATGGTGATGAAGTGGAGCCATTTTAAAGATTCTTCTTCCTTCGCCATATTTCTTTTTGGTGTATTTGAAATAAGCTACTTGCAACATTACCGACAAGTTTTCTATCAAAAATACTCCGCATAATACTGGTATTAATAACTCTTTGCGAAGTACCAATGCTAATACAGCAATTGTTCCACCTAATGATAAACTACCTGTATCGCCCATGAATACTTGTGCTGGATATGAATTGTACCATAAAAAGCCGATACATCCACCCACAAACGCCGCACAGAAAATTACCAACTCCGATGAGTTTGGAATAAACATAATATTCAGATAATCAGCGAAAATGGTATTACCTGACACATAGGCAAATATGGCTAAAGTTAAACCAATGATTGCTGAGGTTCCTGCTGCCAAACCATCAATACCGTCTGTAATGTTTGCACCATTTGAAACCGCTGTGATAATAAATGTTACTATTAACACATATATAATCCAAGTATATTCCTCACCAAAGAAAGCTAACTTATTGTAATCAAACTCATTGTCTTTTACAAAAGGAATAGTTGTAATGGTAGATTCAACATCATTATGTTCAGCTGAAATATTACTTGTTGAATAAATTCCTTCTGCAAGTTTGTATTCTCTTACCACAACATGTTCATTAAAACATAAAACCAAACCTACTGCTAAGCCCAAGATTACCTGACCAACAATTTTGAATCGACCGTGAAGACCTTCTTTATTTTTTTTGAAAACCTTGATATAATCATCCATAAAACCAATAAACCCTAACCAAATAATGGTTACAAGCATCAGAATGATATATGTATTTTTGATTTTGGCAAACAATAAAGTTGGAATTACTATTGAAGCAATAATAATTAAACCACCCATTGTTGGCGTACCTTTTTTCTCAATTTGACCTTCTAAGCCTAAATCTCTAATAGTTTCACCAACTTGTTTATAACGAAGATAATCAATTAGTTTACGACCATAAATTGCACCAATCAACAAAGAAACCATTACCGCTAGCAAAGCTCTAAAAGAGATATAATGGAACATCCCAGCACCTGCTAAGTTGTATTTCTCGTCTAATATTTGAAATAGATAATAAAGCATATCTTTAATGTTTGCTAATTATAGCTCTAGTAGTTTTAAGGTTTCAATCAATACTTTTTTATCGTCGAAAGGATATTTTACTCCTTTAATTTCTTGGTAATCTTCGTGACCTTTACCAGCTAACAAAATAATGTCGCCAGCTTTTGCCAAAGTACAAGCCACTTTAATGGCTTCTTTTCTGTCACTTACTTGCATGGTTTTGCGCAAATGAGCTGCCGACTTCAAACCTGCTTGCATCTGATTTAGAATATCTTGAGGCTCTTCGTTTCGTGGATTATCAGAAGTAAGAATAACTTTGTCGCTCAATTTTGCAGCAATTTCAGCCATCACTGGGCGTTTTGCTGCGTCTCTATTTCCACCACAACCAACAACAGTAATTACTTGTGCATCACCTTTTAAATCGTTGATGGTTTCAAGTACATTTTCTAAAGCATCAGGCGTATGAGCGTAGTCAACAATACCAGTTATTCCTGTAGTTGATCTGAATTGTTCAAATCTGCCTTTTGCAGTATTTAAACCTGAAAGAGTTGTTAAAACTTCTCTTTCGTCTTCACCTAAAAGCACCGCAACTGCATACACACTCAACAAGTTATAAGCATTAAAAGCACCAATCAACTTAAACCAAACTTCGGTTCCGTTGATTTCCATTTGCAAGCCTTGTAAAGTATTTGCTAAAAGCTTTCCTTTAAAATCAGCAATGGTTTTTAATGCAAATGAATGTTTAGTTGCTTTGGTATTTTGCAACATTACTCTTCCATTTTTATCATCATAATTTGCTAGTGCAAAAGCATTTGAAGATAAATCGTCAAATAATTTTTTCTTAGCCTTGATGTAATTATCAAATGTTCCATGATAATCTAAATGGTCGTGCGTGATATTGGTAAAAACTGCTCCATCAAGTTCTAAACCTGCAATTCTGTATTGATGAATTGCATGTGAACTAGCCTCCATGAAACAGTGAGTACAACCTTTGCTTAGCATTAAAGCCAATAATTGATTCAATGCAACAGCATCAGGTGTAGTATGTGTAGCGGGAATTACTTCCTCGTTAATTTGATTTTGAACTGTTGAAAGTAAGCCAACATTGTAGCCTAACTCTCTGAATAAATGATGTAAAAGTGTAGCATTACTAGTTTTTCCATTAGTGCCAGTGATGGCAACTAATTTCATTTTACTAGATGGATTATCGAAAAACGAAGAAGCTAATAACCCTAACATTTCAGATGAATTTTCAACCAAAACATAAGTAATAGTTGGTAAAATTTCGTTTGGCAACTCCTCGCATACAATAGCAATTGCACCTGCTGAGATTGCAGTTGCAATAAATTGATGCCCGTCAACTGTTGTACCACGAGTGGCTACAAAGCAAGTACCTTGTTGTACTTTGCGAGAATCAAAAACAATAGCAAGTATTTCAATATCAGCATTTCCCTGAATTGATTTTACTTTACTAGTTGCTAATATTTGCGAAAGCGTTTTCAAAATTTTACTTTATATTTTTTAATATTAAATATTTTCTTTTTGTCATTCCGAGGCACGAGGAATCTTATTTTATATTGATAAATTATAAGATTCCTCGTGCCTCGGAATGACAGCTATATACTAAAGTTAGTTCAATACCAACTTAATTCCGTTTCCTCTAATAGCTCTACTTCCTGCCGGTACTGATTGAGAAATTACCCTCCCATGACCTTCAACAGAAACTCGTAAACCCATATTTTCTAAGATGTATAATGCATCTTTGATATTCATTCCTTGTAAGTTTGGTACAACACCTTCTCTTACAGGTTTGTTATTCCAACGAACAGAGTTTTGTTCCGTTTGAGCATCTACCCATTCGTCGGTAACATTTTCAGGGTCTGAACTGTGATTAGAAATGCCTAATTTGTTACAAAGCAATTTCATATCTTCAGCATAACCTGGTTTTAAACTTGGTATTGGTACAGGAATTTTAATAGCCAATTTTTCTTTTTTCAAAGATTTATGCATCTCAACATCAAGCGCATAAATTTTATCAGCTATTTCCTTAAATACCGGTGCTGATACATCAGAACCGTAAGTTTTAAAACCTTTCGGACTATCAATTACCACAATACAGCTATACTTTGGTTTATCTGCTGGGAAATAACCAACAAATGAAGTATAGTAATTGTGGGTATAAAGGCCGTTTTTAATTTTTTGCGCCGTACCTGTTTTACCAGCAATTTTATAATTATCGTTTTTAATATTTTTAGCTGTACCTTCCTCCACTACAGATTCTAGCATTTTTTTAACTTTCTCTAAAGTTTTTTCAGAACAAATTTGTTCTTCCAGAACAGTAGTTTGATAGTTTTCTAAAATCTTATCAGCTCGGTTAGTGTTGCGAACAATAATAGGTTTAATCATTTTCCCATTGTTTGCAACTGCATTATACAAACTCAAAATATGTAAAGGCGACAATTTAAGCTCATATCCAATTGACATCCAAGGAAGTGTTACCCCACTCCAAGTACTATCTTTAGGGTTTTTCACATAAGGGTAAGCTTCTCCTACCATCTGAAAACCTAGTGGTCTGTTTAAGTGCATTTGTTGAAGATATTCAACAAATTTTTGTGGTTGTGTTTTGAATTTGTTCACAACCATTTTTGAAACTGCAATATTTGATGATTTCGCAAATGCTTCTTTTACAGTAATGACTCCTAGCCCTTCTGGCTTTGAATCAGTCATTACACGGTCGTAGAAATTAAATCTACCATTACCTGCATCTATCTTTTGTTCAAGTTCCAACTCCTGACTTTCCTCAAAAAGCGCAATCATCGAAGCTAATTTCATTGTTGAACCAGGCTCAGTTAAACTGGCAACAGCATAATTATAATTTTCACTATAACTGCTATCTTTATTCAAACTCAAATTCGAAATCGCTTTGATTTCACCTGTAGCAACTTCCATTAACACTACACAACCAAAATCTGCACGGTGCATTTCAAGGTGTTTTTTTAATGACGACTCTGCAACATCTTGCAAATTGACATTAATTGTGGTTTGAATATCGTAACCTTGTTCAGGTTGAATTTCAGATTCATCATGTAAAGGTTTCCACGCACCTGCTATGCGAGTAAATATTGCTTGTCCATCTCTACCTGCTAATTGCGAGTTGAAACTATATTCTAAACCAGCACCTTGAAATTCTTCATTTACAAAACCAATAGTTCTAAATGCTAATTGAGAAAAAGGGCGATAACGTTTATCTAATTTTTCGAAGATAATTCCACCTTTTTTACTACCATTTCTTACAATTGGCCATGTGCTCATGGTTTTGCGCATTTGATAATTGATTGGCGAACGCACAAGAGATAAATAGCGAACTTTACCTTTTTTGTTTCGAGCATTCTTAATCATTACCTTATATTCATTGTAACTTCTTGCTGGAAACGCTTTTTCCAATAAGTAACACAATGAGTCAATATTGTTGTCAAATAAGGTATCAGATGCCACAGTTGGGTCAATAGCAACCCTATAAAATGGCAATGATGTTGCTAACAAACTTCCATCGTCAGCATAAATATTGCCACGAGTAGCTTTTACTTTCATTGGCTTAATGGTATTTTCACGAGCCACTTTTTTCCAGTGTTCTCCCTCAACCATTTGAATTTTCCAAGTTTTCCAAACCACTAGGCAGGCAAACAAGGCAACCAACATAAATGCTATTCGTGCTCTTAATAATATGGAATACTTAATGTTACTCACTTTCTTCTGGTAAGTAATCAGTAGGTTTCAATTCTATTTTATATGGTGGACTCGAACTTTCTTCTAATCCTTCACTTAATACACTTTTAGCAACTTCCGATTGTTTACCTGCAAACATATAATCCGCTTTTAAGGTAGTGTAATCGGCTCTTAAATCTTCAACTTCGGCTTTAGTTTTAGCAATTTGCCTCACAGTTTTATCTGCATAATGGCTATTGGCTACATAAATGATAGTAATTAATGAAACATAAAGTGCGTAAGGAAAATATTCAACAGGAACGCCGTCTCCAAAAACTTTTTCCATTTTTAGTTTCTCACGAACCACTCCTAAAGAAAAAACTTTACCCAAAGCTCCACCTATAGCACCAGCAATTTTAGCCCCTACTTTTGAGGAGCTTTTGGGCTTGCGTTCAGGTGCAGGCGTTGGTTTGGGTTTGTATACGTTTGCTTTTTCTTTCATTATTTATTTTATAATTATCTAGACCTAACAGGTTTTAAAAACCTATCAGATCAAAATAATCAAACTATCTCTTTATACCTACTCTTAATTTTGCACTTCTTGCTCTGTTGTTTGTAATTACTTCATCTGGCGATGCTTCAATTGGCTTTTTGAAGTAAGTATCAAAAGGTTTTTTTTCATTTCCGTAAAAATCCTTTTCTACATCTCCATGAAATTTACCTTTTGCAATAAAGTTTTTCACCAACCTATCTTCTAATGAATGGTACGACATTACCACTAATCTTCCACCAGGTTTTAGTATATCAACTGTAGCTTCAAGCATTTCTTCTAATGCTTTCAGTTCGTCATTTGCTTCAATGCGTAATGCCTGAAACATTTGAGCGTAATATTTATTTTCTTCACCACGTTTTACAACAGGGCGTACAGCTTCTTTTAATTCAAATACAGTTTCAATTTTTTTGCGAGCACGTTCACGAACTACTTGTTGCGCCAACGTTTTAGCATTTTTAATTTCACCATAAATTCCAAAAAGTTTGTGCAAATCAGCTTCTGAATAATCGTTGATAATATCTTTTGCAGAAATCCCAACTGTATTATTCATTCTCATATCAAGTTGCGCATCAAAACGAATTGAAAAACCACGTTCTGCTGTATCAAACTGATGAGACGAAACTCCTAAATCAGCTAAAATGCCATCTACTTTGCCAATTTGCCCATACAATTTCATGTATTTGGCAATGTGACGAAAGTTTGCAGCCACAAACTGAAAGTTTTGGTTCGACTTTAAAGGTTCAGCTTGTTCTTCGGCATCAGCATCTTGGTCAAAAGAATATAATTTGCCATTATGTAAATGAGAAAGGATATGCTTACTGTGTCCGCCACCGCCAAAAGTAACATCAATGTATGTTCCATTTGGTTTAATATCTAGGCTTTCTAAACATTCGCCTAGCATTACCGGTTTGTGATAAGTAGTATCTATTTCCATTACTTGTTTTGATTAGGAGTTCCTAAGTGAGTTTTTAGCATAGATTTCATTTGATTTGCATCCTTAATTAAGTATTGGTCATACGTTTCCGGATTCCAAATTTCAAGTCTGTTACCTAGGCCAACCAAAATTACGTCTTTCACAATACCTGCATGTTCAAGCATACGTTTTGGAATCAAAAATCTACCAGCATTGTCTAATTCAACATCGCTACATGAGCGGTGAAAATTACGTTGAATACTTGCAGTATCTTCGTCAAATTCATTTAGAGAATTTACCTTTTCAGCTAACTTTTCAAACTCGGGCATTGTGTACAAAACCAAGCAAGGGTCTGTACTTCTCTGCAAAACCAACTCCGATGCGTTACTTTCAGGCAAACGCACTTTTACCCTTGAAGGTAGTAGCATTCTACCTTTAGGGTCAATTGTACATTCATATTCGCCTGAGAAATAATTCATTACGATAATTTACTTGGTTTTAGCTTTAATTTTAGACAATGCCATTTCTACAAATATATAAAAGTGATTTACATTTTCCTCCACTTTTCTCCATTTTCTCCCACTTTTTTTCACTTTTATCGAAATTTCACTAAAAAAGGTTTTTATTTTTTGAAAAATGCCACAAAAGTGAATTTTGAAGAAAAATTTAATAATAATAAAGTTATGATTAACAAATACTTAAATGGCTTTTTGAAAAGTAATAGTTTTAGTAAATATGTATAAATATTTATATTTCAGTTAATTAATATATTATCAACAGATTTATTGTTAACAAGGAAGTGTAATTGTATTATTTCAAGAAAATGAAAGGTGTATTTTCTAGATAAAGTGAAGAATTTTTGAGGTATGTTTTCGGTAAAAAAAGGATTTTATAATAAAAATTGATATTTAGGTAAAGGGTTATTATTCAAGGGAACAGAGGTTTTTTTGAAAAATGGTTGCTGTAAAAAAAGTAAAAAGTCATCAAAAGAGAAAATTAATTATTAAATAATAACTGGTCGCAAGGTGTAAACACTCTTGCGAGGCGGAAATGGTCGATAACTTTGTTCAGATGTGCGCTTGCTAAACACTAATCCCATTTACCATTTTTCTTAAGCCATGCTTTTAAAATAGCTAATCCAATTCCTCCTATTAATATCACAATTATAACCCATGGATTTTCTATGATACCTTCTATACCTTGTGTGCCTAGCCTTAATAGTCTCATAGTTTATACTTCGTTTGATAAATGAAATTCAATAGGACAGGGTGTTATTTTTACGCCCGTAAGGTTTGCTTCTTCGATAGCGTTTTTTAGTCTTTCGGAGATTAAAATTTGATATTTTATTCAATAACAAATTCAAAATTTACTTCTGGAAGTTTAGTAGAATCAATATACGTTTTTATATAATTAATTCTTCCACTTTTTATTTTTGTTCTATCCATTTCAACACCTTTATTATAATTAACAATTAAAGTATCATTTAAATATTGTTTTAATGAAATAGATAACATTATTGGAGCTACAATTTCACGACCACCAATTCCTAATGTTTTTTCCTGCGATAAAGAATAAGGCTCAACGTCGAAATAAATTGGATCAGCACCACATTCTACATTAAGATTTTTCAAATGATATGGTGTTGTATTTTGAATAACAATTTGAAAATCACCTTTGAGTTTTTTACAACTAAAAAAAGTAATTGAAAATATACAAAATATAAGAATATGATTTTTTAGTATAAATGTTAAAGTTTTCATTTTAATAATTTAGTTTTATCATTCTATTAATTCAATGTTGCCTTTGAATGTTATATTTTTTCAATATTAGCTATTCAGGTTTTCCCCTCACCACACAAACTCATGCAATATAATGTGGCTATTCAATATTTACAATCTCAATTCAGTATCAGTGAGTTTTTAATCCACATAAACAATTGACTATAAAACTGTTTACTACTATTAAAGATAAAAATCTTGGATAAGGCGTCAAGATTTCAACTCTTTACGCTAGCTTTTTGTTCTTAATTTTTAAGGGAAGATGTTTAAATGTGCATTTTTTACAAAAATTAACATTTAAATAACAATTTCATATTCAGCAATATACCTAATTGAATATATATTGCAAGCTTAACAATAAATCTATGGCTTTAGAAAAAAATAAGTTTGGGAAAAAGTTCAATTGGGGCGTTTCTGTAGCTGCATATCAAATAGAGGGAGCACATAATATTGATGGCAAAGGTCCATCAATTTGGGATACATTTACCAATACTAAAGGCAACACTTTTCAAAATGAAAACGCAAATCATACTACAAATTTCTATTATTTATATGAGCATGATTTGCAAATTATAAAACACCTAGGTATTCCAAATTTTAGGTTTTCAATTTCATGGTCACGTATTTTTCCTGACGGTACTGGAAGGGTAAATAAGGCTGGTGTAGATTATTATAATAAATTAATAAATCGTTGCTTAGAGCTCGAAATTACTCCTTGGGTTACACTTTACCATTGGGATTTACCACAAGCTTTAGAAAATAAAGGTGGCTGGACAAATCGAGAAATTTTGAACTGGTTTGGAGATTATGTTACGTTTTGTGTAAATACTTTTGGAGATAGAGTTAAAAATTGGTTTATACTGAATGAACCAATGGTATTTACTGGTGCCGGGTACTTTTTAGGTTTGCATGCTCCAGGTAAAAAGGGTTTGACAAACTTTATTCCTGCAATGCATCATACAGCTTTGGCTCAAGCATTAGGTGGAAAAATTATTAAATCTTTAAAACCAAAACTCAATGTGGGTACAAGTTTTTCGTGCTCACATATTGACCCTGCAACTGATTCTGAAGAAGATAAACTTGCAGCCAAAAGAGTAGATGCAATTTTGAATAGATTATTTTTAGAGCCAAGTTTAGGTTTAGGCTACCCAATTGCCGAAGTAAGAATGCTACGCAAAGTATATGATTACATGCATGCAAATGATTATGCTGATTTAAAATTTGATTTTGACTTTATTGGTATTCAAAATTATACCCGTGAAATAGTAACTCATTCATATTTAACACCATTTTTACAAGCCAAACTAGTAAAAGCTGCTGATAGAGGAGTGCATCATACTCAAATGGGCTGGGAAGTTCACCCACAAGCTATTAACAAATTACTTCACAAATTTAATGCTTATGAAGGTGTAAAGAAGATTATTGTTTCAGAAAATGGAGCTGCTTTCCCTGATGTGGTTTCTAACAATAGAGTTCACGACAAACACAGAGTTGAGTATTTGCAATCGCATATAAAACAAGTACTTAAAGCAAAAAAACAAGGCGTAAAAGTAAAAGGATATTTTGTGTGGACACTAACAGATAATTTTGAATGGGCTGAGGGCTATCATCCTAAATTTGGTTTGGTTCATGTAAATTTTGAAACCCAACAACGAATCATTAAAGATTCAGGATTATGGTATAAAAATTTTCTAAGCTAAAGGGGCAAGTAAGCCCCTTTTATTTTATAATCTTAAATGAATAACAATTATTGTTGTTGGTTAAGATATATAACAGATACAAATTTCCTTCAACCATATCCTTAACCTGGCAAATTTTACCATTTAAATCAAATATTGTTGAATTAACTTGTTGATTATTCAATTTAACTTCATTATCGATAAAAATTAATTGATTTGCCAATAAGTTATCTTCACTAATGGCTGTAACATATTTTGAAAAATCATTATTTTCGAAAGTTTTTCCTGGAGAAAACAATGCTGAATTTAACGTATTATGTGCTACAAATGAACCTGTTAATTCTGGCGAACGAACCATTGATACTCCAACACCATCATTGGTTTTATAACTCATAGAGTCTATTGTGGTTCCTGTAGCATTTTTTATAAAAACGGAATTGTTTGCATTATTCAAACTGAGTGCATTTGTCAAAATTTTTACATTAGAAATTGGGCTTGGGCTTCCTCCTCCAAAAATAACCAATGATTGGTATGCTCCTAACTTAATTTCTGGTAAGGTAAAAATTACACCGCCAGCATCGTGTAAGGTAAAGCCTTTTAGGTTGATAGAGTCAGCATCTGTATTTACTAATTCAATAAATTCGTCATGCGACGAACTACGAACTCCATCACCATTTGCGTCTCCAGCAATACTATTTGCAGGATTATAGTGAACTTCATTAATTACAATTTTTTGAGCAAAACTAGCAATAGAAATAAATGCACAAAAAACAATTAAAGCAAATTTATTTAAAACCATAACGTGTAAATTAAATGTTAAGGCAAATATATTGTAGAAAAATTATAAAACAATTGTCAAACAAAAAAAAATTGAAATTTATATTAAATTAATAAGTATGGCTATTTATCTATAGATTGTGAAACAAAAAAACCATTCCCTTTCGAGAATGGCTTAATCTTATGTCTTTAATCTTAAGTCTGAATATATACTAATTTCTCAACGGTTTACCTGTATTCAGTGTATGTTGAATACGTTCTAAGGTTTTTTTCTGACCGCAAAGATGTAAGAACGCTTCCCTTTCAAGGTCTAATAAGTATTGTTCAGAAACCAAAGTTGGTGAACTTAAATCTCCACCACACATAATGTAGCCTAATTTTTCAGAAATATATTTATCATATTCTGAAATATAACCTCCTGAATACATGGCATTTGCTCCAACCATAATCATACCTAGTGCTGATTTACCAAGTACTTTTATGTCTTTTCGTTTGGCTGGTTGTGTATAACCAGCATTTGCTAATTCTAAAGCAACGGCTTTTGCATCAGCTATTTGACGAGATTTGTTCACACTTATTTTATCACCTCTTCTTAAAAATCCTAAATCGAAGGCTTCTTGTGCCGAAGTTGAAACTTTAGCCTGACCAATGGTTAAGAAAGTATTTCTCAATGCATTGGTTTGAATATCACCTTCTTCAAAGGCATCAGCAAAACGCATTGTCATTTCTTTGGTACCGCCACCAGCAGGAATCAAACCTACACCAAACTCAACCAATCCCATATAGGTTTCAGCTGCAGCTTGCACTCTATCAGCGTGTAAAGTTAATTCGCAACCACCACCCAATGTTAAACCATGAGGCGCAACCACTACAGGTATTGCCGAATAACGAGCTCTCATCATGGTGTTTTGGAAAGTCCTAATCATCATGTCAATTTCATCGTATTCTTGCTCAATGGCATACATCAGCAACATGGCAAGGTTTGCACCCACCGAAAAATTAGTTCCTTCATTGGCAATTACCAAACCTTTGTGGTCTTTTTCGGCAATAGCAATTGATTTATTAATCGCATCAACTACCTCACCACCAAGTGTATTCATTTTTGACTGGAATTCAAGATTTACAATTCCATCGCCAATATCAACTAAACTTGCACCTGCATTTTTCCAAACGGTATTCGTTTTTCTAATTATTTCAAGAGAAATAATTGAGCTATCTCCTGGAATTGGTGTGTATGCGTGGTTTTCAGCGTTATAATAATTTCGTTTGTTGTTTTCAACTTTGTAGAAATGCGTAATTCCTTTTTCGAGCATACTTCTCACCCATGGAGCTACTGAATAACCAGCGATTTCCATTAATTGAAGTGTTTGCCCTACACCTAAAATGTCCCAAGTTTCGAACGGACCAATTTCCCACCCAAAACCTGCACAAACTGCCGCATCTATGCGATACAGTTCATCAGAAATTTCAGGAATACGATGTGAAACGTAAGCAAATAAATCAAAGAAAGTAGTTCTATAAAACTCTCCAACATTTGATTTATCAGCTAATAAAAATCTAAGTCTATCTTTAAGTGAATCAATGGTTTTAGTTTGTTCTAAAGCACCTAATTTCACTTTTCCTTTGGCTTCGTATTCTAAAGTTTTAAGGTTTAATGAGTGAATTTCTGAACCTTTAGCTCCTTTTACTTTTTTGTAAAACCCTTGTCCAGCTTTGTCGCCAAGCCATTTGTTGGTTTCTAATTGTTGTAACAATGGCGAAACCCTAAACATTTCAACAGATTCGTCATTTGGTACAGCAGCCAACAATCCATTTGCAACTTTAGTTAAAGTATCTAAACCTACCACATCAATTGTTCTGAAAGTTGCAGATTTTGGTCGGCCAATAGTTGGGCCAGTCAATTTATCAACTTCATCAACTGTTAAACCGAACTTTTCAACAGCTTTTAAAGTGCTCATTATCGCAAAAATACCCACTCTGTTGGCAATAAATGCTGGAGTATCTTTACATAAAACTGTAGTTTTTCCTAAAAATTTCTCTCCATAATTCATGTGAAAATCAACTACTTCAGGCAAAGTGTCCTTAGTAGGAATAATTTCCAACAACTTTAAATAACGTGGTGGATTAAAAAAGTGCGTTCCACAGAAATGAGCTTTAAAATCCTCACTTCTGCCTTCTGCCATTAAATGTATTGGGATGCCTGATGTGTTTGAACTTACAAGCGAACCTGGTTTGCGGTATTGCTCAACTAAGTCGAATATTTTTTTCTTAATTTCAAGATTTTCAACTACAACTTCAGTAATCAAATCAGCTTGAGAAATTAATGCGATATCATCAGTAAAATTACCAGTAGTAATTCTGTTCAAAAACTTTTTGTCGTACAATGGAGCCGGATTAGAGCTCACTGCTGCCTGTAAAGCCTCATTAACAATTCTATTACGTACTTGTTTGCTTTCAAGAGTTAACTTTTGAGCTTCTTCTTTGGCATTCAATGCATTAGGAGCAATATCTAACAAAAAAACTTCAACTCCAATATTTGCATAATGACAAGCAATACGAGAACCCATTACACCTGAACCAAGTATTGCAACTTTTTTAATATTACGTTTCATACAATTGAATATTAATGCCTTAGAAATGATTTGTTTTTGAAAATAGAAAACTCCGTAAGTTTACGATTTATAGAATAAAAAAGTTAATTTTTTGTACAAAAAGAATAAATAAAGAATTTGTGAGCTTTTTTGTCTAGATAACTTAAAGTTATGTTTGTTATTATTATTTCGTTAATTTTGTGTTAGATAGATGTTGTTAAAATGTGTTTATTCTAAAGATTAAAATAAACGCTACACCCTCAACTCTAAACTTAATATGAGATTAGAAGACGAAATAAAGCAAACCAAACCATTTAAGAGTGAACTTCAAAAATTGGTTTTGAACATTAATTTTACAAGTAGTTGGTTAAATGCTTCATTTTCTGATAGATTAAAACCATTTGACATTACACCTCATCAATACAATGTGTTGAGGATTTTAAAAGGTAAATACCCTGATAGTTACTGCAATCAAGATATTTCTCAAAGGATGGTTGATAAATCATCAAACGCAACTCGAATAGTTGACCGATTAAAAGTAAAAGGCTTGGTGAGTAAAATCGAAAACGCTGTAGATAGACGCCTAGTTGATATAAAAATTACAGAAATGGGTTTGAAATTATTGGATGAAATCAATGAACTAGCTGACCCTCAAAACATTATTATTGACGAAGAAAAAGCCAAACTTATGAACGAATGGCTTGATGAATTGAGAGGATAAAAAAGCGAATTAATTTTAATTCGCTTTAAACATTCCGTATTTTAGGATACAATAAATTGCTCTGAATCCATCTTTCCAACCTATTTTTTTACCTTCTTCAAAAGTTCTACCATAATAAGATATACCAACTTCATATATTCTTAATTTAGGAATTCTAGAGATTTTGGCTGTAACTTCTGGCTCAAAACCAAATCTGTTTTCTCTCAAAGTTAAACTCTGTACTGTTTTGGTATTGAACACTTTATAGCAAGTTTCCATATCTGTTAAGTTTAGATTGGTAAATGCATTAGAAAGTGAAGTTAAAATTTTATTACCTATGCTATGCCAGAAAAATAAAATTCTATGTGGTTTCCCACCAATAAATCTTGAGCCATACACCACATCTGCAAAACCATTAATAATTGGTTTTAATAAAATATTGTATTCGTCTGGGTCGTATTCTAAATCAGCATCTTGAATTACTAAATACTCTCCTGTAGCTTTACTAATTCCAGTATGTAATGCAGCTCCTTTACCTTTATTCACTTCATGTTTAAAATACTGAATATTTAACTCAGTATTTTTTTCCATGTAAGATATAATTGCTTGTTCGGTATGGTCTTTACTACAATCATTTACAATTATTACTTCTTTTTGGATACCGTTTACTAATTCAACTGCTTTTACTTTATCAAGTATAAAATGAATGGTATTTCCTTCGTTATAAGCTGGAATAACTATTGACAATTTGTTGATAATCGACATCTTAAGTAATTAATAATAAGTTATTATGTATTAATAATTGTAATCAAAATACAGTTCAGATAAAATACAATTTTACTGAATTTTAAAATTATATAAAGATTCTGAATAATTTATATAATTGAAGATTATTCTTAAAATTCAATATAAAATTTATGTATCGGATATTTTGATATTATTAAAGTAAATCCATTTTCCTTGAATCATTTTTAATATATAATTATCTTCATTCATCCGAACTTACCAACGAAACAACTCCAATTTATTTTGGAAAAAATAATAAAAATTTGCCATTCAATACTTGGGTTGTATGAAAATATTAAAAAAAAAAGGGCTTAAATTTTAAAATTCAAGCCCCTTTTTAAATCTATTTTACAACTTCATAATCTACATAATCGCCACCTTTGTTGCTATTATACTTTCTTTTTGAAGTATTATTATCAGGTATTGAATCAATATGAATACTTCCTTCAGGATATTTTGGTTGTTGATGCGCTTGTTGTTGATTAGCCATTTTTTGTAATTGTTTTGCCAAAAAAGACTTCAATACATATTTTGCAATTTTTCCTAAAAGCCAAAATATTAATATTGTTACAAATACAAATTTTATAAATGCCATTTTTGTTTTAATTAATAATTATAATTACAAATTAATACTATCAACCACAATACTTTAATCAATATACAATACTATCTATTTTCGTATTGTTTTTCATAATAACTTAAGTATTCTCCACTTGTTATTACATCCATCCATGCTTGGTTAGCTAAATACCAATCAACAGTTTTTTCTAATCCTTCTTCAAATTGAAGTGATGGTTTCCAGCCAAGTTCATTCATAATTTTGCTAGCATCAATTGCATAACGTAAATCATGGCCGGCTCTGTCGGTAACGTAAGTTATTAATTTAGCTGATGAACCTTCTTCTCTGCCTAATTTTTTATCCATTACTTTACATAATAAATGAATTAGATCAATATTAGTCCATTCGTTAAAACCACCAATATTATAAGTTTCGCCAATCGTTCCTTTATGGAAAACTACATCAATCGCACGAGCATGATCTACAACATATAACCAATCTCTAACGTTTTCGCCTTTTCCATACACTGGCAATGGTTTATTATTGCAAATGTTATTGAAGAATAATGGCAATAATTTTTCAGGAAATTGATTTGGACCGTAGTTATTTGAACAGTTTGTAATAACCACTGGCAATTTATAGGTGTTGTGATATGCTCTTACAAAGTGGTCAGAAGAAGCTTTTGAAGCTGAATATGGCGACTGTGGATCATAAGAAGTTGTTTCCAAGAAGAAACCACCATCATCTAACGAACCATATACCTCATCAGTAGACACATGATAAAACAATTTTCCATCGAAATTATTTTTCCATGAATTTTTTGCCGCATTTAACAAGTTAACAGTACCAACTACATTAGTAAACACAAAATCCAATGGATTTGTGATTGATCTATCAACATGTGATTCTGCCGCTAAATGAATTACACCATCAAAATGATGTTCGTCAAAAAGTTTATTTATGAAATCTGCATCAACAATGTCACCTTTTACAAAGGTATAGTTAGGTGCATTTTCAATATCAGTTAAGTTTGCAAGATTACCTGCATACGTTAATTTGTCAAGATTAAAAATTTGATAATCAGAATATCTGTTTACAAATAAACGAACAACGTGCGATCCAATAAATCCAGCACCACCAGTAATAAGTATCTTTTTCATATTAGTTTATAATGTTTGTTGCCAAGTCCAAGCATGTTTAAGTGCTTCTTTTAGCGTATATTTTGCTTCCCAATGCAGGAGATTATTTGCTTTTGAAGCGTTTGCGTATATTTTAGGAACATCACCAGCTCTACGTGGACCAAGTTCATAATTAACCTTTACGCCTGTAGCCTCTTCAAATGATTTAATAACATTAATCACTGATTCACCGATTCCTGTACCAATATTTATTTTATCGTAAAATGATACTTCATTTTGTTTAAATAAATATTCAAGAGCTTTAATGTGTGCATTTGCTAAATCAACTACATGAATGTAATCTCTTAAGCAAGAACCATCTTCGGTATCGTAATCTGTACCAAAAACAGTGATTTTTTCTCTGATTTTTGCGGCAGTTTGTGTAATAAATGGTACTAAATTATTAGGAACACCGTTTGGTAGTTCACCAATTAACGCACTTGGATGTGCTCCAATTGGATTAAAATAACGCAATGCAATTGATTTTAGTGCCAAACCTGAATTTAAAACATCTTCAAGGATTTCTTCACACACTTTTTTGGTATTTCCATAAGGAGAAACACCTCTTTGTGTTGGTGTGTTTTCATCAACAGGAATATGCTCAGGAGTACCATAAACAGTACATGAAGATGAAAATACTAAGTTTAAAACTTTGTGTTTATTCATTACTTCAATTAAAGTAACCAATGAATGAACATTATTATAATAATACTTCAAAGGTACATTAACTGACTCTCCTACAGCTTTGTATGCTGCGAAATGAATTACGCCAGCAATGTTTTTCTCAGTTTCAAAAATATTGTCAAGAGCCGATTTATCATTACAATCTATTTGATAAAAAGGTACTTGAACACCAATTATTTTTTCAATTCCTTTTAAAACATTAGGATTTGAATTTGAAAAATTATCAATAATAACAGGCAAATAACCAGCTTCATGTAAAGCTACCACTGTGTGAGAACCAATAAATCCAGCTCCACCTGTTACTATTATTTTTGATTTTACTGCCGACATTATAAACTCCAGTAAGTGAAATCTTTAATTTTATTTCTATAAATACCCCTAATATCTACCACAACACCTTTTTCATCAAGTATTGAAGCAAAATACGATTCAGGTAAATTAGTATATTCTTTGTGATTAACTGCTACAATAACTGCATCAAATTTACCTTCTGTTTCTTTTTGTAAAGGTAAATTATATTCATGCAAGAATTCTTCAGGAGAAGCGTGAGGGTCAACGGTTACAACATCAACTTTGAATGATAATAACTCTTTAATTACATCAACAACTTTTGAGTTACGAATATCCTCAACATTTTCTTTGAAAGTTGCACCTAAAACAAGTACTCTTGATTTAGAGATTTCTTTCTTTTGGTCAACCATTAAATGAACAGTTTTGTTAGCTACATAAGCTCCCATGCTGTCATTAATTTCTCTACCACTCAAAATTACTTTTGCCTTGTGCCCAAGTTTATTTGCTTTGTATGTTAAGTAATAAGGGTCAACACCAATACAGTGTCCGCCAACTAAACCTGGAGTGAACTTCAAGAAATTCCATTTAGTTCCAGCAGCTTCTAACACTTCAAATGTATTGATTTTCAACTTATCACAAATAATTGAAAGCTCATTCATCAACGCAATATTTACGTCACGTTGGGTATTTTCAATAATTTTTGCAGCTTCTGCCACTTTAATTGAAGATGCTTTGTGCACACCTGCTTCTACTACAAGGCGGTAAACATCTGCAATTGTATCAAGAGAACCTTGATCACAACCAGAAACTACTTTTGTGATTTTTGATAAAGTATGCTCTTTATCTCCTGGGTTTATACGCTCAGGTGAATAACCTACTTTAAAATCAGTAATATATTTTAATCCAGATTCTTGCTCTAAAATTGGAATACAATCTTCTTCAGTACAGCCAGGATATACAGTTGATTCAAATACAACAATATCACCTTTTTTTAAAGCTTTACCTACTGAGTGTGATGCACCTAATAAAGGACGAAGATCTGGTTTGTTAAAGTCGTCAATAGGAGTTGGAACTGCAACAATGAAAAAAGTAACTTCTTTTAAATCCTCTGGATTTGCAGAAAAAAGAATATCAGTACCTTTAAAATCATCAGCAACTAATTCACCACTTGGGTCAATATGATTATTCATCATATCCACTCTAGCTTGGTTAATATCAAATCCTACAACTTTAATTTTTTTAGCAAATTCTAAAGCTATAGGTAAACCAACATATCCTAATCCGATAACTGCCAGTTTTGTTTGTTTGTTTAAAAGTTGTTGATACACAGTACTATGATATTTTTGTTACTGAATTATTTACTAATTGATATTTGTCACCACTTTCTGGACAAATTGCTTCATTTTGTGAGTTAAATTTGAGTTTATGCCCAAATTCACTCATCCAGCCCATTTGTTTTGCTGGATTGCCAACTAATAAAGCATAAGCTGGAACATTTTTGGTTACTACAGCACCAGCACCAATGAAAGCATATTCGCCAATATCGTTTCCGCAAACGATAGTTGCATTTGCTCCAATGGTTGCTCCTTTTTTTACTATAGTTTTAGCGTATTCACCACGTCTATTTATTGCACTTCTTGGGTTAATTACATTAGTAAAAACACAAGATGGGCCTAAAAAAACATCATCTTCACAAATTACGCCTGTATATATAGATACGTTATTTTGAACTTTAACATTATTGCCAAGAATAACATCGGGTGAAATAACTATATTTTGACCGATGTTACACCTTTCACCTAATTTACAATTAGGCATAATGTGTGAAAAATGCCAAATTTTAGTATCTTTTCCTATTTCACATCCTTCATCAATAATAGCTGAAGGATGTGAATAGAAATGTTTGGTAGAAGACATGCTAATTATTTTTGACTTACAAATTCCTTAGGAACATTGTTATGTTCTGGCAAGTTTTTGAAGTATTCATATGTAATTTTCAAACCTTCAGCTCTTGCAACTTTTGGTTCCCAACCTAATATTTCTTTTGCTTTAGTAATATCTGGTTTTCTTTGTTTTGGATCGTCAGTTGGAAGTGGTTTATACACAACTTTCTGAGTTGTACCAGTTAATTTAATAACTTCTTCAGCAAAATCTTTGATAGTGATTTCAACTGGATTACCAATATTTACAGGATAAACATAATCGCTTAATAATAAACGATAAATACCTTCAACTAAATCGTCAACATAACAGAATGAACGAGTTTGAGAACCATCACCAAATACAGTAATATCTTCACCTCTTAATGCTTGTCCGATAAATGCTGGCAATGCACGTCCGTCATTGAGTCTCATTCTTGGTCCGTAAGTGTTAAAAATACGAACTATTCTAGTTTCAACACCATGGAAGGTGTGATATGCCATTGTAATAGCTTCTTGGAAACGTTTTGCTTCGTCATAAACACCACGAGGTCCAATTGGATTAACATTTCCCCAATACTCTTCTGGTTGAGGATGAACATTTGGATCACCATACACTTCAGAAGTAGAAGCAATAATCATTCTTGCACCTTTGGCTTTTGCTAAACCTAAAAGATTATGTGTTCCTAATGAACCAACTTTTAAAGTTTGGATAGGGATTTTTAAATAATCAATTGGGCTTGCTGGAGATGCAAAATGTAAAATATAGTCTAATTCTCCAGGAACATGAACATATTTACTTACATCATGATTATAAAATTCAAATTGCTCTAATTTGAATAAATGCTCAATATTTCTAATATCACCAGTAATTAGGTTATCCATTGCTATTACATGGTAACCTTCTTTTATAAATCTATCGCAAAGGTGAGAACCTAAAAAACCTGCCCCACCTGTAACTAATACTCTTTTTCTAGACATTGATATTTTCCCTTCCTATACTATAATATGTAAATCCTAATTCTTGCATTTTTGATAAAGAGAATACATTTCTACCATCAAAAACTAATTTACTTGGTAATTTTTCAACTAATAAATCAAAATCAGGCACTCTAAATTCATTCCATTCTGTACAGATAATTAATGCATCTGCTCCATCTAAAATTTCATATTGGTTTTTACCGTACTTAATTTTATCGCCAATAAGCTTTTCAACGTTTTCAGCACCTTCTGGGTCATAAGCACTCACTTCTGCACCAGCTTTTACTAACTCATCAATAATATATAATGCAGGAGCTTCACGAATATCATCCGTATTTGGTTTGAATGCTAATCCCCAAATTGCAAATTTCAAACCTTTTAAGTTATAATTGAAATGCTTAGCTATACGAGGAATTAAAACAGTTTTTTGTTTTTCATTTACCTCAATCACTGATTGTAAAATTTTGAATTCATAATTTACATCAGCAGCTGATTTAACTAATGCTTGAACATCTTTAGGGAAACAACTTCCTCCGTAACCAATTCCTGGGAAAAGGAATCTTTTACCTATTCTTTCGTCATAACTAATTCCTTTACGAACTGCATCTACATCAGCACCAACTAATTCGCAAAGATTTGCAACTTCGTTCATGAAAGTGATTTTAGTTGCAAGGAATGAGTTTGCTGCATATTTTGTCATTTCAGCAGACTTTTCATCCATAAAAATAATTGGATTTCCTTGACGAACATAAGGAGCATAAAGCTCATTCATTAATTTTTGAGCTCTTTCTGATGAAGTACCTACTACAACTCTGTCGGGTTTCATAAAATCTTCAACAGCAACACCTTCTCTTAAGAATTCTGGATTTGAAACTACATCAAATTCAACTTTAGCATTTGCAGCAATTCTAGCTGTAACTTTTTCAGCAGTTCCAACAGGTACAGTACTTTTATCAACAATAACTTTATAATCAGTCATTATTTTACCTAAGTCGTCAGCAACTTTAAGAATAAATGATAAATCTGCATTACCATCTCCACCTGGAGGCGTTGGCAATGCTAAAAATATAATTTTTGCATCTTTAATTCCTTCTTCTAATGAAGTTGTAAATTTTAATCTGCCATTATTAACATTTCTTGTAAATAAGGTTTCTAAACCTGGTTCATAGATTGTAATTTTTCCAGATTGTAATTTTTCAACTTTAGCGATATCAATATCTACACAAGTTACATGATTACCAGTTTCTGCAAAACAAGTACCCGATACAAGTCCTACATAACCAGTTCCTACAACAGCAATTTTCATGTGTGATTATTTACTATTTAAAATTAATTAGATATTTCTTTATTTGCTTCTGCTTCAGCAGCTAATAATGCTCTTTTTGCTTCTGCTTTACGAGAAAGCATATTTAAAAACTCAACTGATAATGCAAATCCAATGGCAGCATATAAGTATGATTTATCAACGTGGAAACCTGCAGCTTCTACTAATAACAATGCAGCAATTATTACTAAAAAGCAAAGTGCCAACATTTTTATAGTAGGATTTTCATTTACAAAATCACTGATTTTACCTGACAATGTTAACATGATAAATAATGCAATAATAACAGCAACTATCATAATTTCAACATGTTTGGTAACACCAACTGCCGCCAAAATTGAGTCGAAAGAGAATACAATATCTAAGAAAATTATCTGAACAATAGCTGATGGAATAGACATTTGACTTTCTTTTCCATCTTCTTCTTCCTCGTCTTCTTCAGGATGTGTATGGAAATTTTCTAATATTTCTGAAACACTTTTGTACATTAAGAAGATACCTCCACCTAATAAAATTAGGTCTTTGCCACTGATCTCATTAATTTCTGTGTAAAGATGTAATTGATGAGCATTTAACTGATCAATATTTACAACATTATACATCATGTTTAATATATCAATACCAAAATCTTCAAGTGAGAATAATGCCTCTCTCATTCCCATAATCCAAGAAATAGAGAACAGTAAACCTATCCTAAACACTAGTGCTAGACTTAATCCGATTGCTCGTGCTTTACCTTGATTTTCTTTTGGGAGCTTCCCAGTAAGTATCGAGATAAATATAACATTATCTATACCCAACACAATTTCCATAACTGTGAGAGTAAGCAAGGTCATTAGACCTTCAGGGCTGAAAAGTATAGTAAAATCCATATTCACTACAAATATATTAGGTTTAAACAAAATCACAACATTTGCCAAGCTATTTTAAAAAAGAAATACCATTAATTTTAAAAAAGCTCTAATTTTGACACTTATTTTAATAAAATGGCAAAAAGAAGAAATAACAATATTGAAGTTGAACCTGTAAAAATTTCTAAAAAAGGTTTTTTGAACATTTCTAAGATGTTTAAATACGCTTTAAAGTATAAATTGACATTTACTTTTGGGTTAGTTTTTTTAGTATTATCAAGTTTAACAACCATGGCTTTCCCGTATGTAATGGGGAAATTAGTTGATGCAGCAGTAGGGAAAGGGCATGGTTTTTTCTCTAGTTTAAACAATATTGTTATTTTTTTAATAATTGTATTAATTCTTCAATCAATATTTTCATTTCTTAGAATTTGGCTTTTTTCAAAAGTTAGTGAAAACACCATTGCTGATATTCGATTAGACTTGTATAATAAAATGTTAGAATTACCAGTTTCATTTTTTGAAAAAAGCAGAGTTGGCGAATTAACTAGTCGATTAACAAATGATGTAGCTCAACTTCAAGATTCATTATCCACTTCACTAGCGGAGTTTTTGCGTCAAATTATTACCTTAATTGTAGGTGTGGGAATAATTTTTTTCATATCTCTTAAACTAACCTTGTTTATGCTTGCAACATTTCCTTTTCTGGTACTTGCTGCATTTGTTTTTGGGAAAAAAATTAGAGCAAAATCAAAAAATACACAAGATCAACTAGCAACAACCATGGTAGTGGTTGAAGAAACTTTACAAGCAATTAATACCGTAAAATCTTTTGTTAATGAAGTATTTGAATCAAATCGATATCAATCAGAATTAAAAAAAGTTACACAAAATGCTTTATCAACTTCGTTTTGGAGAGCAATGTTTGTATCATTTGTAATATTTGCAATTTTTGGAGGAATTATATTAGTACTTTGGTATGGTGCAACTTTAGTTCAAAATAGTGAATTGAAAATTGGCGAATTAACCTCATTTGTGATTTTTACTGGATTTATTGGCGCTTCTGTAGGTGGAATCGGTGAAATTTTTAGTCAATTACAAAAAACGATGGGGGCTTCTGAACGAATTATTGAAATTTTACAATTAGATTCAGAAGTATATAACAATAATGTAAGTGCTATTGCAGATGTTGATTCTATGTGCGAAATTAAATTTAATAAACTTACATTTGCTTATCCTTCTCGTTTGGAATATAATGTTTTAGATGAAATTAGCTTTGATTTATTAACAAATCAAAAAATAGCATTAGTTGGCGAAAGTGGTGGCGGAAAATCAACCATTGTACAATTATTGCTTCGTTTTTACTCACCTCAAAACGGAATTATAACATTAAATGGAATCAATGTTTCTGAATTAGATTTAAAATGGTACAGAAATTTATTTGGAATAGTTTCTCAAGAGGTAATGCTTTTTGGAGGGACTATATTAGATAATATAAAATATGGTAATCCTCTTGCTAGCGAATATGAAATAATTGAAGCAGCAAAAAGTGCTTTTGCTTTTGACTTTATAAATTCATTTCAAGATGGGTTTAATACCATTGTTGGGGAAAGAGGTGTGAAACTTTCTGGCGGACAAAGACAACGAATTGCTATTGCGAGAGCATTGTTAAAAAATCCAAAAATATTAATTTTAGATGAAGCCACCAGTGCATTAGATTCTTCAGCTGAATTAGAAGTACAAAATGCATTGGATAATTTAATGCAAAACAGAACCACATTAATTATCGCTCATAGACTTTCAACTATTAAAAACGCAGATAAAATATTAGTTCTTGAAAACGGTAAAATTTTGGAGCAAGGCTCCCATGATGAACTAATTAGGAACCCTAATGGAAAATATAATATGTTATATACAATGCAGAGTAAATATTAATATCTGTATTATATTTTATATTATTACATTATTGTATGAAATAACTTATTATCTTTAAGTATTTTCCTAATTCTTCCATAAAATAATTAACAAAAAACTAACAGTAAGTAGTCCTTTAAATTTTTTACTGAATGCAATCTTTTAAACTATTTTAAAGATTAACAATTGAAAAAACTATTAATATTAAAAAATATCTAAAAGTTGATATTTTTTTATTCTTTAATTTATTCAAATAAATTTATTGATTATTAGTTAGTTATGTAATGTTATCTAAAAAATGTATTAAATAATAGAATATAACAATCACAAAATGATAGAATTATATTCACGAGTATTTGATATTTTATTAATATAGTCCTATCTTTACACAGTATTTTACAAAAATACCCTAATTTACCCTGAAAACATTGACGAGTATGAACAGAATTCTGAGATCAATTAAATATCTCTCAATTTTGCTGGCTGGTTCAGCAATAATAGCTAGTTGTGGCGGTGATGGTCACCCAACTGCAACTGATCCTGGAAAAGGCAGTATGACTACAGGATTAGAATATAACGCTGAGGACGGTTTCCAAGTACAAGATTTTGAAGGTCAGCCAGAAGGTCCTAACTTAGTTTATATTGAAGGTGGACGTACTGTAATGGGTTCATTTGAAGAGGATTTAATGAACACTGGTGACAATATTGAGCGTACTGTAACTGTTTCTTCATTCTTTATGGATCAAACAGAAGTTGCTAATATTCACTGGTTAGAGTATTTATTCTATGTACAAAAAGATTCATCTGAGGAGTTTTTCAAAACTGCACTTCCTGATACTACAGTATGGGCAAGTCAGTTAGCATTTAACGACCCTTATGTTGATCACTATTTAAGATATCCTGGTTTCCGTTTTTTCCCTGTTGTAGGAGTTAACTGGAAACAAGCAAATGACTACTGTACTTGGAGAACAGGTGTTGTTAACAAACGTTTAGGAGAAGATGCTGGTGTTGAAATTCCTGCTGATGGTGGTCGTATTCCATTAGAGTCAGGTGTTGTATTACCTAACTTCCGTTTACCAACTGAGGCTGAGTGGGAATATGCAGCTACTGCACTTATCGGTACTCAATGGTTAGACGAAAACCAAACTCAAAAAAGATTATATCCATGGGATGGTCACGCATTACGTAATCCTTATGGTGATGAAATGGGTTATTTCTTAGCTAACTTCAAAAGAGGTAGAGGTGACTATGCTGGTATCGCTGGTAAATTGAATGATGGTGCAATGATTACTGCTTACATCTTCTCTTTCCCTCCTAATGACTACGGTTTATACTGTATGGCTGGAAACATTTCTGAGTGGGTATATGATGTTTATCGTCCAAACTCTTTCGAAGATGTTGATGATTTAAACCCAATGCGTAGAAATGGATACCAAGATGAAGCTAAAGGTTATGACAAAAAAGGTTTCCAAACTTTAATTGACGACCACGTACGTGTTTACAAAGGTGGTTCATGGAAAGATGTAGCATACTGGATGTCACCAGGTACTCGTCGTTTCTTAGAAGAAGATTCATCAACTGCAACAATTGGTTTCCGTTGTGCAATGATTAAAGCTGAGGCTGGTTCTCAACAATAATTCAGCGTAAAATATAAAACTTATAAAAGCCGTTACCGTAATAAGGTAACGGCTTTTTCGTTTTTTACCAATGACAAATCAAATCAAAAATATTGTTATTATATTTTGTGCAATCTTTAGTTCAATAAACTTTACCATTGCACAGTCATTTAGTGATAAGTTTGGAAAAGGTTTGGTTGTGTTTGAATATGACACAAATGCAGTATTAAATTTCTATAACAATCCAAACGAAGGAGAACCTTCATTAAATATTTCAGTACGTATTGATACCGATTCAAAACAATTAACATTAAAATTAACTGAAGAGCAACAGCAATGGTTTAATCCTGAAACTTTTTGGGACGAAGAAAAACTACTTCATTTTATTTGTACTGAACGTAAAGGCAATTGGTGCAAAATTATTGTTGATAAAAAAACAAATAAATCATTTTGGGTATTAACAGGTTTAAAGTTGCATTTCTTTAAATGGAAAAAATATTTACCCAATACAACACAAATAGAAGTGATAGACACTGTAAGTAATAAAGCCAAGTATTTGCGTTGTATTATCTCTCCAAGTGTTAAAAACAGACCTTATAGATGTTTAAGAATTCAAAAAGTAAAAGGAAATAAAGCCTTAGTGGAATTTGATAAACGTAATTGCCCTGATTATGACAAAAACAAATTTGAAAAACCAACTTATGGTTGGATTAGATGGAGAGATAAAAAAGGATTGCTAATAAATTATTATTTGAGGTAAAATAAACGATATTTTTATCTTGCATTTAATTATTTTACCTAGTTCTATAATCCTCGTAAACAGATTGTTGAAATGCTTTTGCATATTTAGTTAAACTATCACTTTCTTGTTTAGGTTTAATTTCGTCGTACATTAAGCCAGGACTTTGGTGATTAAATCCTATCCATCCTTTATTGCTTACCATGCCTGCTCCACCGTACGAACAATAATATGCCACATTTTTACTGTATGGATTAAACATGTTTTTGCTCCAAACATATTTTTCAGCTTCATTGTGTAATTTCATTTGTTTTAGAATACTTGGCGTAATGTCTAATTGTGAGAAAACTTTATCTATTTTTCTACCTTTGAACTCATTTTTTATTACATCTCCATAAAATACACATGGGATTTGGTGGTATGCAGCCATAAAAGGGTCTGAATTTTTGTGACTACCATGACTATGATCTGCAACGAGTACAAATAATGTGTTTTTATACCAAGCTTGTTTTTTTGCATAGTCAAAAAATACTTTTAAACATGAATCTGCAAAAACCATTGAATTAGTAAAATCATTTTCAAGTGGAGTTAATCTTTTTTTAGTGCCTTCAAAATCATAAGGCATGTGTGTACTTACTGTAAACCACGAAGCTAAAAATGGTTGTTTTAATTGATTGATTTCAGTAATGAATTGTTTGTTCATATAGTTATCATGTATTCCTAGTTTGCCTTTAGGTAAATCTGAATAATCTTTTTCTTCTTTTACAATATCAAATTTTTTCTGATAAACATAACTTCTTAAATTTCCATAATTTAAATCACCTCCAAAATAAAATCCTGATTGGTAGCCTAAAGGTTTTAAATCTTCCGAAATACAAGGAAGTTTTACTGATTTTTCGCTTACGTTTATTACACTCATACGTGATAATGCTGGATATCCACTCAATACTGCAGGAATTCCTTGGTCGGAAACATAACCACCTGGATAAAATTTTGTAAATGAGATTCCTTCCTTAGCCAATGATGACATAAAAGGTGCATAATTGTCTCCTCCAAAACCTTCGACACAGCTAGCGCTCCAACTTTCAAGTAAAATATATACAATATTTGGTTTTGAGTTGTTTAAAAAAATCTCTGTTGTATCTTTTTGAACAGCAAACAATGAACGAGTTATTTTATCTGCATCGGCCTGAGGGAAGTCTTTATATGGGTTTTCTTTAAACTTATTATTATACTCAATTATGTTAAATATTAAGTTCCAAAATGGATTTACACTGGCATCATTTACCAATGGATTGTTAGTAAAGTAAGCATCTGAACTCTGAATTGGAATTTGTTGCAAACCACCACGTATGTTGATTACAGAAAATGCTACTATTATTAAAAGTAAAATTGGAAATAGTATTAGTTTTTTTGCACTAGTTAAAATATTATCAACAGGAATGATATTTTTGGTAAAAGCGACTTTTTTATAGAATATATAAATAAAAGCTCCACTTAAAAGTACATTAAATACCACAAAATAAATCATTAAATCAAATGACGTTGTGCGGAATACTTCGTCAGGATTTGAAAAGTGCATCAATGCCTGCATGCTCATTTTGGCTTTCCATTCACGATATAAACCCATTTCTCCAACTGAAATAAGGTTATATACAATCACTAGAAATGCAATAAACACATTTATAAATTTTAACAGACCCTGTTTGGGAAATAGATAATAAATAAATAAAATCAATAATGGAATACTTGAAAAATACCCAACCATCGACATATCTAATCTAATAGCATGAAATAACGAAGATAGTAAAATGGTAAATGGTACATCATTGATTAAATGACTTATAAAGGCATAAAAAACGATTCTATTTACAGCAAATAAGCACAGCCAAAACAAAGTGATTAAGGATAATTGTATTAAAAAGTGTTTTATAAATTGACTGTTTTTGAATAGGTTCATTGTAGAAATGTATTAATGCAAAACAAAAATAATACATTAAATGAATGTTATTTTGAAATCAATAAATTAAAATATTAAAAACTTCTACCTTGAAGTCCTCCAGTGTGGATAGTTACTATTTTTGAACCTCGTGGGAAGTAGTTTTTTTCAATTAAATCATATACGCCATAAAGCATTTTGGCTGTATATACTTGTTCTAGTGCTATATTGTGTTTGTCTTCAAAATGATTAATAAATTCAAAAAGTGAAGGTTTCGTTTTTCCAAAACCACCAAAATGATAATCTGTAATTATTTCTGGGTGTTGATTTACTATTACTTGTGCTTGTTTGTATAGCTTTTCGATATCATTTATTAAAAAAGAGGCACCTTTAAGAGCTGCAATTCCAATAACTTTTGTTTGAGAATTATCAAAAGCTAGACCTAAACCTGCAACTGTTCCAGTGCTGCCAACAGCAGTAATTACATAATTTGTATTACCAGGAATATATTGTTTTAGCTCAACTACTCCTTTCAAAGCCAATGCATTACTGCCACCTTCGGGGATGTAAATTAGTTTATTATCAATTGGTTTAATGTATTTTTCAACAAACCATTCTTCATTTTTTTGTCTATAATCTTCTCTTGAAACTTGAACAAGCTTCATTCCTGAAGCCTTTAACTCAACAAGCGTTTTGTTTTCAAGGTTTTCGTCTGCCCTAATGATTCCATAACTTTCAAAGCCTAACTCCTTGCATGCATGAGCCAAAGAGTGCAGATGATTACTGTAAGCACCACCAACGCTAACTATGGTTTTGATGCCTTGGTTATAAGCTTGTTGAAGGTTATATTTTAGTTTAAACCATTTGTTTCCGTTAATGGTTGGATGAATATTTTGCAACTCCAAAATAGACAAATGAATATTTTTTTCTTCAAAAATAGTTTCAAAAATTGGCGTTAAAGCTGGTTTTTGAAATGGTATTTTATCAAATATTATATTCATTTATTAACTTAAATTTGATATTGATTTTTACAGAAATTATAGTCTTAAGTCTTCTGTCTTTTATCTTCCGTCTAAATAATTTATGGTTTTTTCTTCCAAACTTTCTTTTTCCCACCAGGTTTGCGAGTTCCAAAGTCTTTTTTTACTTTAATTTCTGGTTGATAAATTGGAGCTTCGCCCAACGCTTCGGGTAATGGAAGTTTAGGGATATCTTTACCAATTAAGCTTTCAATTTTAAAGAATTTGTGTTGGTCTTTGTCGTTAATAAAGGTAATGGCAGTTCCTGTAGTTGATGCTCTGGCTGTACGACCAATTCTGTGGATATAATCTTCTGGGTCTGGTGGACAATCATAGTTAATTACCAAGCTAATTCCCTCAATATCAATTCCTCTAGATAAAATGTCCGTACCAATTAAAACCTGTAATTTTTTATTTCTAAAATCTCTCAAAATGCCTTCACGTTCATTTTGGTCAAGGTCAGAATGAAATGCTTTAACCGACATTTTGGTTTTAAGCAATTCATTTTCAAGAGATTTTACATTTTCTTTCGTGGATGCAAAAATAATTGCTGAACTATATTCTGCTTGCGCAAAAACATGTGCAACCAATGGCAGTTTTTGTTTATCGTAAGCCAAATAAGCTTGTTGCAAAATTCCTTCAGCAGGTTTTGAAATAGCAATATTTACTGTTTCGGGATTATTTAAAATTTTGTTTGCCAAAGTTCTAATTTTGGGAGGCATAGTTGCCGAAAACAAAATAGTTTGTTTTTCTTTGGGTAAATAATTGATAATCTTTACTATATCATCAAAAAATCCCATGTCGAGCATTTTATCAGCTTCGTCGAGAATTAAATGTTGCAATTGGTCTAATTTTACATTGCCCATTTGCAATAGAGCCATTAATCTTCCTGGAGTTGCAATTACAATATCGGCACCTTCTTTTAAAGCTTTGGCTTGTTGTTCCCATTTGCTACCATCGCCACCACCATAAACAGGAATTGAACTTACAGAAGTAAAATAAGCAAAGCCTTCAATTTGATTGTCAATTTGTTGGGCTAGCTCACGAGTTGGAGCGAGAATTAAAGTATTTAGGTGACGTTTTTCGTCGGGGGTATTTACAATTTTGTGTAAAATTGGTAAAAGATAAGCTGCTGTTTTACCTGTACCTGTTTGTGCACATGCAACTAAGTCTCTGTTATTTAAAATGATAGGTATTGCAAGTACTTGAATTGGGCTTGGTTGTTTATAACCCATAGAATGCAATCCATCATAAAGGCTTTCAACAAAATTAAAATCACTGAAATTCATAAGTATTTTTTGTAGTAAAAATTGGTATTTACTGTTTTATACAAAGCTAACATAGATTTTGGAATAAAAATTAATTGTTGAAATTATTGAGTAAAAATTTCTGATAGAGTGTAAGTATTTATTATAAATAATCCTTACCGTTACAGCAATTATTAATTAATTTTACATTTCATAACAAAAAAACAATGGAAACAGAGAATAGCAACCTTCACATGAAATTAGTACGTACGGTTTGGAATGCTGTAAATGATTACAACATGATTGAACCAAACGACAAAGTGATGGTTTGTGTATCAGGAGGAAAAGATAGCTATACCATGCTTAACATTTTGATTCACATGCAAAAAGCTTCTCCATTTCCATTTGAAATCGTGGCTGTTAATCTAGATCAAAAACAACCTGATTATCCTGCTCATATTTTACCAGAATATTTAACAAGTTTAGGTGTTGATTTTAAAATTGTTGAAAAAGATACTTATAGCATTGTAAAAGATAAAATTCCTGAAGGAAAAACGATGTGTAGTTTGTGTTCTCGTTTGAGAAGAGGACATTTGTACGCAACTGCTGATGCACTTGGTATTACTAAAATTGCGTTGGGGCACCATAGAGAAGATATCATTGAAACATTTTTCTTAAATGTGCTTTTTAGTGGTAAAATTGAAACTATGCCTCCAAAATATATTACTGACAATAAAAAACACACAGTAATCAGACCATTAGCTTATTGCAAAGAAGCTGATATTCAAGAATATTCTATTGAAAAAAGCTTTCCAATAATTCCGTGTAATTTATGTGGCTCTCAGGAAAATATGCAACGAAGAAATGTAAAAAACATGATTAAAGATTGGGAACAAAAAAATCCAGGAAGAACAGAAGTTATTTTTAATTCTTTAAAAAATATATCTCCATCTCACATGCTTGATAGAAATATTTTTGATTTCCAAACACTAACACCAATTTTACAAACAAATACTAAAAATGAAGACGAGAATGAGTTGATTTAAAATGTGTTATTTTAAATCAACTTTCATTGGTTCATAGCAATACATTTTGCCATTTTTGTTTAATTGCTTGAATCGATAATAAACGGTACCTTTTAATTGAGGTTTATTTGTTTGAAATTTATATTTCAAAAATGATGTTTCCTCACCCTTCAACTTATAAGTTGCTACCTTTTCAAAAGTAACCCCATCTGAAGATACCTCTAAAAGTACATTTTCAATTTCTAACTCATTTTCAATTCTCCATGTAATATTTACATTTATACTATCAGTAGTTAAAATAGGAGATTGTATGTTATTTTTAACCTCACTTTCACAAGGAGGATTAATTGCGTAAACAGCGGTACTTAATAAAATAAGTGCTATTACAAATATTTTATTGCCAATAGTGCTCATATAGTAATTTTTAAGAAAAACTACTTACGAGCACTTTTGTAATAAGTTTTGTTATTTTTCTAAAATTTCAAAAATTTGGTCAATTCTTGTAAGTAGGGTAGTGTTTTGAGGCATATTATAATCATTGCCAACCACTCTGTAACCTGTAATGTATATTTCGCTTTTTTCGAAATTATCAGACATATTGTTAATGTACTCTTGCAAATTTAAATTAGGATTTGCTGATGTAAACACTGTAAATACAATATCTGGATTAAAAGTATTATATGCACTTAGAGCATCAATAAAAGGTAAATTTTGACCTAAATATAAAACATGAAATCCTCTAGATTTAAACAAATAGCTGGTAAATAATAAGCTTAATTCATGATGCTCGTCTTCAGCTAAATACAGCATACATTTTTTGCTATTTAGCTGTAAACTTATTTTTGTATTATTAATTTCAGTAATTAATTTTTGAATAATTAAGTGTGAAATAAAATGTTCTTGAGCTGGATTAATAGCACCAGTTTGCCATAATGTACCAACTTTAGTTAAAAATGGATACACTACTCTCATCATTGTTTCTTCAAAACCAAATTGTTCTACACATCTAGTAAATAAATGATTAAAACGAACTTCGTCATAATCAAGCATACATAATATCAAATTATGTACTTGCTCAGGATGTTTAGTGCTATTTTGAGTTAAGGCTAAAACTTCTAAATTCATTTCTTCAAGGCTAAGCTTAGAAATTTTAGAAATTTTATGACCATGCTGGTTTAATAAAGAAACATTTAAGATTCTTTTTACATCCTCATCGGTATATAAACGAATATTGGTATCCGTACGATTGGGCGTAAGTATATTATACCTCTGCTCCCAGATTCTGAGGGTGTGTGCCTTAACGCCAGAAAGCGTCTCTAAATCCTTTATCGAATAGTTACTCAATGTTTTATAATTTAGTTAATAATTAATTATTACGTAATTCAATATGAAAAACATAACTTGAATAATTATATAATGTTTTGTTAAGCTATTTTGTTTTGAAAATTTTAAAATAAAAAAAATAGAACTTAATATAATACTACAAAAAAACCAACCTATGTAGTTTTGCAAAGGTACAATAATATTTTGCCAATGCCACATATCATGATAAATTGCAAAAGGCTCAATAAAAAAATCAAGAGTAGTTAAGCAAAATGCTGTAATTAATATTTTGAAAATTAAATGGATAGAAAGGCTATTTATAATAATTCCAAATGAGTAAACTAATATTAACCAATTGAGCCCAATCAATAAAGGTGTTTCAAAAAGTTTAAAACCCATGTTTTTTCCATATTGGTATTCTCCAAAAATTAATCCGGTATTTACTCCAATTACTTCAAATAAATATCCTAGGAAGGCCGTTAATATTGCAAAAATGATAAAGTTTTTGTTCCAATCAGAGTGATTGTATAATATCAAAATGCCACTAATTATTAAGTTTAATGGAATTAAGGGTCTAAATAACCATTGAGTTATTTCGAAATTTAACGCAAAAATCCCTACAAAGTGGAGTAAGAATAAAAACACAAGCGCAAAATTGCTATTTTTGTTAATCAAAGTACTAAGTTGCATAGTAATTTTGTAGTTCAGTTTATATAACTCTTAAAAGAGAAATATGTTAGTAATTAGTATCACCTTTTGTATTGAAGATAGTGTAGCCGAGCATTGGCTTGAGGAAGTTAAAACTCGTCATATACCTTCATTGCTTTTAAGTGGCTTAATATCAGAATATAAGTTAATGAAATTGTTAATGGAAATGGAAAACAATGGCACTACTTATAATTGTCAGTTTGTTTTAACTGACGAAAATACACTTTCTGAATTTGAATCCATTCATATTCCGCAATTTTTGGCAGATATTGACAAACAATTTGCTCGTATGTATGGCTCATTCAGAACTATTTTGCAAGTTATTGAATAATAGGTATTATAATTGTTAATATAATCTGTACATAAATCTAAATCAAATTTAAAAATGAAACGCTTAGTTAAATTAATTTTAATAATCAGTTCTGTGGCTGTATTAAGTTCTTGTGGTTACAACAGCGGTGTTGAAAAACAAGAAGCTGTTGACAAACAATGGGCACAAGTTGAAAACGTGTATCAACGCAGAATGGATTTAATTCCAAATCTTGTAAATACTGTAAAAGGTGCAGCAAATTTTGAAAAAAGCACTTTAACAGCAGTAATGGAAGCAAGAGCTTCAGCTACAAAAGTTACTATTGACCCATCAAAATTAACACCAGAAGCTATTCAAAAATTTGAGACTGCACAAAATGGTTTAAGTGCTGCATTAGGTAAATTAATGATGGTTACTGAAAACTACCCACAATTACGTGCTAATGAAAGCTTTATGGCTTTGCAAGCTGAAATTGCTGGAACTGAAAACCGTATTGCTACTGAAAGAATGCGTTTTAATGAAGTAGTTTCTGATTACAATACACATATCAGAAAGTTTCCTAATAATTTGTTTTCAGGAATGTTTGGTTTTGAGAAAAAAGGCTATTTCAAAGCAAATGAAAAAGCTGCAACTGCTCCAGAAGTTAAATTTTAATACCAATGATACTTACAGAAGCTGAAAAGCTACAAATAGAATCTGCAATTAAAGCTGCAGAAAAAGCTACCTCTGGCGAAGTAAGAGTTCATATAGAAAATAAATGTAGCCAAGCAAATGTACTCGATAGAGCTGCAGAAGTATTTGCTACACTGAAAATGCACAAAACAGCACTTCGTAATGGAGTGCTGTTTTATGTTGCAGTAAAAGATAAGAAATTTGCCATTTTAGGAGATATTGGAATCAATGCAAAAGTTGAAAAAGGTTTTTGGGACGAAATTTCAACAGAGTTGAAAGCATTTTTTAAAGACAATAAATTGGCGGAAGGCTTAAGTATTGGCATTGAAAAAGCTGGTAATCAACTAAAAAAACATTTTCCTTATCAATCAAACGACACTAACGAATTAAGCGATGAAATATCATTTGGAAATAATTAAGTATATTTTATTGCTTGTTTTTGCTGGATTTACTTTCTCAGCAAATGCACAAATAAAAATTCCTGAAAAGCCTTCTAAAGCAATGCTTGTGAATGACTTAGCTGGAATGTTAAGTGCAGATGAATCTTATCAATTAGAAGCAAAGCTTAGAGCTTATAATGATAGCACTAGTTCGGAAGTTGTAATTGTAACTGTTCCAACATTAAATGGTGAAAATGTACAGGATGTAGCCACCGAAATTGGTCACAAATGGCAAATTGGAACCAAAGAAAAAGACAATGGAATAGTACTTTTGGTAGCTTTAAATGAACGTAAAACTGCCATTGCTACTGGCTATGGCATGGAAGCTAGGGTAACTGATGGTATAGCAAATTCAATTTGTAATAAAGTTATTAAGCCTTATTTCAAACAGAAACAATATTTTGCAGGACTTGATGCCGGTACAGATGCAATTTTTAACGCTGTTAAAGGCGAATTTAAATCTTCAGGTAAAAAAGCAAAAGCTGCATCTTGGAGTACAACATTTATATTGTTTTTAGTGATTGTAGTTATTTTTATTGTGATAAGTTTTATAAATAAGTCAAAAAATGGTGGCGGAGGTCATTATAGCAGTAGAGATTCTGGTGCTGGAGATTTGTTAACAGCATTTGCTTTGATGAATTTATTTGGAGGAAGTTCAAGAGGAAGAAGTTATAATGATTTTGAAAAAGGTTCAGGTGATTTCGGTGGTTTTGACTTTGGTGGTGGAGATTTCGGTGGTGGAGGCTCAAGTGGAGATTGGTAATTTTAATTGAAGGAAGTATAAAGTTTTCAGGCTATTTTGTTGAAAAATCAACAAAGGGTTAAGTAGTGTAGAATTCCTACTAAGGGGTAAGTTGTAAATTAAAACCGAACTCGCTACTTAACCCTTTTATATACTTTACAAGCATAGCCCTTGGCATCAAAGTTTGAGATTAAGGGTATTTTTACTTCAGGATAAGTTAGATTTGCTACTTCTATAAGTTGGTCTTTATTTTTATAAAAATTTAAGGCATAAATACACCTGTTAGCTTCTTGTTCGCTTATGATAATATATTGATAATCAAATGTTTTAGATTGTGCCAAATACCGATTTTCAATACTTCCATATTTATCAATGTACTCGAATTTACAATTATTTGCTTTAGCAATGTAATAATATTGTGCATCACCAATTATTCTACTTCCTTGAGGGATATGTTTTTTAATAAAATCAATTGCTGTTTGTTCGTTTCGTGCTTCAAGTGTTTTAAAAATATATACTCCTTTTAGAGACCAATAGCTTATATTACAAATTATCAAAACTACAATTCCCACGTTGCCAAAATCAACACTTTTAAAGCAGATATACAATAACATAAAAACAAATGGCATAATGTAAATTCCATACGGTCCGAAATCGGTTACAAAACAATAATGAAATATTATTCCTATACCAAATGCTATAAATTCTCTTAAATAGCTTTTAATTAAGCCTTTACTATTAATTATTGCGATAATTAATAACAAACTTGCTACCAACAATAAAGGCTTCACTATTATAGGAATATAAAAAAAATGTACTCCAAAATATTGATTTACACCTTTTTGATTTAAATCAGTACCAAATTGTAAGTACGAATTGATAAATGCTTCAATTGACCCAAAATAGAAAAATATCCAACAAAAATATACTACAATAACAGTTGAAATAACCGTAAATAACATTTGCCAATTTTTCAATTTGAGTTCTCCAATAAATATATAAATACCAATTGGAAGCAGTGTAATTATACTTCTAGGTGTTGATAATAAGGCGATTGAAAATAACAAACCAATAAAAATAGATTTTACAACAGATTTATTTTCACTCAAATACAAGTAAAAACCAGCCATTGCCAATGCTATAGCAAAAGTATCCATTCTGCCTTCGTGTAGTGCCATTCCCCAAAAAATATCAGTAAATAGCACCATAGCAAACAGGTATTTAGAAATAAAACTAGACTTCTTAACCAGTTTTTGAGCACACAAATACGTAAATATCAAACTAACAACTCCCGATACAAAAACAAAAAATCTATAATTAATCATCTTAAAACCAAACACTTTACACCACAATGCTGCCGAATAAAAAAAGGCAGGTCCGTAAAGTGTAACTTCTTTTTGATTCGTAACCGAGGTTGTTACCTCTGGAATCATTCCTTTACCAAGCAATACATTTGAAACAATTGAAGCAAAAAAAGTTTCATCAAACCAAGGCATAGGCAAGTATTTTAATGCTACTAGATGTAACAATAAAATAATTGCTATGCTTATTGGGAGAATGTATTTTGTCAATGGAAATTAATATTTAATATTCCATGGGTTAAAACCCATGGCTAGTATATCATCGACTCTATGGGACTAATTGTTTTGCTCGAAATATAAGATTACTTCTCTTCTTTAAACCAACTAGCATACATTACATAATTATTTGCAATGCGTTCGTTGAGGTCTTTAAAATGTTCGGCACTTAATTCTTTTACTTTTTTAGCGGGTACGCCAGCGTAAATGCAACCACTTTCAACTCTTGTGTTTTCAAGCACTACAGCTCCAGCAGCAATTACTGCATTTTTTTCAATATACACATTGTCCATCACTATTGCACCCATACCAATCAGCACATTATCCTCAATAGTACAACCATGCACCATAGCTCTATGCCCAATAGAAACATTATTGCCAATATTTAATGGATGTTTTTGATAAGTACAATGTAAAACTGCACCATCTTGAACATTTACTTTATTTCCAATTTTGATATAATGTACATCACCACGAACTACAGCACCATACCAAACTGTGCAATCATCGCCCATAGTAACCTCACCAACAACCACAGCTGTTTCAGCTAAAAATATATTTTTACCAAATTGAGGCATAATACCTCTTACACTTCTTACTAAAGCTTCCATAATAATTTTATTTTGCCCATAAAAATAATCATATCAAATTTCTGTTTCTAGTAAAAGCAGAATTATATATATTTGCTATGATAATATTTTCAATTTTAGGATTTCAAATTTTATCAAACAATATACATTTACATTAAGCTTCTATTTAAAAATAAATATTTATGTCGGCTAGCGCAGAAAAATTAAAAGCATTACAGTTAACTATTGACAAACTTGATAAAGCTTACGGTAAAGGCACCGTAATGAAATTAAGTGACGAAAAAGTATCTGACATTCCAGCTATTTCAACAGGTTCATTAGGTTTGGATATAGCTTTAGGAATTGGTGGTATTCCTCGTGGTAGAATTATTGAAATATACGGACCAGAATCTTCAGGTAAAACTACTTTAGCAATGCACTGTATTGCTGAAGCACAAAAAGCTGGTGGATTAGCAGCATTTGTTGATGCAGAACATGCATTTGATAAATCGTATGCTGAAAAACTTGGTATCCAAACAGAAAATTTATTAATCTCTCAGCCAGATAATGGTGAGCAAGCACTTGAAATTGCTGAACATTTAATTCGTTCGGGAGCAATTGATATTATCGTAATTGACTCAGTAGCAGCACTTGTACCAAAAGCTGAGCTTGAAGGAGACATGGGTGATAGCAAAATGGGCTTACAAGCACGTTTAATGTCGCAAGCATTACGTAAACTTACAGGTACTATCAACAAAACTGGTTGTGCGTGTATATTCATTAACCAGTTACGTGATAAAATTGGTGTTATGTTTGGTAGCCCTGAAACAACAACGGGTGGTAATGCACTTAAATTTTATGCTTCTGTAAGGTTAGATATCAGACGTATTGGTCAAATTAAAGAAAATGCTGACAATATTCTTGGTAACCGTATCAAAGTTAAAGTAGTAAAAAATAAAGTTGCTCCGCCATTCAAAGTAGTAGAGTTTGATATTATGTATGGCGAAGGAATTTCAAAAGCTGGCGAAATTATAGACCTAGCAGTTGAATTAAACGTAGTACAAAAATCTGGTTCATGGTTCTCATACAATGGTTCAAAATTGGGTCAAGGTAGAGATACTGTAAAACAATTAATTCAAGATACTCCTGAGTTAATGGCTGAACTTGAAGGCATACTTCGTGAAAAAACAAAAGCAATTGCAAATACAGCAATTCCTGTTGTTGAAGATTTAGAAGAAGAATTATAATTATGAGTACAGGGTTCAAAGTACTGAGTACAGAGTAGAAATACTTTGTACTCAGCACTCTTTACTCAGTACTCAATACTCAATACCATGATAGATTACAATCCAAAAGACTGGTTTTCACTAATTTTTAAGTTTCATCAAAGTGATACTTTTAGAAAATTAATTGGAATAATGATTAGTGTGGGTGTTTATGCAGCCATAATTGTTTACACTGAATCGCATTATTTTGAAATGAAATCAACTACAGCAATACACTCTTTGTTAGGTTTTGTGATTTCACTTTTATTGGTATTTAGAACCAATACAGCTTATGATAGATGGTGGGAAGGACGTAGATTATTGGGTTCATTGGTTAATAATTCAAGAAATTTAGCTATTAAATTATCTGTATTTTTAAAAAATAACACAGCACTAAAAGAACAAGCAAGAATTTTAATTGGCAATTATGCATTGTGTTTAGTGGAGCATTTATCAGAAAGAAGCAACTACAATGTAATTGAAGACAATAGTGAATACACCAAAGATTTTGTAAAAAAATCAAACCACAAACCAAACGCAATTGCCTATCAACTAGTAACATACATAAAAAATTTATACGATAAAAAAATAATTAGCAACGAAGAATATTTGTCTATAAACATTGAAGTAAGTGGATATACTGATATAATTGGAGCATGTGAGAGAATTAAAAAATCTCCAATACCATTTTCATACAGTCTATTTATAAAGAAATTTATTTTTGTGTATATCATGACAATTCCAATCTTTTTTAGTCATGATTTTGGATATGCAATAGTACCATTAACTATTTTTATTTTTTACGTACTTGTTAGTATTGAGCTAATTGCAGAAGAAATTGAAAATCCATTCAATTTCGATTCTAATGATTTACCTATGGATGAAATTGCGCATACCATTTGTACAAACATAAAAGAATCATTACATCTCTCAGAAACAAATTAAACAAATATATAAACAAACTATGTTAGGTCATTTAGAAGAAGAGTATCAAAAACTACTCTCAAATAATGAAGAGTGGGTACAAGAGCAATTAGCTAAAGACCCAGAATATTTTATAAAACATTCACAAGGTCAAACACCTGAATTTTTATGGATTGGATGCTCGGATAGTAGAGTACCTCCACACGAAATTTGTAAAACTGGTAAAGGAACCATTTTTGAGCAAAGAAATATTGCCAACATGGTTGTTCATACTGACTTAAACGTAATGAGTGTGTTGCAATATGCAGTAGAGGTATTAAAAGTAAAACACATCATCGTTTGTGGGCACTATGGTTGTGGTGGAGTATTAGCAGCAATGGGTAAACAAAATTACGGTTTGGTAAATAAATGGCTATTAAATATTAAAGATGTAGCGTTTAAACATAAACCCGAACTAAGTTTAATTGAAGATTTACAAAAACGTGCTGATAGGTTAGTTGAATTAAATGTGGCACAACAGGTTTATAATTTAACCAAAACATCAATTGTTCAACAAGCTTGGAAAGAAAGAGATCTCAATATACATGGTTGGGTATATGATATCAAAACTGGTAGAATTAAAGACCTTGAAGTGTTAAAAGACGAAGTAACTGATATTGATGATTCATATTGGTTTGAATAAAAAACAAATAAAAATGCCAACTTAAATTCACTTTAGGTTGGCATTTTTGTTATCTCAATTCTTTAAAAAAGTTTTTTATTATTGTTTGACACTCTTCAGCCAAAATCCCTGAGACGATTGTAGTTTTCGGATGAATAATAGAAGATGAAATTTTATTAAACCCACGTTTTTCATCACTGGCTCCATATACAATATTCCCGATTTGGCTCCAATATAATGCCCCAGCACACATTACACAAGGTTCAAGGGTTACATATAAAGTGCAATCTATCAAATATTTACCACCAATAGTTTGTGCCGCTGATGTCAATGCAATCATTTCTGCATGTGCAGTTACATCATTTAAAATTTCGGTTTGGTTGTGGCCACGAGCAATTACTTTATTGTTTGCCACTACCACTGCACCAACGGGCACTTCGCCTTCTTCGTAAGCATAGCGAGCTTCTTTTAAAGCCTCTCGCATAAAATATTCGTGTCCGAGCATAAAACTATTTTACACTTTTTTGCTTACGTTGCATTATTAAGGCTTCTTTGGGGCTAACTCCACCTTTAGGTGGAATAATTTTAACTTCTGGAATTAATTTTACCGCAGCTGAATTTACTTTTATGCTATTCATCATTGCTTGTGCAGTAGACTGCCATTCTTCCAATAAGCGATATCTGGTAGTAAAGTTGAAAATAAATATTCTATTATCAGCTACAGTATAATTAATATGTGTGTAAAACTTAATAGGTTCATTAGTCATGTTACCCATTTTATTTTCTTGTTCAGAAATAAATTCTAACACAATATAATTGCGTTTGCCTCTCGTAATGATAGTGTCTTGCAAAAAAGTAACTTTCTGGAACAGGTTCATTACAGATGCTTTGTAAATATCCTTTAAAACAATTAATCTATTGCCCCACAAGTTATTAGCCATATTAATTACAAACTCAGTTTTAGCATTTGGGGCTGTAAAAGCTGCCAAAGGTTTTCTATTTGATGGGAAACGAGCTGCAATATCATCATCAGTCATTGGTAAAAAATCCTCAGGCATACTTACAGTAATCCCACTTACAGGTTTTGTTTTTTTAAGTTTTACAGCATCTGCACTCATTAAACCGAGCATCACAATGAAACCGAAAATTACTGTATATATATTTTTCATATTCAACATTAAAGTTTTTGCAAGATAAAAAATAGAGTTCAAAAAAATACAAAAGCAACCAAGTGTTTTAAAACTTGATTGCTTTTTTGTTATTTTTTTAATTTTTCAAATCCATTGAAAAACTATTATTAAATGATTGGTGCATTCATAAATTTAATTGTTTTGGGTGTATTTTGTATTTTAACGAAGTAAAACAAATATTAGTTTTTTATATTTTAAATTTATAACACTTTTAAAGTATGTTATCAAAAAAATATAAAATATATGTTGATTAATAATAGGTTGTAAAATCAAAAACTGAAAAAAATAATATCTAACTAAATGAAATTAACAAAAAATAGTTAAATTTAAGACTCTCTAGTAAGGTATTCATTAAGGTTACTTTATTGAGCTATAAGATGTCTTTAGATTAAAAAAATAATAAAATGAGTTTTAAAAAAATTATTTTACTTGGATTTACATTGATTATATCAAGTTTGGGATATGGTCAAGTTTGTTTATCAAATTTTGGATTATCAACCGGTAAAGTTACTGCTACAGATGTAACAAACGGGTTATTCAATACTGATGCAAATATAGATATTGCTACCGCAAATGGCACAAACAATACTGTTTCCGTGTTTTTTTCAAATGGTGATGGAAGTTTTAGTTTGCCCTTAACGCTTACTCCTGACATTAATTTTGTTAGACCAGTAGCTATTACTTCAGGTGACTTTAATAATGACGGTAGACTTGACTTGGCCACAGCAAATAATGGTAGTGGTAATGTAACATTGTTTATAAGTAATGGAAAGGGCGGTTTTCTGACACCTGTACACATTGCAGTAGATAAAGCTTTAACAGATATAGTTGCTGGGGATTTTGACTTAAATGGTAACATTGATATCGCTGTAACTTCAGCAGGTGGAAATGCTCCATTATATTTATTATTAAACAAAGGTGGAGCAAGTTTTACAGTAAACGCATTTGGTGGAGGAGGTTCTTTGGCTAGAGCTTTAACTACCAATGATTTTGATCAAGATGGAGGTTTAGATTTTGCCATTACGACTGACATTGGCGTGGATATTTTTTTAAGTAGTACTAGTTTTAGTAAACCTTTTTCACTTTCAGTAAGTGGTGCATTTTTAGGGATTGATAGTAAGGATATTAATAAAGATGGAATTATAGATTTAGTTGCAGCTAATAATTCTAAAAATAATGTATCGGTAATATTAGGTAATGCTAAAACTATTGGGACTTTTGAAAAAGAAATTACTTTTAATTCTGGCACAAACCCTGTAGCAATTAAAATTGATGATTACAACAATGATGGCATTCAGGATATTGCAAACACAAGTACTAATCAAATTAATATTTTACAAGGTAATGGAAATGGAGGATTTTCAAATCCTCTAAGTTTTAATGCATCTGGAGCAAAGGCTTTAACTACTATAAATTTAGATGCCAAAGCTCCAATTGATTTAATTTATACAGCACCAACTCTAACAAATGATGTAGTGTTAGTAACTAATAGTGCAAATACAACACAATTATCATTAACTGCAAGTGCAACTAATGTTTGTCCAGGTACTACAGTTACTCTAACTGCTGGTTCACAATATTCTTCATTTTTATGGTTTGATGGAACAAATAAAAGTCCAATGACAGTTGTTCCAAGTATAACTACAAATTATCATGTTGTTGGAACTACATCTATTGCTTTAGGAAATACAACAATGTATTGTAAAGATATAGCAAATATTACTGTAACAGTAAAAGCAGTACCAACAGCAACTATGTCGGGTAGTACTTCAATCTGTGCTGGTAATACTGCTTCAATTCCCGTTACTCTTACTGGTACATCGCCTTGGACAATAAATTATTATCAAGGAACAACATTAAAAACAATTTCGGGTATTACAACAAACCCATATTTAGGAATAACATCAGGACCTACAGGGGTTCAATATTCTTTGCAATCAGTAAGTGATGCTAGTGGTTGTACTGGAACAGTTTCAGGTACAGCTACCATTACCCAAACTCCAAGTCCTTTTGCTACAATTTCTTATGCATCGCCGTTTTGTAAAAATGCAACTAACCCAACTCCTTCGTTAGGGAATGGTGCTAATTTAGGCACATTTACTTCTTCTTCAACTTTATTAAAAGTTGATATAAATAAAGGTATTGTTGATTTAGCGAACTCTTCACCAGGTACTTATATAGTTACAAATACTGTTACTGGTACTTGTGGTAATGTTTCAGATACAGCAAGAGTTGTTATATCTCCGCTGCCCAATGCAGCATTTAGTTATTCTCAAAGTGCATATTGCAGTAATAGTACTATTACACCAACATCAAGTTATACAGGTAGTGGAGCATCATATACATCTTCTCCATCAGGGTTAACAATTGATGCATTTAAAGGAACAATATCAATTAGTTCATCTACACCTGGCACATATACTGTTACAAATACAGTTACAGGTTGTGGGGTTGGCTCAGCCACCACCTCAGTTACAATTACAAAATTGCCCAATGCAAGTTTTAGTTACACCGGAAATCCTTTTTGTAAAAATGCATCTAACCCAATACCAACACTTGGTGCAAATGCTAAATTAGAAACCGTAACTACTGTTTACTCAGGTTTATTTGTTGACAAAACCACGGGAGTAATTGATTTAAAATCTTCAACTCCAGGGAATAACTATATGGTTACCAATACCATTGCAGCATCTGGAGGATGTAGCCAAGTAACTGCTTATGCTACCGTTTCAATTATTGATGCACCTACTGCTATTTTTACAAGTGGAGCAACATCTATTTGCACAGGAAAAAGTGCAACGCTAAATTTAGCTTTTACAGGTACTCCTGGTTATACTTATACTTTTACCGATGGTAGTTCGTACGTTGCAAATACTAATACTGCAAGTATAGCAGTTACCCCAAGTTCAACCACTACATATACCTTATCATCAATAAGTGACAAGTATTGTACTACAAATCTATCTGGAAGTGTGCAAGTTACTGTAAACCCTTATCCTGTTGTAAGTTTTAATCCAATTAATAGAATTTGTTTAGGCTCACAAGCAATTACACTTTCTGCTACACCAAGTGGAGGATTTTTTACTGGAACAAATACTAATGGTAGTATATTTAATCCTATCATTAAAGGTACACATTTAGTAAACTACAACTATTCAGCTCTTGGTTGTACTACTACTGTTAGTAAAAATATTATTGTTGACACATTACCTAAAGTGAACTTAAATGCAAGTACAAATAATATTTGTTTAGGTTCAAATGTAACATTAACTGCTAGTGGTGCTAATACATATACTTGGTCTGATGGTCTTCCTAACTCAGTTACAAATACAGTTACACCTAAAGTTTCTACAAATTACACTGTAACAGGTGTAGATGTAAATGGTTGTAGCAATACAAGCACAGCCAAAATAACGGTTTATGACCTACCAATTATTAAAGCCAATGCAACCAATAACCCAATTTGTGAAGGAGATAATATAAGTTTATTTGGCTCCTCAATTAGCACAAGTGGTTTCAGTTATATTTGGAATAATGGGGTATTTAACAATAAAGCTTTTATACCATCAATTGGGCAAACTAAATATAAAGTTCAAGCAACAGATTTAAATGGATGTACAGGTATTGATAGTATTACCATAGTTGTTAACCCAAAACCTATAATCAATGTAAGTCCAATTACATCTTCTATTTGTAGTAGTTCAAATACAAACATTTCAATATCAAGTTCAACACCTTCAGTATTTAACTGGACAACAACCGGAAGCGATTTAAATATTATTGGCAATTTTCCGGGTAGTTCTGGATCAACATCTCCTGCATTAAACTACAACATTGTACAAAAATTAAGAATCCCAACTACTGTTTCATTGATAGCAAAATACAATATTACTGCAACAAGCATAGCCGGTTGTACTAGTAATACTACCAATGCATTTATTAATATAGATAGTTGTTCTGTAAAAGCTGATTTTGTTGAAAATAAAAAAATAGTTTGTATTGATAATCCAGTTGTAAATTTTTCAAATGTATCAATAACTGGTGTAAATAGTTCATATTTATGGGATTTTGGACCAAATGCTATTCCACAAACATCGACGTTGGCTACTCCTCCGGCTGTGAAATTTACAACTACTGGTAGCCAAACAATTAAATTAACAGTTACCGATTTAACTTTAAAAATAACAAACATCAAAAACTCAACGGTGTTTGTAGCTCCTCAACCTACAATCGATGCACCTAATCAATCATTTTGTGCTGGTTCTAACGGAGTTTTGCTAAAGGCAAGTGGAGCAAATATTTATAGTTCATTCGCAAATACGATAGTGAAACCAACTATAGACACTACCTATCAATTAATTGGAACAGATTTAAATGGATGTAAAGACACTGTTGCTGTTCAAATTTTTGTAAATCCTGTTCCAAATTTAAAATTAATTGCTACACCAAATGTAGTTTGTAAAGGATCAACAACGCAAGTTTCTGCCGTTAATCAATTATCTGGAATTTTAACAAATTATGCTTGGAATAAAAATGTTCTTCCTAACAAATCATTTGACCCAATTCAAACACAATATTTTACAGTAACAGCTACCGATGCAAATGGTTGTACCAAAAAAGATTCAATTTTGGTTACAGTAAATCCTATTCCATTGGTAAAAGCAAGTGTTTCAAATACTGTTGCTTGTGCTGGAGATTCCATTAAATTTACTGGTATTGTAACAAACCTTGCTAATATTTCATATGCATGGGATAATGGTGTAATAAATAATAAAAACTTCGCTGTTACTACTACTAAAAAATATACTGTTACTGCTACCGAAACTACCACACTTTGTGCAAATACTGATACAATTTCAGTTAAAGTAAATGAATTGCCAAACATAATCTTAAAAAACGACACCATTTGTGAAGGAGCAAATATTAACTTATCAGCCTCTGGAGCAGTTTTTTACCAATGGTTCAATGGAAATACATTGTTAACAAATTTGGTAGTTAATCCATCAATAACAACAAATTACAAAGTAGTAGGTACAGATGCCAATGGTTGCTCAATTACTAAATTTAAAACTGTAGTAGTAAATCAAAAACCTACCATTACAATTTCAAATAAAAATGTAACTGTATGTACAGGCGAAAGCGCTGTATTAAATGCAGTTTCTAATGCTACTTCAATAATTTGGAATGATGTGAATGTAACCAATAATGTTACATTTAAACCAACAGTAAGTAAGCAATATATTGTAACAGGTTCATTATTAAATTGTACTAAAAATGATACTGTTAATTTAACAGTAAATCCAAAACCAATAATAAATATAAGTGCATCTTCAACTGAAGTATGTGAAGGAGAAGCAATACTTTTAAATGCAAATGGAACTGCAAAAGCCACTTATTCGTGGAACAATGGAGTTAGTAATAACACTTTCTTTACCCCTTTAATAAGTGGAAAATACATTGCTACTGCTACTTTTAATGGTTGCTCTTCTCTAGATTCGATTGATATCACAGTTAATAAATTACCTAAACTAACCATTTCAAATAATAATACTCTTTGTAATGGTTCGGCAACTAATATCATTGTTCAAACGGATATTACATCAAAAATTAAATGGGTTGTAACTATGACAAATGTTTCTGGCGGACAATCAGATTCGATTGAGATTTTAGCTAATACACCAGGATATATTAATCAAATTTTACGAAATTCATCAAAGGCTGGTAAGGCTACTTACAATATTACAGCTTATAACAAATCGTGTATAGGAAATACAAGTCAAGCAATAATAACTGTAGATACTTGTAACGCTAAAGCTGATTTCATTTCTAATAAAACATCAATTTGTTCTTTAGATTCATCTGTATTTTATCAAGATAATTCTCAAGGAGCAACTACATGGAATTGGGATTTTGGAAATGGAGCAATTCCTCAAACCTCTACTTCTAAAAATCCACAAGGTATAAAATATAGTACTTCAGGAAATAAAACAATTTCTTTAATTGTGACTGGCTTAGATGGTTCGTCAGATACTATAAGTAAAAATTTGGATGTAAATCTAGTTGAAACACCAATTATTCAATCAATTAACAATGATTTCAATCAGGATTCACTTTCATTTATTGCTAATATTTCAAATCCAACCAATGGAAATACTTACAACTGGATTGTAAATCCTTCAAATTCTTTATCAATAAATAATGTTACTAATAAACCAACATTTACATTCAAGGCCGGTTTATCAGGAAAAAGTTTTTTAAGGGTGATAAGCGTAAATTCACAAGGTTGTATCAGTGATACATCTACTTCAATAACTATTATTAGGAAAGGTAAGTTTACCATTTCAACACCAAGTGCTGTTTATTTTAATGATTCAATTCCTGTGAATATCAATTTTGTAGGTAATGCTCCATTCTTTTTATATTATCAAAATGGGACTCAAAGAGATACAATTAAAAATATTAACGTTAATAATTTAAATTTTAAAATTTCTAGAATAGGAACATTATCTGTTTCAGCTTTTGATAAAGATAGTATTCCTATGATTGGAGTTGGAAATAATGTTTTAGTTGCATTAGATACTGCAAAAACTACCATTTCGACTACAGCACCAAATTGTCAAGTATCTACTGGCAAAGTTTACCTAAATACAACCGGAGGAAATTGGCCATTACAATTAAAAATTGGAACAATGTCGGCAATTACACTAAAAGGTAATGATACATTGAACTTTGATTCAGGAACTTACACTGGAACTATTACTGACAAAAGTGGATATATATCAAATATAAACTTTACTGTTGATACAGCAGTAGTAAGTAAAGCCATTATAAGCCATATTAATGGAAATTCAAACTACACAAATAATCCTAGTAGCACCAATCCTCTTCCAATATTAACTACGAACAGTATTGTAAATGCCACAAAATATGAATGGTTATATAATAACGATGGTATTGACTCCTTAAATGGAACCAACCCTACTTCCAAAACGCTGTATATTGCACCTAGATATTCAGGAATTGTTAAATTTGTGGTAAAAGCATTTAATAATAATTGTTTAATTGCTCAATCTGATTCATTTACATTAACAATAAATCCTGCGGCAAAACTTAAAAGTAATTTAAAAAACCAATTGTCTGTTGACTTAATTGGAACCAATCCGTTCAGGGTAAACTATTCAATAGGGTCAATTTCAAAGGATACAATTATACAGGATAGTATTTTTGTTTACGAAGTTAAACCAAATGAAACTATCAAAATTAACAGCGTCAGAGATTTTTATGGCAATACAACACTTTCAAATATTGAATATACTGGAGAAATATTAAAACTGATTAAACTATCATTTTATCAAGCATTTTCTCCTAATAATGACCCATTACAACTCAACGAAGTATTCCATATCGATAATTACATCGATCCCAAATCAAGCGAGTATATAAATGGAGAAGGTAAACTAACAGTATATGATCGAAATGGATTTGAAGTGTATAATGTATTTCCTTATAAAAATGATTGGAATGGAAAGGATTCCAAAGGAAATGACTTACCAGATGGAATTTATTATTTTGTAGTTATTAGAAAAGCGTATGATTATGAACTAAAAAAATATGTAGATGATACTTACGGGAACTTTGTAGAAATACGAAGGTAAGTGTTTCTAAAATACATAGTTAAAAAGAAACCAGATACTGATAGTAGCTGGTTTCTTTTTTTTAAGGCATTGTTAATTCTTGTGCTTGCACCCCATCAGCTGATGAACGAATAAGTACTGTTCTTACCTTATCGTCTTGTTCTATTAATTTTAGTTCAGCCATATTTTCTTCTTGCCAAACTAATTTAACAGAATTTGTATCTATTTCAGAAGTATGAAATTCAGTTTTTAAAGTTCCTGATTTACCACCTGATGAAATAACTATTTCTAACATCCATGGGTCTAATGCATTGGCTTTATCACCTTTTAATTCAACTTTTGTTAATTTATCTGGCGATTCAAATTGAAGATTTTGTTTCTTACTTCCGCATGATTGCAATATTGATACAACAAGTATTGCTGTGATATATAAAATGCCTTTTTTCATAAACAAGTTAATTTTGTGTCACAATATAATTAAATATATAAACTATTTAATATTAAATTGAAACAAATTAATAAACTTTGATTTGAGATGAGTTTACTCAAATATCGCAGCTATATCATTTCTAGTAAGTGATTTAACAAAGTTTTCCTCAATGGTTATTAAATCTTGACTTAGTTTTAATTTTGATTGTTGTAAGGCTAATATTTTTTCTTCTACAGTATTTGAACTGATAAACTTATAAATAAATACTGTACGTTTTTGCCCTATACGATGTGCTCGGTCAATGGCTTGTGCTTCTGCTGCTGGGTTCCACCATGGGTCAAGTACAAAAACTGTATCGGCTGCGGTTAAGTTAAGTCCCACACCACCAGCTTTTAATGATATCAAGAAAATAGGAATTGCTTCGTTTTTCTGAAAATTATTTACTTGTTCTTCACGGTCTTTGGTACTGCCATCAAGGTAACAATATTTGATATGTTGCATTTGTAAATAATCTTTTACTATTGCCAAATGTTTTACAAAAGAGCTAAAAATCAGTATTTTACTACCATTATTTACCGCATTTTGTATCATTTCAATTACCTCTTCAAGTTTACCCGAATTACCTTGATAGGTATCATCGCACATACGAGGGTGATTTGCAATTTGACGCAATTTTGTTAAACCTCTCAAAATTAGCATCTGCGATTTATTGACGCTTGTTTGGTCAATTACATCCAAAATCTCATTTCTAATTGCCGACTTTTCCTTTTCGTAAATACTACTTTGTTCCTCTGTCATATCACAAATACGGATATTCTCAACCTTAGCTGGAAGCTCGGTTGCTACCTGTGATTTGTGTCGGCGAAGTACAAATGGCTTTATTAAAGCATGTAGTTTTTTCATTTTTTCAACTGATTGTTGCTTTTCAATTGGCACTTGAAAAAACTCTCTAAAAAATGCTTGTGTACCTAATAAACCAGGGTTTACAAATGAAAGTTGCGACCACAAATCCATGGTACTGTTTTCAATTGGTGTACCTGAAAGGACTAATTTATTTCGAGCATGAAGCCTAACCACTTCCTTAGCAATTTGCGATGACGGATTTTTAATTGCCTGAGATTCATCAAGTATTAAATAATTGAAATGATATTTTTCAAGAATATCCATATCAATACGAGCTGTGCCATAAGAGGTTAATACAATATCATATTGCGCAAATAAATCAGCACGTTTTACCCTATTAATTCCCGAATATACCAATACTCTCAGTTCTGGTGCAAACTTCTTAGCTTCTGTACGCCAGTTGTATAGCAAAGAAGTTGGCATAATTAATAATGATGCTCCTTGGTTGCCAGTTTCCTTTTCGTATTGAAGTACAGCCAAGGTTTGAATGGTTTTACCCAAACCCATATCATCGGCCAAGCATCCACCAAAATTAAAATGCTTTAAAAATAACATCCAATTGTAACCAGCTTTTTGATATGGTCGCAATTGCCCTTTAAAATTTACTGGTAAAGGATAATCTTCAATATCCTCAAAATGATGAAGTTGCTTTAACTTATTGTTCATTGTAACTTGCGCCAAGTTTCCATTTTGAAGTTCTTGTACAAGTGCAATGTGGTGTTTCTTTAAGGTTTCTTCGTCAGAATCCATAAAGGCAAAAAGTGAACTATATTTTGTAAACCATTCCTCTGGGATTACTGCAATTTCACCATTTGGTAATTCAAATTCTTTCTTTTTTTGAACAATGTATCTTCGAATTCTGCTGAATGGAATGGCATAATCTCCAAATTTAACAATCGCTTTTACATCAAACCAATCGTGGTTTTCTTTGATATCCAGACTAATACTACTAACACCAATAAAATATCTTTTACCGTGTAAAATATTTTGTTTAATCTCGAAGTTATCTTCAAGTAAGGAAACTGTATTATCCGAAATCCATTGAAACGCCTCCGTTTTGGGCAAAGTACATTTAGCATTGCGAAGTTTTAATCCTAATTGGTCAAGCAACAGAATACATTCTTTTTCCCATTGCATTTTGCGTTTTACTTTATGAAAAATGTAACTGTCCTCAGTTTTTTCCATTTCAACAGTTGCAGGTACAGCATTGGATGCACTGAAGTTATATTTTCCGTAATCAAAACTTAATTCAAAAATTATTTTGTCATCAATTTCGGTAACGGTATTGGTATCTTCTCCACCAAACAAACTCATCACTGGTTGTTGAACAGTTTGTAACTCACTGATAGTGATAATAGGTTTTGCTTGAAGATGATCGGTTTTTATTTCAAAACCTTTGGCATATACATCAAATGATGCAATAAGTTGAGTTACAAATTTTTGATAATAGGTTTCCTCTACTTTGCGTGGAATATCAATAAAATTTTTGTTTAAAAATGGTTTTAACTTTTTGCCATCAACCTCTTTTTCAAAGCTATACAATTTACCTTCGAGTAATAAACGTGCGGGTTTATTATTGATAATGATAGCATTTTTGTATTGAAACTTAATTAATTCTCCTTGGAATTTAATGGTTGGGAAATAATGTGTGTTGTCTTCATTTCGTCTGAAATGAAAAAGAACAGTACATTTATCCTTCATAATGGTGATTTTTCTATGGGTTGGTTCACCATCTGAGCCCATTTCAAAAAGCATCTTGTCGTCAATCATTGCAATGATTGCGTTCTTTTTAGCTTCAACATAACTTTCAAGTTGTTCTTGTAAAAGTTTGTCGCCTTTGGTTTTATCAAAAACCTTTAAAAAGAAATCGCCAACAGTAATTTTTTTACCACTTGGGTTATGTTTTTTAACAATAGTATCTTGCCTTAAATCGTCCATTAAAGCAATCAGTTTAAAATCAGTTTCATCCAAACCTTCTTTAAAATCATCGGCATTTTCAACAGAAATATGCTGATGCTTGAAAGTAAGTTTGCCTCTACCGTCAACCTGAACCACATAAGCCTCAAATAAATAACCTAAAAACTCGTGGTTATAAAGTGAGTAAATAATTTGAAACGGTTGCGTAGTAGATACATTCATGTTAATTGACAAACTATAATTTACAATTTTCAAAAAGGGTTTAAATCTAATCTAAAAAATTCATTTTTTAGGTGTTTTGATGAGGTTATTTTTTGAAATGTAAAAATGGGAAACTGAATAATTAATCTTATTGAAAACAATGCAACATTTATCCTAAATTACGTTCAAATTTTTCCTATAATTTTTGAAATGAAAGTTTTATATTTGAATAATATAAGCAATTTTGAAATGAGAAAATACCCAATAGGCATTCAAGATTTTAGAGAAATTATTTCTGAAAATTAATATTTATATTGATAAAACTGAAATTATTAATCAATTAATGACTAGTGGTAAATACTATTTTTTATCACGTCCACGTAGGTTTGGAAAATCGCTTTTATTATCGACATTAAAAGAAATTTATAGCGGAAGCAAAGAATTATTTGCAGGTTTTTGGATTGAAAACAATTGGGATTGGACAAAAAAACACCCAGTAATTCATGTGAAATTTGCTTCAATGAGTTATGAGACTAAAGGTTTATCAACAGCTTTGTATAATCAATTACAGGCAATTGGTAAAGATTTAAAAATTGAACTTCTTAACACAGATTTGAAAGATGCTTTTCAAGAATTAATTCACAAAACAGTTGAATTATATGGCAAAAAAGTAGTAATCCTAGTTGATGAATACGACAAACCAGTAATTGATTACCTTGATAATCTTGAGGTTGCATACCAAAACAGAGCTATTTTAAAACAATTTTATTCTGTTTTAAAAGATAATGACCAAAATGTTGAATTTTTATTAATTACAGGTGTTGGCAAATTTACCAAAGTAAGTATTTTTTCTGATTTGAATAATTTAAGAGATATCACCATTGATACACAATATTCAACTTTAGTTGGTATTACTCAAAATGAATTAGACAATACATTTGCGGAAGAAATTGAAAAATATAGTTCAGAATATGAAGATATTAAAGCTGAATTAAAGCGTTTTTATAATGGCTATTCATGGGGTGGAAAAGAAACCGTTTATAATCCGTTTTCGTTACTGAGTTTTATGCAAACTGGTGAATTTAAAATTTATTGGTTTCAAACGGGTACGCCAACATTTTTGATTGATGAAGTGAAAAGAAGAGATCAGTTTAATTTTGAAGAAGTAGAAGCTGATTTAGATGGTTTGTCAGATTTGAATTTTGAAAACTTAAATTCTTCAGCACTTTTATTTCAAACTGGTTATCTTACTATAACTGATTATGACAAAGAAACTGGAATTTATACTCTTAAATATCCAAACAAAGAGGTAAAAGATAGCTTAAACCGTTATTTATTAGTTGCTTATAGATATGTTGAACAAGGTACATCAACTCCTTTAGTAGTAAAATTATTAAAAGCTTTTAGAGCAAATGAAATCAATGAGGTTGTTTCAGTTATAAATACCGCATTCTCAACTATTCCTTATGATTTGTGGCGTAATGCAACTGAGCTACATTACCATGCTTTAACCCACCTAACTTTCACATTACTAGGCTCATTTATTGAAAGTGAAGTACATTCAGCAAATGGCAGATGTGATATGATTGTTAAAACAAAAACTCATATTTACGCACTTGAATTTAAACTTGACGAAAGTGCTGAAGTCGCACTAAATCAAATTCAAGAAAAAGGATATTTAACTCCTTTTGCCTTAGATGAAAGAATAAAAGTAGCAATAGGTATTTCATTTTCAAGTGAAAAGAAAGCTATTGCAGCGTATTTAGTGAGATAAATTATTAACTACTTTTTCCACTCTAAAGTATTTACTAAATGTAAAACATCATTTTTAAGAAACTCAATTACAGGAGCTAACGAATCATTTTGAGTTGATGTTGGTAAATACACAGCACCTCTTAAAAAATGTTTTGAGGAATCGGTAAAGTAAAACTGAAAAGGACTAGGTATTTCACCATCAATATTAAACAAATAAGCTAACTTTTCATCTTTGCTTCTCATATATGGCGTTTGAGAAATAGAATAAGCCTTAATTTGGTGTTTAGCTGTAAGTTTGTGAGCAATATTTGTTAGTTCTGATAACTTATTTTTAGGGTCATTTAAATCTTTATAAGTTATTTCAATTGCTGAATTAAATGCTGGATAATAAATATGTATCCAATGTGCTTCTACTAAACCATTGGTATCATTTAGTACCTTAGCATATTTCGAAAATTCAAACTTATATGGATGATTTTCAGTCATATTTTGGTATTCAGCTTTAGGAAGATCAATTCTATTATACCCTTTAGGCTTAGGTACATAATCTTCTTCAGTTTTAATACATGCACAAAATAATGTGACTGAAACTAATACCAATATTACACTATAAACCAGTTTTTTCATCTAATACTTGATTATTTGTTAGCTTGTGCTCTACTTTAATTTTCTTAATTTTTCTTTTATCAGCAGAAGTAATTTCAAATACAAAATTTTGATAAATAATTGTTTGTGAAACATTTGGCATACCTTGATTTAACTCCAATATTAAACCAGCTAATGATTCAGAATCACCTTTAACTTCCTCAAATATACTTTCTTCAATATCTAACTCTTTACAAAAATCATTAAGAGATATTTTACCTTCAAAAATATAGGTATTTTCATTTATTTGTTCGTACGGTCTGCTCTGTTCATCGTCAAACTCATCATTTATTTCCCCTACAATCTCTTCTAAAACATCTTCTAATGTAACCAATCCTGAAGTTCCCCCATATTCATCTGCAACTATAGCAATATGAACACGCATTTCCTGAAAGTCTTTCAATAAAACATCAATTTTCTTATTTTCAGGAATAAAAAATACTTCTTTCTTTATTAAAGTAAGCCAATCAAAATCTTCTAAATGTATATAAGGTAATACATCTTTTGCATGCAAAATCCCTTCAATTTTATCTAAAGTATCTTTATAAATCGGAATTCGAGAATATTCCGATTTGCTTATCATCTTAATTAAATCCGAAAATTTTGTATCTATTTCTATACCAGAAATATCTGGTCTTACTGTCATTATTTGTTTTGCTGAAATGGTACCAAACTTTACAATACCTTTCAAAATCCCTTTTTCTTCCTCTGATGATTCTTCTTGATTAGTAGTAATTTCAATAGCTTTATTCATTTCATCAACTGAAAGTGTGTAGTTTTTTCGTTGAAATCGTTTTTCAACTACATGGCTAATTGTAAGTAAACCTGATGAAAATGGTTTTAAGTATTTTACAGCAAATGCAATTATCCCTACCGTATTTCTTGCAACTTCCAAACTTCTTACGTTCGAATATACCTTAGGTGTAACCTCGCCAACAAATACAATTAAAAATGTTTCAATACAAACTAAGACAGCTTTAATTTTCCAATCTATCTCTTTGCCAAATACTTGCCAAGTTAAATAAGTTGAAAATGTAACAAATGCCACATTAAATAAATTGTTTAACAATAAAATAGTAGCAAGTAATCTTTGCGGATTTTCAAGTAACTGAAATATTTTAACATCTGCTTCAACAGAACTTGTTTTACATTTCATTCTGTCTGAATGAGATAAGGAGAAAAATGCAACTTCAGCACCTGATACCAATGCTGACAATAATATTAAAATGATAAGCACCAAGCCCCCAACTACATAAAATGTAGTATTGGGCGTGGCACTTAATAATAATTTTTGAAATAATAAGGTATTAATACTACTGGGTTCCAATGTTTAATTTATTAAGTTTTAGAATGGTAAGTCGTCAATTTCAGTATTCAACGAACTTAGTGGATTTAAAGGTTCGCTTACCGCAATGCCGTTTACATCTTGGTGATTAATATTGGTTGTTGTGCCTTGATTTTCAGAAGGTTTGCCTCCTAATAAACTAAAGTTTTGACCAATAATTTCTGTAACATATCGTTTTATGCCGTCTTTATCGTCATAAGAACGAGATCTAATTTTGCCCTCAACATACAAAGGATTGCCTTTTTTAACGTATTTTTCAATCACGTCAGCTTGAGATCCCCAAAATTGCACATTATGCCATTCGGTGTTATCAACTCTGTTGCCATCTTTATCTTTGTACGATTCGGTTGTAGCCAACGAAAAACTTGCTACTTTTCTACCTCCTTCAATTACTCTGATTTCTGGGTCTTTTCCTAAGTTTCCCAGCAAAATTACTTTATTTACTCCAGCCATTGTTAAAAAGATTTAGGTTTTTTTAAATAATTAAACTAATAAGTCTCAATAATAACAATTTAAATTCATTTACGCAATGCTACTTTTGCCATTTTTGCAAAAATTTAATACTGAGTACAGACTTTGGTAATGTCTCAAACTCAGCCACATCAACCACTTGATACGTTTTTAAATCATTTTTAAACTGATTGTTTAAATTAACAATGTAAAAATTAGCTGTTAACTTTTGATGTGTTAATTGATGATTTATTGGACCAAAAGTTTGGGTTAAAGTTAATTTATTATCACCTATAATCGACTGTAAATCAATAATTAATTCTTCAACAGAAGCTTCTTTTTCAATTAAAACTAATTCATACAAACCTTCCCAAATATCTCCACTTTTACGTTTGTTTACAAGTATTTTATTATCAATACTTTGAACCCAAAAATAATGAAGTGTTCTATTTTTTATTTTAAGTTTCTTAATTTTAATAGGTAATTTATCAACTAATTTTTTGTGGAAAGCTTCGCAATTTTTTTGTAGTGGACAAATTTCACAATTTGGATTTTGAGGAACACATTGCATTGCACCAAATTCCATAATTGCCTGATTAAAAGTATCTGGCATTGATTCAGGAATAAGTTCATTTGCTAAATCCTGAAAATATTTCATACTTGAGCCAAGCGCAATATCTAAGTCAATATTAAAATATCTTGCCAAAACTCTAAATACATTGCCATCGACTACAGCTACTTTTTCTTTAAAGGCAAACGACGATATTGCCGATGAAGTGTAAGGACCAATACCTTTCAGTTTTATAATTTCATTAAAAGTAGTGGGGAAATTACCTCCTAAGTTTTCATGAATATGCTTTGCCGTAAAATGAATATTTCGAGCACGAGAATAATACCCTAAACCCTCCCAATGTTTCAAAACATCGTCAGTTGGAGCCTCGGCTAGCGCCGAAATAGTAGGAAAACGACTAATAAATCGATTAAAATACGGCAAACATTGATTTACCCGAGTTTGTTGAAGCATAATTTCAGAAATCCAGATATAGTAAGGATTCTGCGTATTTCGCCATGGTAAATCACGTTTATTTGCTGTGTACCAATTGATTATGATATTTTCAAAAGAGTTTTCTAACACGATTATATGATTGAGATTGTAAAGAAATGGTATTTAATTAAAAAAAATAAGCATTTTTTTAATTAAAATGTTTTTAATTCAAAAACAACAACTTAACTTTGTCCCCCCATAAAGGACTGAATAATAAGTATCCATAACCTTAATTATAACAAATAAAGTGACTAAGGCAGAAGTAATAGCAGAGATTGCTGAAAAAACCGGAATAGAGAAATCTGATGTAGCATCTACGGTTGAAGCGTTTTTTACAGTAGTAAAAAACTCGATGTCAAATGGCGAAAACATCTATGTAAGAGGTTTTGGTAGTTTCATCAACAAAAAAAGAGCTCGTAAAGTAGCTCGTAACATTTCAAAAAATACTGCTATCATCATTGATGAGCACTATATTCCAAGCTTTAAACCAGCTAAAGAATTTGTTGCTAAAGTGAAAGCTACAGTAACTGCTGAAATGATTAAAGAGTAGTACTTAATCAGTACATTCTTAATTAACCTTTAACCAATATTTTAGGATGGCAAAAAAAACACAAATTGTTATTGCCGGAGTGGGCATAGTATCCATTTTGTTGATTTTCAGCTTACCTAAGGTATTGGTTAAAAACAATTCTGCCAATAGAGATGTGCCTCAAGAGCAATCACACTCAGAGCCTAGTACTCCTGGAGATTCTCATGAACACAAAGCTGAATTAACAGCCGAACAACAAAAAGTTGTTGAAGCTTTAAAATCAGAATTAACTAAGGCAGAAAAATCTAAGAAAATCCGTTTAATTGATTCTATTGCTTCAACTTTCAGAGTTGGATTCTGTTTTGATAGTGCTGCAAAATATTATGCACAAGCACTAAGCATTGAGCGTTCGAGAAAAACTTTAGAACATCAAGCTGATAACTATTTTGATGCTTTTAACTTTACTACTGACGAAAAAAAATCAGGAGAATATGCAAACAAAGCGAGAGAAAGTTACCAACTCGTTCTTGATAATTTCCCTGATGCATTAGATGCAAAATCAAAAATGGCAATGACTTATGTAGCATCACCAAACCCAATGCAGGGTATTATGTTGCTTCGTGAAGTTGTAGCTAAAGATCCTAACAACGAATTGGCTATCATGAATTTGGGTGTACTAGCTATACAATCAAATCAATACCAAAAAGCATTAGAAAGATTTGAAAAACTGATTACAATTAACCCTAAAAATGTAAAAGCACACTTTTATTTAGGTGTAAGCTACAAAGAACTTGGTCAAAAAGCCAAAGCCATTGCAAGCTTTAACAAAGTAAAAGAGCTTGAAAAAAATGAAGAGGTTATTGCTACAGTTGACGGATATTTGAAAGAACTTAAATAATTATTAACAATATAAATTACTAGCGGTATGCCTTGTGGTAAAAAAAGAAAGAGACATAAGATTGCAACTCACAAAAGAAAGAAAAATCTAAGAAAAAATAGACACAAGTCTAAAAAGAAATAATCTCAACTAGAGAGGTTTTCTACTAAGATATTAAGTCGAGGCAAGTAGTGAAAGTGCTGATAGTCAGCCACACTTTTAGCCTCGACTATTTCTGTTTATTTTACTAAAGATTTAAATTATCAACGTTGAATTGTGAGTTGTACATTAATTCTACACCCAAAGGTGATAGAATTGCTTTAATGAACAACAAGAGGCTTGTTGAATATCACGTTGAGAACAATGCTAACTCATTTACTGTAGGAGATATTTTCCTCGGAAATGTAACCAAACTGGTACAAGGCTTAAATGCAGCTTTTGTAGATGTTGGTTATGAAAAAGATGCATTTTTACATTACCATGATTTGGGTCCACAAATAAAATCACTTAACAAATATGTTAAAATGGTTCAAAATGGCGACAAATCATTGGGGTACAAATTGCAAGGTTTTAAAGGCGAACAAGACATTGATAAATTTGGAAAAATTGGAGGAGTGCTATCTCGTAGCCAAAATATTTTGGTACAAGTAGTAAAAGAACCAATTTCAACAAAAGGTCCACGTTTATCATGCGAAGTATCAATAGCTGGTCGTTATTTGGTATTAGTTCCTTTTTCAACATCAGTAAATGTTTCTAAAAAAATTGCTGACAAAGACGAACGTCAGCGCTTAAGCAGACTGATACAATCAATTAAACCAGAAAATTTTGGTGTAATAATTCGTACAGTAGCACAAGGAAAAGAGGTAGCAGAGCTCGACAAAGATCTCAAAAGTCTCTTGAAAAAATGGGAAGATGGTTTTAATACCCTTCGCACAGCTAGGCCAAAAGATAAGATCATTGGCGAAATGAACCGTGCAAGTTCCATTTTAAGAGATTTATTAAACGAAGGGTTTGATGCCATAGTAGTAGATAATAAAGATATCTACGAAGAGATAAAAACCTACATAAAAACGATTGCTCCTGACAAAGAAAAAATACTTAAGCTTTACACTGGAAAGCAAAAATTATTTGAGGAGTATGGAATAGAGAAGCAAATAAAAGCTTCATTTGGCAAAACAGTAAGCCTTACAAACGGTGGCTACTTGATTATAGAACACACAGAAGCACTACATGTGATTGATGTGAACAGTGGTAACAAAACCAGTGCTGATGGAGATCAAGAGGATACCGCTTTAGCAGTGAACCTGGATGCTTGTACAGAAGTTGCTCGTCAGTTAAAACTGAGAGATTTAGGTGGAATCATAGTCGTAGATTTTATCGACATGAAAAACCCTGAAAACAGAAACTTCTTGTTTGCAAAAATGAAAGAGGAAATGGCCTCCGACCGTTCAAAATTTACGGTGCTGCCATTAAGTAAATTTGGCTTGATGCAAATTACACGTCAACGTGTAAGACCACAGCTAGATATATCTAACTTAGAAACTTGCCCAACATGTAATGGCTCAGGTACCATACAATCGGCAATTAATATACCTGATACTATTGAGCAACACATAGACTACTTGTTTACAAAACAAAACGAGAGCAAAGTGTTAATCAACTTACATCCACTACTCTATGATCATTTCACTAAAGGATTGATTTCGAAACGTTTGAAATGGTACTTTAAGTATAAGAAATGGGTAGAGCTTTATAAAGATAGTGCACTTGGAATTACTGAATACACATTCATTAATGGTCAAGGTGAAGAAATAGAATTAAAATAATTACCTGCCCAAAGCCTCACTGAAAAGTGAGGCTTTTTTTGTAGGATATTTTGAGATTAAACAATTATATTTGAAAAGGATAAATGCTTATTGCCAATTGAAATGAATGAAAAACTGTTCTTATGAAAAAAATGAATCTTTATGATCAACTTTTTTTTGAGATATACTCTCATAATTATAAAAACAATCCCTATGATGCAATTGCTTTTACATCTGTAATTTTAGCAATAATTGAAATTATTTTAGTATTGATAATTTGTGCATTTTTAGGGATTCTTAAATATATTAATAAAGAAGTTATTATATATGTTTATTTAGGAACTGGATTAACATTATTAATCGGACACTATTTGATTTATAGAAAAAGAATCTTACGAATAAAGGCTTGTATAAATTATCTAAAAAAGATAAAAATAGAAAAAGAATAAGGTAAACGAAATTGCATATTTCGAATAGCCACATTATCTTACAGTAGTGTAAATAGTTAGTGAAGAACTCGAGGAGCGGGTATATAAATATAAATTACTATTACTTAATTTAATCTCCCCAAGGGGGTTTATATGATGAATATATATAAATACATCTTACTCATTAGTTTTTTTTGGATAAAATTTTGTAATTTATCAATTGCTCAAAATAAAATAGATGGTTCTTGGATTATAGACAACGGAGAAGTAATTACTTTTAATTCGCTTGGTCATAAAAATCCTGGTTATTTATATATTAAAAGTAGAAATGTTATTTGGGTAAAGAAAAAGGACAATTATTTGATTTTTAATATTAAAAATGAAATTTTCAAATCAGTTTTTCAAATTAAAAATAATGTTTTAACATTTAAAGATCCTCAATATGGTATTATAACTGCCCAAAAATATGCACATAATTTGCCAGAATCATTAAATTTGAAATCAATTTTACCTGATTCAAATTCATTTTTTAATTATAGTACTAACACTTATCATGCTGGTGATTTTTATGATTTAACTCCTAAAGGACCTTTGCCTTTTTATATCAATAGGCTTTTTATTTTGAAACATAATATAGATAGTATTTCATTTTTATTGAATAAAAAAACATTTAAAGATTCAGTATATGATAGTGAAGAGAATGCTGGTAGATGTATATTCCATTTTAAAAATGGTTATGTAACTCGCATGATTATTATTGGGCCTAAACCAAAAACATATAGAGATACTATTACTTGGGTTTATCATTATGATAAAAATAATTTATTAGATAGTATTTCAATTCCATATGGTAAATTGAAATTTGATAAAGACAACTGGGCAATTGATAGTTTAGACTTTAAATTGTGGGAAAAATACGATCAACCTGTTTATTGGGAATATGAAAATGCGCTTCCTTCAAAGTCTTTAAAAACTTTTGGAGGTAGCACTGAAAGAAGAACCAGATTTTATGTATATGATTCAAAAAAACAATTAATTGAAATCAATGAAATAAGAGATAAATCAACATATAAAAAATATTATTTAGGGTATACTTTAGAGTATAATAGTATAGGGATACCTATTAAAGTTTCTCGGGTGTTCTATCCTTTGTAAAATATAATTAGTTAATCCTCTACCTATCCTTAGTTTAGCGATAGCGTAACTAAGGATTATATAATGAAAGAGAGACTTTGTCTTGTTCCGCTCTTCGACATCTTACCTTAAAAATTAAGAACAAAAGTTAATAAAAAGTGCTCTTCTGGTTTCACCCAATAAAGCGAAAAGCATTATTAAAAGAGAGAGAACAACTGAATAAAAAGCTATCTATGAAGTTTTTAACTTAAAAATTGATTTTTAAATTCGTAAGTCTTTAGTAAAAAGCCGTTTGCAAACTGATGTTCAGAACTCTTTCTGGATTCTGGTTAGAAGTGTAATAGCTCCCCTTTCACAGGAGCTATTATGATTTAAGCAATGGAGGCAATGACCCCTTATAGAATACTATTAATCATAAAATTACACTTCCTAAAGATTTTTTCAAATTTTAAACCTCAAAAAAATGAAAAAGGAAGCAAAAATGCCTATCATCAATCCAAATGCATGTGGTATTGATGCTGGTTCAAGAAGTCATTATGTAGCAGTAGGTCAAGGAAGTGAACATGTAAAATGTTTTGGAGTTTATACTCGAGACCATCAAGAAATGATTGCATTTTTAAAAAGCCAAAATGTGCGAACTATTGCTATGGAAAGCACAGGGAATTATTGGCAAACATTATATGCGGCATTAGTAAAGGCAGGTTTTGAAGTATTTTTAGTTTGTGGAAACCAAACCAAGAATGTAAAAGGCAGAAAAACAGATGTTCAAGATTGTCAGTGGATTCAATGGTTACATAGTGTAGGAATGTTGTCACACAGTTTTATACCAAATGAATTTGTAGCAAATGTTAGAGTATATTCAAGACAAAGAGATAAATATATTCAAATTCAAAATAGATTGATAAATCAAATGCAAAGAGATTTAAGGTCAATGAATTTACGACTTGAAGTAGCACTCAATGATATCACAGGAAAAAGTGGAAGAAACATAATTGAAGCTATTTTAAAAGGAGAAAGAAATCCTGCCAATTTAGCGATGTTAGCGGAGCCAGGTGTAAAAAAAAGTAAAGCAGAAATAGCACTTTCATTAGAAGGAAACTGGAATGAAGCATATTTATTTACACTAAATCAGCATTATAGAGAGTATATTCAGAATCTACAATTGATACAAGAATGTGAAAAAGAAATAGATAGTCAATATAAAATACATTTAGAAAATAGTGATATTGAAAAAGAATCAATACCAAGACATAAAAAAGTAGCCAAAAAGAATAAAAATAAACCCAATATAGATTTAGAAACATACAGTTACCAATATTATGGTACAGATTTATTTGCAATAGAAGGTGCAATAGAAGGGGTAAATAAAGGAACAGTCCTAACGCTTATGGCTGAAGTAGGAAGAGATATTTTAAATTTTCATTCATCAAAAGCATTTGTAAATTGGTTGCATTTATGTCCAAATGAAAAAATTACAGGAGGTAAAGTTATAAGCAATAAAACAAAACGAGGTTCAAATCCATTGTCGCAGGCATTGAAAAGTGCAGCAAATGTAATTGGAAGTTTAAAGTCGAATACTCATTTGAGTAATTTTTTTAAAAAGATAGCTTACAAAAATGGAAGGAAAGAAGCCATCACTGCTACTGCACATAAATTAGCGGTGATTATTTACAATATGATAACCAAAGTTGAGCCATATACCCCTTTTCAAAGAGAGAAAAACGAAGAAAAGGAAAGGTTAAAAAAACTAAAAGAGATAGAAAAATATGTTAGAAAATATAATATAGAAGTATCAGAGGTGCAATTTTGCTAACTGAAAATCAATTAGATACAGGCAGTTGTATAGAATTTGCAATCCAGAAGCCATATCGAAGGATTTTTAACCCTTAATAGTAGCAAATGGTTTTATTAACAACTGTTTATGTGGATTGCAAATCCACAGATAAGGATTTTAGATTGCAAATCACGAATAGCCACAGTATCTTGCAGTTTTGTAAGTGGTTAGTGAAGAACTCGAGGAGCGGGAGCGGGACTCAAAAAATTATATATTCGGTTCAGAGAACTTCAACATCAATAGTAGGTTTTTTTCCTAAATTCACCATTGCTTATCTATATTTTTTCAAAATAACTCCTCAATTAAACAATAATCTAGAAAAATACCCTAGTTTTGAAACTTCATGAATAATGAAACGTAAACCTTAAATTATTATATTAATTTAAACACAATTATGAATCTTAAACAATTAATTGCTTACTTAAGCTTTTTTCTTTTAAGCTTAGGTGTATTTGCTGGAGGTCACCCAGCTGCAAAATACAATGACCACATGATCAAACGTCAACATAAAGTAGTAAAAGGCTTTATGAAAATGTATGATACCTTCGAAAAAGGTACAAAAGAAGAAATGTTCAAAGAACATGGAAAATTATTAGTTTTAGTAAATAAAACTATTGAAGAAATAAATGCATTAACCCCATATGAAGGCGATGCAGATTTCAAAAATGCTGCTCTTGAATTATTTAATTTCTATAAATCTAGTTTAGATAATGAATACCCTAAAATGATAGCATTAATTGCAATTAGAGATAGAAGTAAAGAAGACCACAAAAAATTAGATGATTATAGAGATGATCTAATTAAACGAGAAAAGGAATATGACGATAAATTTGAAGATGCCCAAATTGCTTTTTCTAAAAAACATGGTTTAAAGTTAATTCACCCTAAAATGTAATTTTTACAATGAAAAAATTCCTAATTGTCATCTTAACTTTAGTTGTTGTTGCGAATATCAGTTGTGTACATAGAAGTAAAAAATGTAGAAAAGCTTATAGAAACGTAAAACGATTACACCTACAAAATTGGTAGGAATAATAAATTTATAGTTACCTTTGTTTTAAATATAGTATTAAGTTGGTACATTTGAAACCATAATTCAACCCCAGATGTTAAAATTAATCACAACACTACTATTGTCATCATTTGTGTTTTTTAGTTGTACTGAACATACTAATAATTGCAAAAAAGATAAAGCAAAGGTGACTAAAATGAAAAAAAGCGGGCAACTTAAAAATTGGTAATTACCAAATACAGCTTGCCCGCTGTATTTTTACATGATGGTTTATAAAATGCAAAAATCTATATCTCAAATTTTAGATGATTATAAACTAAGAAATACACCTTGTAGATCAAGCGTTATTTCTTATTTTTTAAAACATGATTTTGCAATTGCACACGCTGACCTTGAAACTGAGCTTAAAGATTATTTCGATAGAGTTACATTATATAGAACCTTAAAAAGTTTTCTTGAAAAAGGCTTAATTCATAAAGTAATAGATAACGAAGGCTCTCCTAAATATGCTCTTTGTAATAATCATCATTGCTCAAAAAATCATCATGAACATAATCATGTTCATTTTAAATGCAATTCATGTGGACATACTACTTGTTTAGAGCATATTTTTATCCCTTTACCAAATTTACCCAAAGGTTACTCAGTAGCTGAATCAAATTTATTAATTACTGGTGTTTGTGATAAATGTGAGGTAGTTTAATTGTACAATTTTACTTTTTTGAATACATTTGTTTAAACTTGATTTTTAAATGAAAAAGCTCATTTTATATCCATTAAGTATTCTATTGTTCAATTACTGTTCGCCAAGTAAGTTTGTAAAACCACTTGAATACAAGCAACAAGCAGCAAGTGTATCATTCGGTGGTCCTTTAATTGGTTTTAGTAATCTTACTATTCCTGTGCCATTTTTAAATGCTACCTATGCTTATGGATTAGATACCTCATTAACTGGTTTTGCATCTGTTAATGTTACGTCTGCATTGTATGGCAATTTTCAAACTGAATTAGGAATCACTAAACAAGTGTTAAAACAAAAGCAATTTGTACCAGGAATTAGTTTATCGCCTGTAGTAAATATAATATATAGAAATACAGATGCTTATAAAATATATCCTCAACTTAGTATCAATACTTTTTGGGAATATGGGAAAAAAGGAAATTACTTTTATACTGGTTTTGACAATTGGTTAGAGTTAAGTTCAAAAAGGCAATATAATGTAAATCAACCTAATAGGTGGATTTTTGTTCCTCAATTTGGGCATACTTTTGATAGAGCAAAATGGAGTTTTAATATAGAAACTAAAATTATTGCTCCAAATTTAACAAATCAAAAATTAGTAGTTGATTATAAAACCCCATTCGGTACGCATGGAGCATTCGGGGTTTATATTGGTTACACTCGAAATTTTTAAGCTATGAAAAATTTACTATACATTATTTTCATCATTCTATTTACTGGATGTTTAAGGTTGGATGATAACTTGTTTAATAATTCAAAATTAAGTTCTTATAAATTAGATAATTATGATGGATATTTAAATTTTAGGGTAGATAATTCATTTGCTATCAATGATACAATGATTCATATTTTTACTTTAGACTCTAAAGCTGCAAATGAAAGTAGTTCAACTAAAATTTATGCTATTTACATAGGAGATGTTAGAAAAATAAAAACAGATACAGTAATTATGTATTGTCATGGAAATCGTGACCACATGGATTTTTACTGGCAAAGAGCTAAGTTGTTGGCAAATAGTAAAGGCAAAAATAGGTTTGGTATATTAATGATTGATTATAGAGGATATGGAATGTCGGAAGGGAAACCTTCAGAAGAAGGTTTATATGCTGATGTTGATGCCGCCTTACTATGGTTAAAAAATCAAGGATTATCTAATGATAGATTGATTATGTATGGTTATAGTATGGGCTCGGCACCTGCAACAAAAATGTGTGCTGATGAATATTCTATGAAACCTAGTAAATTAATATTAGAATCACCATTTGCATCTGCAGAAACTATGGTTCAAGATGGAACAGGTTTGGCTATGCCAGGTGAGTTTTTTACAAGTTTAAAAATTAAAAACGCCGAAAAAATCAAAGAAGTAACAGTTCCTTTTTGTTGGTTACATGGTATTGATGATGAATTTTTGAATATCAACACCCATGGAGAAGTTGTTTATGGACATTATCAAGCTTCATACAAAGAAGCACATAGAGTTGCTGGAGCTGACCATGTAACTGTGCCTTTACAACTTGGGTTTACTAACTATTGTGATATTTTAGGAGATTTTATTTTGGAAAAATAATTTCTAACATTATAAATTAAAGATAAAAATTGACAAAAGTCGCTTTTCTCGAAATTTTTTTTATTGCATTTTTCCTTCAAAAATCAACCAATTTGTTGAGAAATACATCATTTTTAATATAACTGGCTTTTAATTAAAGGCAGTTTAAATATTTTTTTATCATTTTCTGTAACCATTAACTCCATTTCGTCGAATAAGGACACATAATTCAAAGTCCATAAAGTATGAGATGACATTACGCTACACTATTGAGGAAAAAAAACTAAGCTTAAAATATACTTGGAAAATTGCTCGAAATGCATCCGACTTTAAAATAAATTTTTTTATTCGGATTTTCGAAAACAATATTGAAAGTATTGGCGAAGTTGCCCCTAACATTAGATACAATGAAACTCCAGAATTGGTTGTTAAACAATTTAATCATCTGTTAGCATCAGGGTTACAAAATCAGTTTACAATTCACGAATTGACAACCTTCCTCAACAATCAGCAAGTATGTAATTCACTACGTTTTGGAATAGAATCAGCTTTTATTGATTTCTATTGTAAGAAAAATTATGTTTCTCTTGCAACATTTCTCAATATAAAAGTTTTAGAGCAACCTTTGGCTACTGCTTTTAGCATTCCAATTATGCCTGTAAACGAGCTGAACGAATTTATACAAAAGCATAATTTATTGAGATTTAACAGAATAAAAGTTAAAGTTAATAAAGAAAATGCTGTGGAGCTGTTGCAAGAAGTGCATCGCTTGTTACCCAACAAAGAATTAATGGTTGATGGTAACGAAACTTGGCAAACTGCCAGCGAAATATTGGCTTGGAGAAATGAAGTTAAACATTTACCAATCATTATGTTAGAGCAACCTCTAGCTTCTGAATTAGTAAATGAATATGAACTTCTAAAACCTCAAATTGATATTCCACTTATTGCTGACGAATCAATAACCAATGCAGATGATTTACACTATTTATTACCACAATTTCATGGTATAAATATTAAGCTAATGAAAACAGGAAGCTTAATAAAAGGTGTAAAAATGCTTCAAGAAGCTAAATCATTAGGATTAAAAACCATGATTGGCTGCATGGTCGAATCGTCAGTAGGTTTAAGTTATGCCTTACAAATTTGTGATAATGTAGATTTTATTGATTTAGATGGCATGTTGCACTTGCAAAATGAACCATTCAATAAATTAATAGAAGACAAAGGATATTTAAGATTGCAATAACTCAATAATTACCAAACCAAAACCAAAACCAAAACAAAGATGAGCGAATTATTACTAACAGGAGTTGAACTTAAAAGAGGCCTTTGGGCAAAATGTGTTGAACTTCAAACTCAGCTTGTAAACGCTGCAAAAAGTTCAATGGAAAGTGCTTCAGAAAGTGCTTTAGATCAAGATAGTTCAACTGACGAAAATGGTGATTCTTTTAAAGAACAATGCCACAGAGACAGAGATATGTATGCTATCAAATTTAGAGATGCATCAACGGGTTTAAAAGCACTTAACAGAATTAACCCTGAAGTAGAAACTGATATTGTAAGAGTTGGTTCAGTTGTATTTACAAATGCACAAAACTTATTTATCAGTATTAGTTTAGGTCAAATTAACTGCGAAGGAGATAACTTTGTAGCTATTTCAACACAATCTCCACTATACCAATCAATTGAAGGTAAAAGAAAAGGCGATAAATTTGATTTTAGAGGTGCAACTTACACTATAAACGAAGTGTTTTAAGGTTTAATTTCGTTTTTATACACAAACAAATTATTGGTTTTTAAAAATATAGGTTTACCACTCATCTTTTAGCCCTGATTTTTTCAGGGCTTTTTTTATGTTTTTTCAAATAGATTGTTTTAAAGCACTAAAATTTTTTTATTTAAATTAATAATCAGAAATTGCTGTTCTATTTCACATCATTGCTTTATGACAAACGGAAAATCATTATTTAATAATTTTAACAATAAAAATGTACTCATTATTGGTGATGTAATGATTGATTCGTATTTGTGGGGTAATGTTAATAGAATTTCTCCGGAGGCACCCGTTCCAATTTTAAATTTACAAAACAGAGAATATCGATTGGGTGGAGCTGCAAATGTGGCATTAAATATAAAAGCCTTAGGAGCAAATGCAATTCTGTGTTCGGTTTTGGGCGACGATAAAGAATCGCAAATTGTTTATGATTTGTTAGAAAAAGAAGGCTTAAGTAAAGCTGGAATTTCAATAAGTAAAAATAGAATTACCACGATTAAACATAGAGTAATTGCTTCGGCTCAGCATTTGTTACGAATTGATTCTGAAATAGATACAAACATTAATCAAGAAGAAGAAAATGAATTATTATCAAATATTGAAAAACTAATTGACAATATTGATGTAATCATTTTTGAGGATTATGACAAAGGAAATATCACAGTCAATGTTATAAAAAGAACTGTTGAATTAGCTAAACTCAAAAATATACCAACAATTGTTGACCCTAAAAAACGTAATTTTTTATTTTATAATGGTGTAACACTTTTTAAACCAAACTTAAAAGAATTAAGAGAAGGTTTAAAAATTGAGGTTGATAATAAATCGACAATTGATGAACTTTATTCAGCTGCTCAAGTACTTCAAAATCAATTACAATGTGAAAAAGTGCTTGTAACACTTTCAGAAAATGGAGTGATTATAGTTGATAAAAACAAAACTACCCATCATAAAGCACACAAAAGAGAAATTGCTGATGTTTCAGGTGCTGGAGATACTGTAGTGAGTGTAGCAGCCTTATGCTTAGCAAACCAAGTTGAAGATTCATTAATTGCCTCACTTTCAAATCTTTCAGGAGGAATAGTTTGTGAGCATGTTGGCGTAGTTCCTATTGACAAAAATGTTCTTCTTGACGAAGCTATTAAGCTTGGTTTATTAAATTAATACCCAATAAATTTAAGTTTTATGTAAGTATTAAATAGTAAATTTAGATTTTATAGTTACAAAAATTTCTTAATTTCATTTACTCATATATTTTTGTAAATAATGAATTCTAAAGAACACATAATACTTTCAAAATTAGCTACTATTGGAATTTTTGTTTCAATTTTTCAAATCATTGTTTTCTTTTTTTTAATTAAAACTCTGTTTTGGACATTATCTTCATTATTAGTTGGTGTATTTTTTGGTTTGGTTTTGATATTCAATAATTTAAAATATTTCAATATTTCACAATATTTATACTTTGCAGGCTCAAGTTTGCTTATTACATTTTTTGCAACCAACCTGCCTTCTGGTACTGGAATACGTTTATACTACCCTTCATTGTTGGCATTTTTATTTTTATTACTAGATTTTAGAAAAGAAACACTTAAATTTTTGATTCTTTTCATAAGTATTGTTTCATTAATATTTATTTCATATTTCTTTGAAGGTCAATTTTCGACAATACTAATTGATCAAAAAACCATAAAATTCCTTTACGTAAGTAATTATATTTGTTCAATTCTGATATTTGTTTATATATTATATAATCTTAATTATCTGAAATTCACAACAAAAGATGCACTCTTTGAAACTAATGCCAAATTAAAAGCAATTTTTGATAGTTCTCAACAAGCTATATTTCTTATAGATTTAGATTTGAAAATTTTAAAGTTTAACAAAACTGCATCTCATCAAATAAAGATAATTTTAAATAAAGATATTCAAAAAGGAGATTATGTAAATGATTATATTCCAAAGGATGCAATTCAACAATATATATATCATTTTAATCTCTGTATTGAAACTAAAAGTATTGTAACCTACGAACGACATCTTGTAAATGAAAATGGTGATGAATATTTTTACGAGATAGTTTTTAATCCTGTTTATAATGAAAATTCTCAAATAATTGGTGTAGCTGCTGCCGGACTTGATGTTTCTGCAAAAAAGAAACTTGAAAAGGATATTCAATTTAGAGATATATTACTCACAAATATTTTTGAAGAGTCTCCTGATGCATTATTTTTAACTGACTCAATTTCAAAAGAAATACTGGCTTGCAGCAAAAGTACTATAACTATGTTTGAAGCAAATTCAGAAGATGAAATTAAAAACATCGAATGGATGAATTTGCACAATAATCCAATAGAAGAAAGCAGTAAAATTGAAGTTGAAAATGCTTTATTGGACAAAGGTGAATGGAAATCAGAAATTGAATATAAAACACTAAAAGGCAAGGTATTTTGGGGTGCGATTCATATAAAACGTATCAAAGTACTGGATAAATGTTATGATTTAGTTCGAGTTGTAGATATAACTTATAAAATAATAGAAAAAGAAAATTTAATTAACCTTCATTTGCTTGAGCAAAAAGAAATTGCAAATAAATTAAAACAAAAAAATTTAGGATTAATTATTCATGGGCAAGAAAAAGAACGTCAAAGGATTTCCAAAGAATTACACGATGGCTTAAGCCAAATGCTAACCGCAGCTCGATTAAATTTAGAAGTTATTGATACTTCTCATTCATTAGAATCACAAACACAACAACAAAAGGCTAAAGATATTTTACATCAAATAGTAATTGAAGTAAAACGACTTTCGAATAACCTTATGCCTACTGTAATTGCAGATTTTGGACTGGTGTATGCAATAGAAAATTTAATTAATTTAATTCCTAAAACTATTAATGTAAAATTCGAGTATAATAAAGAGATTGAAATCATACAGCTTGATACCAATATTCAGATTTCTGTGTATAGAATAGTTCAAGAATCTCTGAATAATTCTATAAAATATTCAAATGCAGATTTAATTCATATATTTTTAGGAATTTCCGAAAACAATGAATTAATATTAGAAGTTAAAGATGATGGTTTAGGGTTTGAAATTAATAAGTTTAATAATATAGAAGAACCATTGCCTTTTAATGGTTTAAACAATATGAAAGAAAGGGCAGAGTTAATAAATGCTCATTTTGAAATAACTTCAGTTCCTAACAAAGGAACTTTAATATGTGTTGTAATACCTTTGTTTTGATAATAAAGAATATGGAAAAGAAAAGAATTCTTTTGGTAGATGATCACCAATTAGTTTTAGATGGCTTTAAAATGATAATTTCAAAAGAAGAAAGTTTTAAAGTAGTTGGTGTAGCTAAAGATGGTATTGAGGCTATTGAATTAACTAGTGAGCTAGATGCAAATCTAGTTATGATGGATATTAATCTTCCATCTATTAATGGTATCGAAGCTACGAAAAAAATTAAGGCAAAGTACCCTCAGGTAAAAGTATTGATACTTTCAATGAATGAAAGTCAAGAATACGTAATTAAAGCTGACCAAGCAGGTGCCGATGGCTATTTATTAAAAAGTATAGAAAAAGAAGAATTAGTTGAAGCCATCAACACTGTATTAAATGGAGGTAAATACTATTGCAAAGCTCTTTCTCCTGAATTAATTGATTTAGTAGTTAATAAAAACTATAAATCTGATTCAAATGATTCGCATTTAACAGCAAGAGAAATTGATATTATAAAAGAACTTGCTTTAGGTAGTAGTAGTAAAGAAATTGCCGAAAAACTTTTTATAAGTGATCGTACTGTAAACACCCATAAAACCAATATTTACAAAAAAATGGATGTTAAAAATTCCGTTGAATTATTGGTTAAAGCTAAACAACGAATGATTATTTAAATATTTTTCCAAAATAAAGCCTTTAGATAAATAAAGGCTTTATTTTTTTCTTAATATTGCAACAAACAAAGTGTCAGCTTTATCTTCATAACCTTGAACGGTTTCTTGTAGTAACAATTCCATATTTTTATCTTTTAAAATAGACACAATCTCTTCATTTTCCTTACTAAATACGGAACAAGTGATATAAATTAATAATCCATTCTGAGCAAGATATTGTAAACTATTGATAGCTATTTCTTTTTGTCTTAATGCAAAATTATTCAATTGATTGGAATTGAAAAAATACATTTGTTCTGGAGTTCGTGACCATGTACCACTTCCTGTACAAGGAACATCAGCAATAATTACATCAAATTTGTTTAAGGGTAATGTGAGCTTTTTTTCAGTTAAATCAGCAACAAATTTGGTATAATTTTTTATTTCTGCAGCCTTGAATCTTTCTTCTAGGTTAATTAAAATAGAGGAACGTATATCTGAAACATATAACTTTAATTTTAAATTTTGATCATACAACATTATACTTTTGCCTCCACTAGCAGCACAACAGTCCCAAACATTTAACTCTTTTTGCATTTGAACTAAAAATGGAGCAAACAATTCACCAATTTTTTGTGAACTCGAATCTTGTACAACATAATCTTTGTCAATCAAAATAGTATCAGGAACTTTAATTCCATTTTTTAAACAAATTGTGTTTGGTCTAATTTCTTCAAAATTTATTTGGTTTTCAGTTAATAATTTAAGCGTTTTTTCTTTTCTACCTGGTCTTAATCTTAAAAACAAATTTGGTTGTACCAATAACGATTGTCTAAATTTATCTTTATTAATTACAGTACTCAACTCATTTTCAAAAGGAAATATTTTCGATAAATCTATCTTATCTCCAACTAATTCTAACTTTTCATTGAAGGATTTAGAGATATTTAAATTGTATTCAGGTATAAATAATGCTAAAATTTCACTTGGCGAATTTTCACATATAAATATAGCTATCAACACCTTATCTTGAATAGAAGAGCCAACGATTGCATTTGCTACTCTATAGTAATTATACATCAATGCAGATATTTGCTTTCTATCTTTTGAACCAAACTTTTTCTCTCTAGAAAAAAAGTGTTTTAAAAAAATGGCTAAAGGAACACTCCCGTCAAATTGAGAAATTAAGGATGTTGCAGTATTTAAGTAAGAATAAAATCTTGACATAGAATAGAAATAGTAATTTATTCAAAGTAACGAAAATGTTTCTAAATTCAATAATTTGCGTGATTACATGTTTGTGTTTATATTTAATAATTACTTTTGGAAGCATAAAAAACTAAAATTACTTTATATGAACTATTGGTTAATAAAAACTGAACCTGATGCTTATTCTTGGGAAAAGTTTGTATCTCAAGGGCGCAGTGTTTGGGATGGCGTACGAAATTTTCAGGCTAGGAATAACTTAAAAGCTATGCAAATTGGAGACTTGGCTTTGTTTTATCATAGTAATATTGGTAAAGAAATAGTAGGTATTGCAAAGGTTGTTAAAGAAAATTATCCTGACCCAACAATCCCTGAAGACCCAAGATGGGTAGTAGTTGAGTTTGAACCTGTACAAGCTTTTGATATTCCTGTTAGTTTAAAAATATTGAAAAATGACGACCAATTTTCTGACCTTGCCCTTTTTAAACAAAGTAGATTATCAGTAGTGCCAATAAAGGAAAATGAATTTAATGCAATAGTACGATTAGGTATAAATAATTAAGTAAAATTAACTAATAAATTGATTATAAAACATTTAAAAACTGTCCAATTTGAATTATTGCAGATAATCAGTAACTTATATAATTTATATTTCACAAATTAGATAAATACAAACTTTGGGTTATGCACATATCCACATTTTTCAACAATTATCCACATGTAAAATTTTATATCGCAGATAATCAGCACAATAACTAGTGTAAAAGTTCTTGAAAATATGTTGATAAATACTTGATGATTTTTTTGGTATTTATAAAAACGCTGTAAATAAACATTTTAAGAAATTCTATATAAAAAAAGTGCAATTTTTGGCAATGTACTATATGTAAATAGTTTTAACTAAGTCATCAAAATGTTTTTTTATAAATAAAAAGTAAATTAGAGGTTTATTTAAAAGTGATTAACTAATTTTAAACTTCAATTAATAAAAATAGTTTTATAAAAAAAACACATAAACCAATGCTTAAAACTGAAAATATTTTCAAGACTTATGATGACAATAAAGCGGCCATTGAAAATATTAATTTTGAAATCCAAGAAGGCAAAATTATTGGTTTAGCAGGTCCGAGTGGCAGTGGAAAAAGTACTCTATTAAAAATAATTGCTGGTCTACTTGAACCTACAACTGGAAAAGTATGGTTTGAAGAAAAACGAGTATTAATGCCTTCTGAAAAATTAGTTGCTGGGCATGATGACATAAAACTCGTATATCAAAATAACAAACTATTCCCAAATCAAACAATCAAAGAAAATATTGAATACTACCTTCGTAGGTTTCCCAAAACATTTATTGAAACAAGAACCAATTTTTTGTTAGATGCATTTAAAATAGCACATATTGCAAATCATATCCCTGCCCAAGTATCAGGTGGTGAATTACAACGAGCTGCCATTTGTACTGCATTAGCAAATCCACCAAAATTATTATTATTAGATGAACCATTTAGTTCACTTGACCCTATATTAAGGGACGAATTATCAGAAATAATATTCGACTTTATAAAACAGGAAAATATTACAACGATTTTTACAGATCACAATCCCGAAACAATTTTATCTTATAGCGATTATATCATTTTAATCCATAATGGTAAAATAAGTGAACAAGGTTTACCCATTGATTTATTTAACCATCCTATAAATTTATTCTCGGCTCAATTTTGGGGATACAAAAATGTAATTACCTCAAGCCAATTGAAAAAATTAAATATTAAACATAGCCAATCAAAATCAAATAAATTTCTAATAAAAGAAGTAGAACTATTACAAGAAAATGGAGATTGGGTTTGTAATAAAAGTTTATTTAAGGGTCACTTTTATGAAATAAAATTCAACTCTTTGATTGATAAAACAGTTGAAATTGTAATAAAAACAAATCATCAAATACAAGTAAAAAGCACATATTCATTAAAATTTAACAACATTATTGCAATCACGTAGTAAAAATTGTACAATTCAGTAAATTTTTGTATTTAAATATTGAAAAATATGAGTATTTTGCGATGATTGAATATTTCAAATAGAATATAAAATAAAATCAACTATACAACCCTTATTAAAAAGTTCATGCCTAATTCATCACAAAAAAATCTTACTCAAATTGGTGTATTTTACGACGGAAACTACTTTCATCATGTAAGCAATTATTACACATACATTCACGAACGTAGAAGCAGAATTAGTATTTCAGGATTACACAATTTTATTAGACAAAGAGTTGCAGAAGAAGAAAACACTGACATCAGATTAACTCAAATTGTAGATTCTCATTATTTTAGAGGAAGAATTACAGCAAAAGAAGCAAGTCAAAAAGAAAACCAACTATATTATGATAGACTTTTTGATGATATCCTAATGTCGGAAGGTGTAACAACACATTATTTACCTGTTAAAGCTGTACCAGGCGGATACAAACAAGAAAAAGGAATTGATGTTTGGTTAGCACTTGAAGCTTTTGAATTAGCAATTTATAAAAAATACAGTGTTGTTGTATTGGTTGCATCTGATGGTGATTACGTTCCATTAGTTCGTAAACTAAATACCTTGGGAATCAGAGTGATGATACTTTCATGGGATTTTGAATATACTGACGATTATGGTACGCCACGTACAACTCGTACAGCACAAGATTTACTTGAAGAGGTAAGTTATCCTCAAGCAATGCACGAAATAATTGACAATCGTTTAAAACGTAACGATTCGTTAATCAATAACTTATTTGTACCTCGTACTACAGAGAAAGTATTTACAAAATCATTTAACTATTCAACTACACCATTAAGTCAAAGTGTAACTGGCGAAGATTCTGATATTCCAGTAACTGATTTAACGGATAAAGATAAAAGATATGTAAGTACAATTTTATCTCTTAAAAATGGTTTTGGATTTATTAGATGTAACCCTAAAAACATATTCTTCCATTATACAGGTTTGCAAGAATATGATTTTAATGACCTAGAACTAGATGATACTGTTGAATTTAGCGTTGCAGTAAACGAAGAAGGTCAAACTATTGCTACTGATATTCATGTAATTACATCAAATGCTACTACTAGTAGTACTGAAGAAACATTGCTTGACTAGTTAATAATAAATCACTGAAAATATCTAAACCGCTACTTTAATAGGTAGCGGTTTTTTTGTGAAATTATATTTGAAATCTGATATAACGAATAAAGTAAAACTATATTATTTGATTAATAATTAATTTGAAAATTCTCTTTATATAATGCAATAATTATATTTTTAATCGTTTTTCATCAAAATAGTTTTAAACAATTATCCTTTTATGAAAAACCTTATTTCTAATTACGCAATTTGTATTTGTTGTATATTTATTGTTTTCTCTTGTAAAACAACAAAAGAAAATATATATCCTGAAAGTGTGCCAATTTTCAAACCAGTTGAAGTTTGCGACACCAATATGAATCCTTTATACAAGTTTTCGTATTACCCTGATGGAAGATTGAAAAGCAAATGGAAAAAAAATACTGATGAATCAAGTTTTAATATTTTTAGCTCTGAATCGGAAGAAATTAGTTATTTTGATGATTTTCAAGTACATAATAAATCCATAGTTTATACAATCAAGGATTCAGTAGTTTTTATAGGAAATGATACCTTATATTTTACAAATACAAATAAAATATCCAAATTGGTTAATTGGGTGGTGTTTGCTAGAGAATTATTAATGCCTTATAATCAAAGAAACATGGTCAAAAATGAGTATAGTTATTTATATAATAGTATTAAAGACACAACTTATATCAATGAAAATTCTACAGGTAATTTAGGTAGCACTTCAATTAGATATAAACTTATTAATAATAAGCACCTTATTTCAAACAATACAAATTTTGTTGATAGTACATTAAATGTTAAAGGAAGGTTTTTGATGCCAGTTTTAAATTATGGTGATTTAGATAGGTTAACTGATTATTATTTTAAAGCAGATTACTTGCCTGCAAAATATTATGTTAGAAGTTCAAATAAAAAAGTAATAGAATTAATTTTAAAATGGGAATTTGATTCACAAAATAGACCTTCAAAAGTTACAATATTTGACAATGTTTGGAAGAAAATTAAATATATATATCTTTTTAAATACTGAAAAAGTAGAAAAGCCTTCTGAATGTTAATTCAGAAGGCTTTTTTGTATATGTAAAAAAAATTCAATTATGTTAGAATCAGAATTAACTGAATTATAGAATTAGCAAAATTCAGTTAATCCTTTAATTCTGAAAATTCTGATTCAAATTATTTTACTTCTTCAATCAACTTTTTAAGTTCATCTTTTGAAAGTTGACCTTCGAAAAATTTACGTTTTTTGTTACCTTGATTATAAATTAAAGTTGCTGGAATACTACCTCCCCAGTGTCTGTCAATGGCTGGCATCCAATAGTTTGCATTTTGGTCATCTAACAAAAGCACAGTACCTTGCATTTTTTTCTTCTTTACAAACTTTGCAACTACAGTGTTTGCATCTTCAGCTTTATCTACATTTACAAACACAAATTTTGTTTTTGTATTAGCCAATTCTGCTTGTAATTTTACAAAGTCAGGAATTTCTTTTACACATGGTTTACACCAAGTAGCCCAAAAATTTACCACCAAAACTGAATCGGATTTTTGATTTAAAATATTTTGTAACTCTTTTAACTTAATTACTTTAACATTTTGAGCATGTGAATTTAAACTCAAAATCATAATTAGAGCAAAGCCTAATGTTTTAATAGATAGTAGATTTTTCATGGTGAGATTTATCAATATAAGTTTTTTCATATAACGAAACTAGTAACATAAAGAAGGAAATTAAGAAAGGACCATAAACTAATCCTAATACTCCGAAAGCTGGCAGACCAATAACCACGCCAAAAACTGTAATTAAAGGATGTGTATCTGCAATTTTTTTATTGATAAAGAATCGCATTACATTATCAATCGTTGTCACTAAGGCAAATCCCCAAACTATAATTCCAATTCCAGCAAAATAATCATTATAAGCCATTAATATCAAACCTGTAGGTACAAACACAAGGGGAGAACCCACAAGTGGCAAAAATGAAAGAAAGGTTGAAATTCCTCCCCAAAATATCGCATCCTTAATTCCAAAAATCCAAAATCCTATGGTTACCAAAAAACCTTGAACTAATGCTATAAATCCTTGACCTATAATATTTGAAATAGCAATACTATTTAACTCTTTACCAAACCTTATACTGTTTTCACGAGAAAAAGGTACATACTTCATTAATGTTTCTTCGAATGTTTTATGATGATAAAACATATAATATAATGTAAAGTACATTAAACCAACTATCAAGAACAAATCAAAAGTACTTGATAAAACACTTGAAATTAGTTCAATACTCCATTTTCGAATATTCAATAATGTTTCCTCAATAAAATCAGTATTGGTTAAATATTTACCAACAAGTTGTTCTAATTTGTTCATTAACAACATTATTTCAGTTGGCTGATGTCGAACTTCATTAATTTTTTCAACAATCATCCAGCTAAATAATAGTAATGGCATTACTATCAATACAAAACTTAATAAACAAACTGCTAATGAACTTAAGGATTTACCCCATTTAAATTTAACAGTAAATAATTTATACAATGGCTTAAATAATGTGTAAAGAATAAATGCCCCTAAAGCTGCCGAAAAAATATTTCGTAAGGCATACAATAAGAAACCACATAAGAATATGATAATTCCTAAGGTTAAATACTTTCTTTGAGCAAGTGTATATATTTGAGCCATCTATTTGTTTTCAGCTTTTTCTTTACCTTTTGGACGATATTTGGATGCATCAAATAATTTTTTTGCATCTTTTTCGGCCATTATAGTATTTAATGTTTGGTCTGAATTAGCTTCTTTATAACTTTTCAAAATTCTCCAACCAACCCATCTTCCTATTCTACCAGGGCATTTGTCGCCAATGTCGTATGTTTTAGGACTTTCGCCACATATTTTTTGTGTTAACAATTGGTCTGCTTTAAACAAAGCTTTGTTTTGAACTAAACTTGCCCAGATAACATCCTCATAATAAGCAATATCAATAGTTTCTTGTTTTGTATAACCAGTAATCAGTGTGTCGCTATGGCAAGGCAACATTTGTTTTGTGAAATAATATGCTTTTCCATAATAAATCATTTCTGCAAGTAATGTTTTATCCAACATATTTACTTGGTTGTATTTATTCGAAATCAACATTACCACCATTGGCACTAAATATTGTTTTTGAAAACGTTTTAATATGTATGCTGGTATTAACTGACCTTCACTTTGAGGTAAATATTTTGCTTTTGGCCCTATGAAATAATCTAAACTAATTACAATTAAACTATCAGTTACTAATAATTCAGGTGCATTAAATCCAGTTACAATAGTTTTTATTTTTGGTGGATTAAAATCTGGATAATAATGTTTTATATATTTAAAAGCTTCTTCAAATTCAGCTTTGATATCCTTCATATCTCCAAAAGTTTCTTGCACTTGAGCGTATAAAGTATCCATACCTTTGTTGCTGATAATGTTCCAATATGGATTTACGAACAACGAATCGTTAGGATATTTTTTAATATTAAAATATTTTTCGGCTAAAAAAGGATTATTTTTAATGACCTGATTAATCTTATCTTTTGATTTATTAGTCATCAAAAATTGGTCTAAACGCTCAATTTCTACATTTACTTCTACATTACTAATAGAAGGAGCATTTTCGCAGTCTGATTTTTTACAGGCACTTAATCCTGAACAAATTAATAAGATTACTAAATATTTTCTCATTTTTTATATCTTTACACGGTAACAATATTAAACATTTACACGCATGAAAAAAACTGTACTCGCTGTTTTCAGCATATTATTGTCAATTTCTTCTGTTTTTGCCCAAGAATCAAGTAAAAATATTAGAGTTAGCTTAACATTATCACCCAATCTTTCGCTTACACGACTAACTACAAACACTACAAACTTAGCTTCATCTTACAGCAATGTTACAAATAATGGAGTGGCTGTTCGTTATAAAGCTGGTATAATTCTAGATTTTGGGAAAGGAAATGCTGTATTTAGCACCGGTATTACTTACAATGTACGTGCAGTAAATACTAAATGGGAATTATCAAATACTGCCTACAAAGATGTACCCTCTGGAACATACAATTACAACTTACAGTATTTACAAATTCCATTAACAGCAAAGTTATATACTAACGAAATTGCTGACGATATGAAATTATATTTTCAGTTAGGTCCAACCTTGGATTTTAAGATTGCTGAAAAATTAAACAAAGGAGCAAGCACTCAATCTCAACCTTTCGAAACACAAGTAGCTAAAGGGTTCTTCTTTTTTGACGCATCTTTATTAGCAGGTGCAGGATTAGAATGGCAATTAGGCGATGCAACAGCTGCGTTTTTTGGCTTAAGCTATAACAGAGGTTTATTTAATACAATAAATTATAGAGCTAAATATAACACCAATGCACAAAGCTCGGTTGATGTAAATGATGCAATCACAGCAAAAACTGCTTATGTTTCACTTGATTTAGGAATTAAATTCTAAACTAAAGTTTAAAATATATTACAAAAAAGGCATCAGATATACTGATGCCTTTTTGTTGATATTTAAAGCCCAAAAAATAGCATTATAATTTTATATTATTGAAATCAACTTTTGTATGTTCGATTGAAACCTTGTACTATTTTTATACGTAATTGCACAAATTCATTTTTAAACTGTAAAAAATTAGATAAAATTTATACTAATCACAGTGAAATTTTCTAATTTAGAGCAGTAAAATGAAAAAATTATAACCCTAAAATGAAGTGTTTTTAATTGTAAAACGCTTGTAATCATAGAGTTTTTAAATTGAATTAATAATGAGTTTTAAGTAATAAGAGATGAATTTAAAAAAACACTACCTCTGTTCGGCATTTGTTGCCCTTATTTCAATAGGTGCGTATGCACAAAAAGATTACACCACAGCTCCATCAGGTTTGAAATATAAATTTTTTACCCAGAATAAAAAAGGTGTAAAAGCCAAGGCGGGTGATATGGTGACAGTGGCATTCACGATTAAAAATCATAAGGATTCAATTATTGAAACTACTTATGGAAAACCACGTCCATTAAGATTTCCATTAAATGCTTCACCCTTTAAAGGTTCATTTGAAGAAGGTTTAAGTTTAATGTCAGAAGGAGATAGTGCTTCATTTTTAGTGAAAGCAGATTCAATGTTTAATGTAAAAAAAGGAGGTTTACCTTTACCTGCATACATAAAACCAGGCAGTTTGTTGAAATTTACAGTAAAATTGAATAAAGTACAAAATATTCAAGACTTCAAAAAAGAAAAGCTTGCCCATTACGAAGCACAAAAAGTTGAAGATGACAAAGCAATTAATGCCTACTTAACTTCAAAAGGATTAACAGCTGAAAAACTTGAAGGTGGGATATATAAAGTAAAGTTAACTGAAGGTACAGGTGCTCAATTAGTTGGAAAAGGTCAGTTGGTTACTATGAATTATACAGGCATTATACTTGCAGGTGAAAAGCCATTTGATAGTTCAGTTGAGAAAAAAGTGCCATTTGAAATTGAATTAGGCGTAGGTTTGCAAATTAAAGGTTTAGACGATGGAATAACTTCAATGAAAGTTGGAGAAAAAAGCATCCTTTTAATCCCATCATATTTAGCCTATGGCGAAAGAGGGCAGCATGGAATTGTACCTCCCAATTCAGTTCTTATTTATGAAGTGGTAATTTTAGGGGCTGGTGCTCCAACAGGAAAATAATATTTCATTATCAATAGTATTTTAAAGGACTTGCAAACCACTTTGCAAGTCCTTTTTTATTTGATAAAAAATATAACTATAACAATAAGTTTTGTTACAATATGTTTATATTTCGTTTTAGTGGGTTAATGTAACGGTTCATTTGAAAAAATAAAACAATAAATATTTGTTAATAAAGATTTTTATTTTGATATTGCTTTTACTATAGTCAAAACACTATCATTTATGAAAAAAATTTATTTAAAATTAAGCTTAGTAGCATTAATTGCTGCTGGAATTTCTTCTTGTGGAAAGAAGAAAGAAGAAGAAAACAATGTAACAGCTACAGTTTCTAAGGAACAAGCAACAACAACAATCAACTCATCAGCTGAAAGAACTTACACAGACATTGTTGATTTAACATCATCGGAAGGTGTTGAAACACTTAAGTCAATGGATAATTTAATGTCAGGTGCTACTGGAAACCCATTTAGATTAGCTGAAGAAACCAACAAAGAGAAAATTGTTTTGAAAATTAAAGAATACAGAGATTTTTTCTTGCCAAGCAACAATACAATTTCTTTTGGTAGAAAAGCTGAAGAAAGATTTGATTTTAATGGCAATGTAGGAACTTATATCTGGAACAAAACAACTGAAAACTGGGACAAACAAGCTGATAGTGCAACTGCTACTACAATTGTTATGCAATTCCCAAGTGATTCTACTAAAACAACTAACGACGCAACTTTAACAATAAGTAAATACACTGACGTTGCAGTTAATAATGATGGTACTACTGAATATATGCCAACTGCAATAACTGCTGAATTAACAGTAAATTCAGTAAAACAAGTTGGTTTACAATTAACTGCATCATATAATACAAATACAGGTAATCCTAACTCTTTAAAATCAGCATTATTTGTTAAACCATTTACTTTAAATACTGATTTTAGTATATCTGGATCAGTTGTAACTTTAACTTCTTCAGTTGATAAAGAAGGAGAAGCTAACCATGTAATGTCTGAGGGTATCTCTGTAACAATGGGTGATATTGCTAACATGGAAAATCCTAAGAAAATTAACAATGCTTATGTACAATGCAGAGATTTGAAATTTGAAGGTAGTTTTGATGTAGAAAACTTTGAAAATGACTCAACTTCATCATTAACAAATAGATTTAATAAATATGCAGTTGTTAATTTAAATAGTTTCCCTGCTGGAGATAGACTTGCAAATGTTAAAATGGTTGAATCAACTGACCCAATTGACAACTCAACTAAAAATGATTTATATATTATTTTTAACAATGGTGATAAAGAATTATTAGAAACATTCTTTGACAAACATGTTGATAAAGTTTCTGATTTTATGGAAAATGAACTTTCTTTGAATAAATAATTCATTTATAGTTTTTGACTAGTCCTGAAAAAAGTTGACACGGTCTTTATTTACAAATTTATATATAAACCTCGGAAGATTTTTCTTTCGAGGTTTTTTTCTTCCACTTTTTGAGTCTTACACTATTCTGTATATGCATTTG